>CAYXUT010000306.1:0-2508 GCA_964468005.1 uncultured Magnetovibrio sp. | reverse complement strand
TAACGCCGGCACGGTCATCAATGTTTAGCACCAATACCCGCCGCCTGAAGGCCCAGATCCCCGATACCGTCCAAGTGCCCGTTCCAAGACCTTAGTAACATCATCATACCCCCGCACATGAGCGCGCACATGGAATACATGCGAATCAGACGCAGGCGAGGCGTTGCACAACGTCTGCTTTGAGGTTTAGGGGTTTTAGAAGTGCAAATCGTCAGCAATACCGAGTGCCACTTCGGTCTCGGCCAAGCGCAGACGGTAGATTTGCAGGTTTTCCAAAACTCGCTGCACGTAATTTCGGGTTTCGGAGAAGGGGATCATTTCTATCCAATCGATGGCATCGATCTCTGAAACACGCGGATCGCCATGCGCCTTGATCCAGCGTTTCACCCGGTGCGGACCGGCATTATAGGCGGCCAAAGCAAGCACGTAGGAGCCCTTGTAGTCCTCAATTAGGTCGCCGAGGTAGCTTTGTCCAAGTATCAGGTTAAATTTCTGGTCACTCACTAGGCGCGATTTTGAGTAGCGCAACCTTAGGCCTTTGGAAACTCTTCTCGCTGTCGGTGGGATAATCTGCATTAGGCCGCGTGCTTTGGCGTGGCTCTTGGCGTCGATTCGGAATGCGCTCTCCTGGCGGATCACGGCGAGCGTTAGCGACACTTCGGGTGCCCGGCTCGTAGCGGTCTTGGGCAGCGCCGGCGGCTCCAGCGTCGGATAGCCGAGATCGAGCAATGCCATTCCATCGCGGTCGGCGCGCTTGGCGACACGGACCGCTAGATCGGCCCGGCCGTTAACGCGCGCTAGGCGCCCCGTCAGGCCGCGCCAACCGGGATCGTCTGTTATCGAGTAGAGCTTCCTGATAAACGGCCACATGAGTTCGTGTTGGCCTACATCATGCAGGATTTCGACGACGCCGACCAACTCATTTTCAAAAAACTCTTGCGCCGTTTCCTTTGAAATTTCGTCGAACTCCGATGCCGGCAGCGTCAGGCTCGCATTGGGTTTGAGACGCCCGAAAGCCAGTTGGCCGTGGTAAGTAAGAGGATGAGCGGCAGCCTTGCGGTACCAGGTGATGGCAACTTCTGAGGCGGTTTCGCCCTTTTGCGCCTCCGCCGCCCGGCCGGCCCAATAGGCGGCACGCGCCCGGCTAATCGGATATTCGACAGCGGCGTGCATGCGTTTGAAATGCGTGCGCGCCTCAGCGTGTTCCTTGAGAAACCGAAGCGCGATCCAACCAGCCAGCCATTCAGCATCGGCATAGGCTGCGCTGCCTGGCTGAAGCCCATGCGACTTGGCCAAATTATAAGCCTGGGTGATATGGCCCTTGCGCAAGGCAAGGCGCGCCAGCGAGGCCTTCTCGCGCCACCAGAGTTCCGGCCGTGGCAGTTCATCTGGCAATGCCTTCAACATCTCAAAGGCCGAATCCTTGCCCTTGCGCCGACGCCAACGCAAACGCTCGTAGACCAAGCCTAGATGTTTCTGCATCTCGTTCGGCACTTTGGAGATCAGGTAGTCGACATTGCCGGTACGCCGTCTCAGCGAATAGCGCGCCTGGGCCAGTCTCTGCCAATCCTTCGGCACTTTGTAGATTAGACGCCGGGCGGCCCAAACCTTGCCGTCCCACAACAGCCGGTCCATGCGCGCGATATGGTCGGCCTGGTTGAGGTATCTGCGAAACCGCCGGTACAATACCTTGGCGTCGGACTTAGAGAAATTGCCGTCGATCCACGCGCGGCGGATCATCTCGCGCCCCTTGCCGGTCTCGCCAACGACGATGTGCGCGGCGCCCAAGCGCATTCGGCCGGCGGCGCTCGCGGGTTCGCGCCCGCCAAACCAGACGAAGATGTCTTCCGCCGCCATGTCGAGCGGCAAAAGGCGCTCGGCTTGGCGCAGCAGGCTCCTGCGGCCTGGCCAGTCGGAATTCTCCTTCAAGAAGGCGTCGACTTCGGCAAAGGTGATACCCGCCGCCCCCTGAGATAGCTGCCGCCAAGCTAGAAGTTTCTTGGCAATGGGATTTTTGATACGTGCGGCAAACCTTCCCGCTGTCTTCCATTGCGACGATGCAGCGGCCTTCAGGGCGCTTCGCGTCCAAAGCACATCGACGTCGCTCAACGGCCCAGATGCACAGCCAGCCGTCAACGGCTTCACCATGAGAAAAATCAACACAGAGACAGCCATTATCCGCCGTAAGCCGATCATCAGATCTCCTCGTCTCGCAACCGGTTATGTCCAGGATAGTCCCCAGGACTCCCTGGCCACAAGATGATTGTCCGTGGCTTAAGTTAACATTTAACAGCACTATTCTACCATGACTGCTAATCAATTGCTTTAGAGCATACATTCGTTAACGCGCGCTTGGGCCTTGACGGACAATTGAACCAATGTAAGAACAGCAAGGGTAGACCCTGTCATGACACTCTCCGCCGACAGCTAAAAGGCTACCGCCTAACGACAGTGGACATCCTCTAATGGCTACCCGATCACTCAAGCTTTCTGCAAAGCTTTGTATGG
>CAYXUT010000305.1:0-2539 GCA_964468005.1 uncultured Magnetovibrio sp. | reverse complement strand
CAATAATTCGGTTCGCGTATCCGATGCCTTTCTTGATAAAGTGCTTTCCGATGGGAACTGGTATTTTATTCGTCGTAAAGATGGTGAAATTTCCAAAACCGTCAAGGCGCGTGAACTTTGGGAAGATATAAGTTATTCTGCATGGGCCTGTGCCGACCCAGGAATACAATACGACACTACAATAAACGACTGGCATACGTGTCCTTCTAGTGGACGCATTAACGCATCAAATCCGTGCTCGGAATACATGTTTCTCGATGACACCGCTTGTAACCTTGCATCACTTAATCTTTTCCAGTTCCATCGTGAAGATAATACCTTTGATACTGGCAGCTTTGAGCACGCCGTTCGGCTATGGACTATCACGCTAGAAATTTCCGTTCTAATGGCGCAGTTCCCGTCTGCCCGTATTGCGAAATTATCCCACGAATTTCGTACTCTCGGGCTTGGTTTTGCAAACATTGGCGGATACCTGATGGCATCGGGTTACAGCTATGACAGCGTTGACGGTCGTGCCATCTGCGGAGCTATTTCAGCATTGATGACGGGAATTGCCTACGCTACGTCGGCAGAGATGGCTGAGGAGCTTGGTGCTTTCCCGTCTTTTGGTGAAAATCGCGACGCCATGCTACGCGTAATACGTAATCATCGGCGCGCCGCACAGGGCGTTGAAAACGGTTACGAGGGCCTGTCAATCGTTCCTACCCCATTGAAAATATTAGAAAGTCCTGATTCAAATCTTGCCCAAGCTGCCCACCGGGCCTGGGATAATGCACTGCAACTTGGCCAGGAACACGGCTACCGCAACGCTCAAGTCTCCGTCATCGCACCAACTGGCACTATCGGCCTGATAATGGATTGCGATACTACCGGTATTGAACCTGATTTTGCGCTGGTCAAATTCAAAAAATTAGCAGGGGGGGGGTATTTCAAAATTATAAACCGTATGGCCCCCCTTGCGCTTCGCCGGCTCGGTTACGGGGCTAAGCAAATCCAGGATATGATTAATTACGCAGTTGGACACGGTACGCTCAATGAAGCACCCAGCATTAACCATGAAACCTTAAAGGCTAAAGGGTTCACGGACGAGGTTCTTGAAAAAATCGAAAAGAACCTGGCAGAAGCCTTTGATATAAAGTTCGTATTTAACAAGTGGATCCTGGGTGAAGCCTTTTGTAAGGAGAGCCTGGGACTATCAGACGATGATCTGAACAACGAAAAATTGAATATGCTCTCCAAACTCGGGTTTTCCGAAGACGAAATTAATGAAACTAAATTATTTGTATGCGGCGCTATGACCCTCGAAGGAGCTCCCCATCTCGCAAAAGAACACCTGCCGATCTTTGATTGCGCCAGCCCCTGTGGCCTAATCGGCAAACGGTTTTTGTCTGTTGAAAGCCACATTCGAATGATGGCTGCCAGTCAACCCTTCATATCCGGTGCGATTTCTAAAACCATAAATATGCCGAACCAAGCAACCGTTGATGATTGCAAGGAGGCCTATCTTTTGTCTTGGAGATTAGGCCTTAAAGCCAATGCGCTGTATCGCGATGGTTCCAAACTTTCGCAACCACTCCAATCTGCATTTATCGATGAAACAGAGATGGCCGAAGACCATACCGTGGACGAACCGAATTCGGTACGCGCCAAGATTGTCGCTGAACGCATCGTTGAACGCTTTGTAGCGCAACGCGTCCGCCCCCCTCACCGCCGTAAAAGCTACATCCAAAAAGCCACGGTCGGTGGCCACAAAGTCTATTTACACACTGGGGAATACGAAGATGGTCGCCTAGCAGAAATTTTTGTCGACATGCACAAAGAAGGTGCTGCATTCCGTTCGCTAATGAATAATTTTGCCATCGCTATATCCATTGGCCTCCAGTACGGGGTACCATTGGACGAATACGTCGAAGCCTTCACCTTTACTCGTTTCGAACCATCAGGAATGGTAACAGGCAACGACACTATAAAGATGGCAACATCAATACTAGATTATATCTTCCGGGAACTAGCCGTATCTTATCTTGGCCGTAATGACCTCGCTCACGCGGAACCGAAGGACATGGTGCCAGATGCAATGGGAGACGGCTCCCACGAAGGAAATTTGCCGGAGGTAGACAGCAATGCAATGGATGCCGTGCGAAAATATACTAGCTTCGGCTATACCCGTAACTTACTGGTTATCCAGGGCGATAAAAATGATGTAGCGACAGCAACACTCGAAACCCGCAAGGCACCTGTTGCACAAGCGGTTGGAGCACAGGTCACTCCTCTAGACGCTATTCCCGAAGCGGCACCGGCCTATTCGCTTTCAGAAACAATTATGGACGACACCGATCTCTATATACACCGGGCCAGAGAAGCACGCATGAAGGGGTATGAGGGTGACCCTTGTGATGACTGTGGAAATATGACCCTTGTGCGCAATGGCACTTGTTTAAAATGCAACACCTGTGGAGCAACTAGTGGATGCTCATAATGGGCTCGGTTAAGGAATCCTCCCTGGGAAACTCGGGGCGCGCGTCAGAGAACCTCTCTG
>CAYXUT010000304.1:0-2543 GCA_964468005.1 uncultured Magnetovibrio sp. | reverse complement strand
ATAAATAAATCCTTTTTATTAAAACCAAATTTATACGTATTAGGGTCTGTCAGGGCATAAATATAAACCCGATGATTCCAAATATCATAAAGTTCATCCGCAATAGGCCCATCCCCTTTCAAATCGGTGCCATGACATTGGGAACAGCGCATTTCCCTATAAATCCCATGCCCTCTTTTAATTGACTCCGCATCGGTTGCAGGCATATCACCAAGGACAATGGCCTCTTTCGGTTTTTCTTTTTCAAAGCGTTTTGAAAACGATTTAATATATTCGACAACGCCCCAGATTTCATCTTCCGACAACGCTCCACCCCAAGCGGGCATGGAAGTACCCGGTATTCCTCTACTTATCGTTCGATAAATATCTTTGTCCTGCGGAAGGGAACCGAAAGGGGTTGTTCTATATTTAAATACTCCTTTTCGAAAATCCCTTGGCCATGGATAGAGATAAGCCATGGCCTTGCCACCTCCATTTCCATCCTGTCCGTGGCAAAAAATACACATGTGTTTGTAAACTGTGGATCCAAGTCGCAACAAAACCTTTTTGTTTTTTGAAGAATCCCCGGAGCCATTTCCATGTTCAGAATAGGAATAAGCAGGAAGTGGCCCAAAGATCAAAGCCACCAAAATCAAAAAGAAAAAAATGCGCTTTTTTTTACTAACGAACCCCCAGGCTCGGCGTTGATAAAGTATAAAGTTCTTCATTGCCGTTTAAACCATCTTCCGCAATATCAACCCAGATGTCTCGGCAATTGCGTCTATAATCCACCCCTAAACAATAAAACAGTGGATTACGGTTTGTAAAATATACGACCGGATGCGAAAAAAATACGCTTAAACCATCAAACTGGGCAACTTCGATAGCTTTTTCAATCGTTGTTTCTTCTGCAGAAGCTTTTCGAATCACTTTGCGAATAACCATATAATCCAGCTGGCGATCCAGATCCAGATCATAGAAAGTCGCAACCAAACCCGGAACGCTTAACGATTCCCAACCCCGGTAGGATGGGTGCTTCCAACCCGGTTCCTTGGGAATTTCCGCAGCACTCTTGTTTCCTTTTGTACCCTTATTTTGATCCGATGCAAAACCTGGTCTTGAGACCAGAATAGACATAAGAATAAAAACCGCTAGTCCAGCTATTGGAAAGTGCAACTTCATTTGAGGCCTCTAATTTATTTAGGAACCATAAAAAGCACCATGCCCTTTATGCCTCATTTATTTTATGAGCCTATTTAACCGGATCTAGAACCGAGCATCACCCAACTTCAAAGAATATACTAAGCTAACATATTTCAGGAAGCATTCAAACGGGTAATGTCTAAAGAAGGTCAGGAAAGAAAAGAAAAAAAACTATAAATTCAAGGTGTTTTTCCATTGCCACTGAGACATTCGGAAAGATCTCGAAAAAAACTTGAAGTATGGCTAAATCAAATACCTTTTAGGCAACTGCGTTTTAACCCTGCCAGGCCCCATTATATGTAAGCTTTTGAAAAAAATAAATAAAAGGTGCTAATGGCGGACCTGTCGAGATAAGTTACTTGTTCCAAATTCAAGATACAATTGTGAAGCCTCTTTCGATAAAAGCATTCAAAATGCTGGCTTAAATTATTTTAATTGCAAATATATAGCTGACTAGCAAATTAATAATAATGCCCTTCTAATGCAGGCAATCGATATAAATTTTCAAAATCAAAACAATTTTTCTCTATGAGTGTTTTCCAATGAATCTTTTGAAAATTAATCGGAAAACTCTTAAAACTGTTTCTCATAACGTTTTGGATCCGAATCACGAGGTTCACAATCGAGCCAATACGATTTCTTGTTCAGTTCAAACTTTCTTCTTAAAGGGTCTTCCCTGAAAACCGAAGAAATAATTCGTGTCGGGGTAAAGACGAGAAAATAGGCCAGGCCCAGAATAACTTTGGCATTGAAGTTTCCTACCACTTCTGCAAACCGCATCCATTTCCTATAGATGTAAAGAAGTCTCATAGGAGCTAAAAGTCCCATACCCGCAAAAAACAATATCAAAAGCCCCAAGACCCCAGCGGCAATCATCCATTTTTTGTAAATGAATACAGCTCCAAAAAAGGAAAACACACCCGCCATCAATAAACCGAATTGTCTTAGTTGTTTTGCTGAAGGATCACAAGAGGTCATAAAATGAATTTCTTATTGTTTTTAAATATTTAAGTCCATTCTACGCCAGAAAAGAATTATTGTGAATCGTAAAAAGAGTGGAGCTCCTTATCACTTATGTCGGTTGCAGGGCCATCATAAACAACACATCCTTCGTTCAATGCAATAATTCGCGACCCATATTCCCTCGCAAGATACGGCAAGTGAAGATTACAAATCACGGTAACCCCATCTTTTTGATTAAATTCTTTGAGCAAATCCATAATCTGTTTTGAGGTTGCCGGGTCTAGGCTCGAGATCGGCTCGTCCGCCAAAATTAGTTTGGGTTCTTGCATCAAAGCACGTGCTAAGCCAACTCGCTGTTGTTGCCCACCACTCAGCTTATCTGCGCGCTCCTTCTCTTT
>CAYXUT010000303.1:0-2598 GCA_964468005.1 uncultured Magnetovibrio sp. | reverse complement strand
GCTGCGATGTACACGAAGTTGGAACAATAACGTCCTACCATATCCAAGGCGGAACACGGTCCGAGCGATCCCTGATTCTGCGTTCACTGTAGGAAGTCCTAGCCCCCGTCGAAGAAGCCCGTTACTTACTTGTGCGACGCGCCCGGTCCCCAGTGACGAATACGTCGCTGTCCCCGTCGTCTTGGCCCGCAACAAGGCCACGGCAGAACACTTTGCCGAGGAGTGGAGGCCTATGGATCTAGTTTACTCACGTGATCGGGAGGGTGCGTCTCTACTCCTGAAAGCTCGCAGCCAACTCTTGGTCAACGGGGGAACAGAGCGTTCGGAAATTATAGAGCGTTGAGGATGAAGCTCTCCGAAAAACCAAATTTATAGGGGTTGCCAATCGTTTTAAAAGGGTTTCTGTTTGGTCTTTTAAATCCTGTTAAGAGTTCGATGTCACTATCGTCCCTCAGATTGCGTGAGAGCTAATGTGGAGGGGCTCAATCTTCGCATCATAGCTTGCCAATCCCACCGTGCAGTTTTGACCATTGCGCTGCATTTGCAGTGAAGCTCTGAATTTCGGTTAAATCGCGGTCGCTTAAATAGTTGGTTGTTTTTGCTGCGGCTATCACATCGGTTAATGTGGCCAGAGACAATAGAGATCGATCTGAAGGGAAAATTGCGTAATCAATCAGCACGAAAGTATTAACGACCGTCGCCTGGGCACGACACAGAGCAGCCTCGTAGATTGCTTCGCTAACTCCGTCGGTCGCAAGATCATCGACTAGGATGAAAGGTGTGCCAGCCTCGAAGTTGCCTTCAAACTGAGCGAGACGACCGAAACCCTTGCTCTGCTTGCAAACAAGGGTGAGCGGCAGACCAAGCCGATCTGCCAGCAGGGTCGCGAAGGGAATACCCGTTAGCTCGCACCCGGCGACAGCCCTTATATTGCCTACATTTTTTGAGAGGCATTCCACTGACATTCGAACCAACGCATCCCGCGCGGCGGGCGCCGAAATTAGCTTCTTACAGTCGATGAATACCGGGCTGGCCCAACCTGATGAAAAAAAGAACGGGTCGGCCTGGGTCCGAGTATACAGACAATGATTATCTATGATGATACTGGCGGTTTCTTGTGCCCAACCAGCATTGTTACTCATGACCGAAGTTCCTTTCCCTATCCTGGGCTGCAACTTGCATAGCTGTGTTTAAAATCTGGGTCGCTTGAAAAAAGTCGTCAAAATCCATCGTTTCGTGAGGGTTGTGGCTGCCTTTATCATTACGAACAAAGATCATTCCCGATTGGATGCCGGCATTGGCGAAGACAGACGAATCGTGCCCGGCACCAGACGGCATGGTTTCATAATCGATGCCGCAATGATTACAAACGTCCTCGAGCAATTCAACAATCATTGGAGACATCTTTGCTGGTGCCGTTGTCGAGGGCGTTCCGAGATCGAATGTGACGCCGCGCTTATCACCGACCTGTTTGCATTCCGACTGCAATAAGGTGCCGAAGGATTCGAGTGTCTTAGGATTTTGGCTTCGGTATTCAAGCGCAAACGTTACTTCTCCTGGCACACGTGAGACTGCATGCTCCGCCGGGTTCGTCTCAACGACACCGGCAGTGATGACTAGATCCTCGCCCCATTCCAGTAGGATGCGCCAATGCTCGTCGATGCGGACCAGAAGATCGGACATAGCCAGCACCGCATCGTGTCGAAGCCAACGAGGGACGGCTCCGGAATGGGCTGCTTCGCCGCGACAAGTAACCTGGCGATGGCGAATATTACCGCGTATACCAGTAACTAAGCCGACCGGTTTTTCTCTGGCAATTAGGACTGGTCCCTGTTCTATATGAAGCTCAAACCAGCAAGCTATGTTTGCCGGATTTAATATGGCTTGGCCAGATTTGAGCAGATCAACATCGACGCCGGTCTCACGCATGCTATCCTCCAGCGTTTTATGACCGCTGCGATGGGGCGAGGCGAAGTCTTCCGCCGTCAACCCGCCGAACAACGCACGTGAGCCGAAATAGCAGGGACCGCCAAACCAGGCACTTTCCTCGCCGCGCAAGGCGTAGAGGAGCAGATCGCGTTCCATGCCGCCGCGTTCTTGGGCATCCAGAAGAACGCTGAGGCCGGCGACAACCCCGGCTGCGCCGTCGAAATTACCTCCTTCCGGTACGCTGTCGAGATGCGAACCCGTTGCGACACAGGATAACCTAGAATTGTTGCCGGGAAGCCTGATACGTAAATTGCAGGCTGGGTCCCAAGTAGTCTCAAGTCCTGCGTTGCGTGCATGTCGTTCAATCACTTCAATTGCCGCAGTCTCACTTGCACCATAGGTTTCGCGGGAGATACCGATCCCGCTCAGCGAGGTTGCCTTCAATTCCCGAAACAGGTTGATGGCAAGTTGCCTCCGCGACGCTGACAGGCCCCGCGGATCCGGTTCCAACGATAGGGTAGATGATCCGTTTTGCAAGGAGGTTGCCTCCAAGGGAAAGCGGCACTGTAATCAAATGAGCCAGATTCTGCTTCGAAAGCGGGCCATTCTATGCCTGTTTTACAAAAATGGCAAACGCAGCGATGCCATGCTGCGTAGCAAGATCATGTG
>CAYXUT010000302.1:500-2646 GCA_964468005.1 uncultured Magnetovibrio sp. | reverse complement strand
TCGTAATCGAAAGGTTTCCATACAGAATCAAGGAAATCAGCACCGACAATGGCCATGAATTCCAAACCAGCTTCCATTGGCATGGCGAAGACAAAAGCGTTCGTCATGCCTACATCAAACCGAGTTCGCCGTAATTCAACAGTAAAATCGAGAGATCACATCGTTCCGACCAGCAGAAATTCTATTAACTCGTTTCCTGCAAGGACGATGTCAGCCCCAGGGGTGAAATTCATCGAACGGGAAAACTTCTAACCACACGGTGCAATCAATGGAAAGACACCACATGGAGAGCTTAGGGAAAGGCTATAATCTTAACCCATAGTGTCTCGGTTATTACAGTCATGGTAGCAAAGTTCGTAATGTTGGCAACGGCTCGCTAACCAGCTGCAACTAAGGCCGCCGCGCTCTCTCCGGCGAGCTTTCCGAACACGGTACCGGCCATCAGGCCCGAGCCGCCCGGATAGTTTTCGTAAAAGAGCCCGCCCACCAGTTCACCGGCGGCAAAAAGTCCCGGGATGGAACGGTCGGAGACATCCTGTACAGCCCCAGTCTCGTCAATTCTGAGCCCGCCGAAGGTGAAAGTAACACCGGTCGTCGTCACATAAGCTTCGAAAGGCGGCTCGTTGATTGGCAGCGCCCAGTTGGTCTTGTTGATAGCGAGCCCGTCGGTCGAGATACCGTCCAGTATGGCCGGGTTGAAGCCGTCACCAAACGCACCTTCGGGGCAGGCCGCGTTGAATTCGTCGATGCTGGCCCTGAGCGCTTGTGGGTTGATCTCAAGTTGGGCGGCAAGCTCTTCGATAGTGTTTGCTGTGTACTTAGTTACCTGCTTGATGCGGTATTCGTCACGCAACAGCGGAATGGTTTTCTGGTCGAAGATTTGGATCGCGGTGCGGTGCGGTTGGGCCATGATCTCGCGGCCGAAGCGCACATAGGTGTGGTTACGCAAGTCTTCACCCTCGTCGACGAAACGTTCGCCCGTAAGGTTGACCATGACGCCCCAGGGGTAAGAGTGCTTTTGGAAATTGTCCAAGACCTCGTAATCGCCGTAGGGGGGGGCCGAGATGTCCCACCCCACTGAGTGGCAACCCGACCAGTTGCCGAAGGGGCGCGCGCCTATGTCCAGGGCCATCGTAATGCCGTCGCCCATGTTGTGGCGGGTGCCACGCACGCGCGCCAAGTCCCACCCGGTGCCTAGGTAACGCACGCGCATCTCGGGGTTCGATTCGAAACCACCGCAGGCCAGAACCACGGCCTTGGCCTGAATCTCTTCGTAGCCATTGGGACCGCGCACTTCGAGGCCGGTGATGCGGCGATCCATACCCTGGATCAGCCGTGTTGCGCCGGTGCCATAACGAATTTCACAACCCATGCGCAGCACCTCGGCCAGTTCCATCTCAACCAGCCCGGCCCCGCCGCCGATAGCCTCGATATTGACGCCGCCATAGAAGTGCTGTTTGCCATCGACCAAAAAGGACTGTCGGCCGAACATTGGGATGAAACGTACGCCATGCTCGCGGAGCCAAACCATAGTCGGGCGAGAACCGTCAATCAACCGCCAGGCCATATCCTCGTCGGCCTGGTGGTGGGTGACCTTCATCAGCGTGTCGTAGAAGGTGTTTCGGTCGTGTACGGGTAGCACAATCTGCTTGCGTTCGGCGTCTGAGAGATCGATCAGAACGTCGCTCGCCGCGTCGTCGATACCGCTGTGGCAGAACCTAAAACCGCCTGCGGTGAAGTAAGAGTTACCGCCTTTTTCTTCCTCTGAAGCCTTTTCTAAAATCAGCACGCTGGCGCCGTTTTCTTTAGCCGCTATGGCGGCTGATAAGGCTGCGTTGCCGGCGCCGACGACGACGACGTCATAGTTAGTCATGGTGATTATTCCTCCCCTTTTTTCAGGCGATATCCTGCCGCCACGACTGCGGTGGCGCAAGGCTCTACCCGGCGAGGTGCGAAGTGATAGACCCGAGGGGGTATGGTTTTCGAACTTCACTTGGTCTAAGGAGCGCTTGTTAGACTTTTAAAATTCGAGGGGAGTGACAAAAAATCAAAATTTCCAGCGCCCAAGAAATCTTGGATTCCGGACTGAATTTCGACCCCATTTGAGGCAAGCTGGGGAAACGATCTTTTTCCGAATTCCTAGATG
>CAYXUT010000302.1:0-361 GCA_964468005.1 uncultured Magnetovibrio sp. | reverse complement strand
AAACGAAACTCTGGCGTGTCAGCAAGCAAAAAAGACGGACTCGTTTGAAGAATATATCGTTTATATTAAATCGCATGGCGTTTGAGAAAACGATCTCATAGGCGGCTTAAAGGCATCTTGCCGCCAATACCTCGACCAATGTGGCACCCAGCCCGTCTGACTTCGGTGAACAAGTGGACGCGGCCAGCCTTTCAAAAGGTGGGATGGTCGCAGTAGACCTCGGAGCGATACTTCTTGGCTTATGGATATTGCGGAGTTAGATGGGCGCCAGGACAACCTATTTAAAGAGGTTCGAACCGAAACAAAAGTTTTTCGGCAATAGTTACCTACCAGCCGGGGAACATTTTCCTAGCGATATTCT
>CAYXUT010000301.1:0-2647 GCA_964468005.1 uncultured Magnetovibrio sp. | reverse complement strand
AAAAGGGGTGCTAAAGCAAACCATTCCCAAGTCTTTGGCTCGTTTCAACGCGCCGGTATTGCGGATCGCTATTAATCAGTCGGGTGCGGACCATCCAGTGGATGTTCGCTGCCATTAACACATTTTGAATGCATGGTGGCTTCGTCTTTCCTCTGCTAGCCTTCTAGCTTGCATGAAGATTGAACGACGCCTCGCGGACGGTGAGTGACGCCAATCGTATCAAGCTAAGAACAATCTATTGAGAAAAGATAAAACCTTGAAACAATCGCTCCTGCAGTGTCGTTAGTGCTGTCTTTTTGAATTCTGTAATTTAATTGCCAGACCCCTAGGGATATCGACAAATGGTGCTTATGCAGCGAAGCTACCTTCGCGCCAAGCTGCGGTGCTCTTGCAATTCGTGCAAACCCGCTCGCCGATATGACTGGACGTAAACTTCTTACCGCACATCAGACAGGCGCGATCTTTTCGCACCGGCGGCTGGTCTGGTTCAGGTTTCTTATTATTACTTCTGGACGACATTCATTCACTCCCGGGAAGATTATTCTTGCCAGCTTATGAACCAATGAAGAACCCAATACTGTGGCATCAAGAATCAAACCGATAGACACCACTCCCCATTCTCATTGAGGTCATATAGTCAACAAGATTAGTTAGACATTTTGGCTACAATAGATCAAAGATCGTAATTTTGCAAGGACTTAGAGAGTTTTGCATGGTGAAACAATTTAGGGAGTTTTGACCAAGATGGCACAGAAGAAGCCATCCGTGGCGGCCATCGCCGGGCTCAGACGCAGGTTTGGCTCACCCGCTGGCGATGTGCCGCCGATGCTCTCCGACCAGGCCTGGTCTATGTCAAGCGGCTGAAAATCCGGGTGATTTTCGATGAACCAAGCCATTTGCCTCTCGTTCTCTTCCTGCAACAACGAGCAGGTTGCGTAGATCAGTCTCCCACTGGTCCGCACCATGCCGGCCGCGGCTCTGAGGATGCGGCGCTGTTGGACGATTAGGTCATCAAGATCGGTCGCGGTGATGCGCCATTTCGCGTTGGGATCGCGCCGCCAGGTACCGGTACCAGTACACGGAACGTCGACGAGTACACGATCGACCCGCCCGGTCTGCTCAGCGACCCAGTTATCATCTTTTGCCGTAATCACCCGGCATTTAACCGCGTAAGCGCCGGCACGCCTCAGACGTGGACGTAGCCGGTCTAATCTGGTTTTCGAGATATCGCAGGCGGTTAACCGGCCGGCGAGCTTGCCGTCGCGGCCCATGGTGGCGGCCAACGCTAACGTCTTGCCGCCGGCACCGGCACAGAAGTCGACAACGTTCATGCCAGGCTGAGCACCCACCAGAAGAGCGATCAATTGTGAACCCTCGTCCTGGATTTCGACGAGACCTCGCTTGAAGGCTTTGGTGCCGCCGAGCCGGGGATGGCCGTTGACCCTGAGGCCCAGGGGAGAGAAAGCTGTTTCCTCGGTTTCGATGAAGGCGTCGGCCAAGGCGCGTTTCGCGTCTCCTCGGTTGGATTTTAACATGTTCACGCGGAGATCCACGGGCGCCGTCTGGTTGAGTGCGGCCGCTTCCTCGCCCAATCGGTCGCCCCATAGAGCCGAAAGTGTATCCGTCATCCAGGCCGGAAACTCGTAAGCTGTCGATACCGGCATATCGGCATGGTTCAAGGGCCGTCCGTATAGAGCGTCGGCCAATTCAAGCTCCAAATCGCTTAAGACATGCGGGCTGTGCCTGGCGCCGGAGAATAGATTACTAATCGCATCTGGCCTCATGCGTTCGACAAGCGCCAGGTGAGCCATCAAGCGGGTGCGAACACCTGTCTCAAGGTCCAGTCTCGTGCGCTCGATCCACCAATCCAGCCTGGCGCGATGACGTAGCACGGCATAGAGGTGTTCTTGAATGGCGCGGCGATCGGATGAGCCGGCATAGCGCCGCTTGCGAAAATATTCAGTGATCAGGACACCGGGCGGTTGTGTGCCCTGCCAGACTGTTTCAAGCAGTTCTCCTGCGGCTTGAATGCGCGCGCCCGGGGTCATGGATTATTGCTTTTTGTCATGGTTGGAAACTAGCACCCTTGAAGCACTTGACCACGGGGAAACAGCGCCTTCTATATACACGCCGAGTTGGGTTTTCTGAAGTTGGTGGCATATTGATGGATCGGGGAGACGCCTTGTATCTCTATCTCCTGCTCGTACGGTTCAACTTGATCACTTTGGTAGCCCTAAGTTTTCTCGCCGCCACCTATTTTCAGGGCTGGCTCGATACCATCATCAAGGCTGAGTTGGCGAAACTGAGCGGTGTCATTGCCGCCTTATTCCTAATGGGTTTACCTGGGGCGCCATCGGCGTGTGATGCACTTCAAACGAGATGAGCGATGTCGAAGCGGGCGTGTCTCATGACGCCTCGCACGCTGGACGATACTTGCAAAGTGTTGCGGTCGAAGGCATCGAACAGGTTAAAGCTACTCGTACCATGATCTTCGCTAGCTGGGGCACGGAAAATCCCGCTTTCCGCTAGGAGTACGCTATACGTATAATACTCGCCGGCATGTTCGAGAGGGTGCAACGGATGAACGAATTTCAACGCTCGACGATAAGGCCTGAAAACGCGGCCCGAATCCGCGAAATCATCAACC
>CAYXUT010000300.1:0-2668 GCA_964468005.1 uncultured Magnetovibrio sp. | reverse complement strand
TGCGACTGTGTTCATTTGTCTCCTTTTTTTCATGGTCCGGAAAAATTCCTTGCCCTCCTGCCACATCCGCTTCCGTTCGTCAGTATCGCGTGCCATTTTTTTTATGGCTTTGAAGATGTACTTTGGCCGAAGATAATAGGAGCGGTAAAATTTCTCGACTGTTTCGAATATTTCCTCGCCCTTCAAATCGGGATAATTTATCACACATTTCTGGTAGCCTGATTTGCCGACCATATCCTCAGCTTTGATGTACCCATTGTCGACAGCAAAGTCATAGAATGCAGTTCCGGGATAGGGAGACGCGAGCGATACTTGAATCGTCTCTGGGTTCATGTCTCGTGCAAATCGCATAGTCTCCTGCATTGTTTCCCTTGTTTCGCCCGGTAAGCCGAGAATGAAGGTTCCGTGAATCAAAATGCCAAGTTCGTGACAGTGTTGGGTGAAACGTCTCGAGGTTTCAAGGGCAACCCCTTTCTTGATATTCTTTAAAATAGCTGCATTGCCAGATTCATAACCCACAACAAACAAGCGAAGGCCGCCGTCTTTCATGGATTTTAGTGTGTCGTAATCAACATTACCGCGAGCATTTGTAGACCAGCATAGGCCCTTGCTCCCCATTTGTTTCGCTATCTCTCTCGCCCGGTTCGGGTCTGCGGTAAAAGTGTCGTCATCGAAAAAGACTTCTTTCATTCCTGGAAAAAGACTTTCCATTCCGGCCACTTCTTGCATCACGTTTTGGACTGATCGTGTTCTGTAAGAGTGACCGGTCGTCACTTGTGGCCACAAACAAAAAGTGCATCGTGCCGGGCAGCCCCTCCCGGTATACAATGATACGTAGGGGTACTGACAATACGGGCTATTAAATTTTTTAAAATCCAAGTCCCGATCATAAATATTTGTGACGAATGGAAGTTGATCCAGGTCCGCATCTGTCAACGGGGCACGGTCAAGATTATGTTGGATAACTCCGTTCTGGCGAAAACTGATTCCGCGTATATCCTTCCAATCGCGACCCTCCGCTACTTCCTTCATAGAATAGTCGAATTCTTTTCGTCCGACGAGGTCTATAGATTCGGAAAGCATCAGCGTTTTTTCGGGTTCTGCAGTTGCCTGCCCGCCAACGAACGCTATTGTACAATCTTGGTTCTGTTCCTTAATAAGTTCAGCAGTGTGCGCGTCTAATTGAACTGATGGGGTGCTCGTGTGCAAGACGATAAATTCATAGTCCTTTGCTATGTCTATAGTTTGCGCTTGGTTTATACCTTCCGGTGGGGCATCGAGAACACGGCTATCTTCAATCATGCCGGCGGGATAGCAGAGCCACGTAGGGTACCAGAACGACCAAACTTCACGGGTCGCCTGGTAGCGAGAACCGGCTCCCCCATCAAAATTCTCATATGCCGGCGGGTTCAAAAATAATGTCCGCATCTTGGGTCTCCTCCTCAACCGGTGCCCAATCCTCTCTTTTGCGAAACAAAGATAAAACATTCCGCTTCGAGGCCGGTTATTATACATGTAAGGCGGGATAAAGGAAGCAAGTCTTCGATCCTGAAAACTTACAACCCGGGTTCTTCAGGACGATCGGGTCGGTATCCAGCCCGAGTCAGAACAAGAAGTCCAATTAGATTGTAAACCGCCTCTCTAGCTCTTTTTAGCACCATTAGGGTTAGGCCGACTCCGTCGCCGATGCCTAACAAACGACAGAGAAAAACACCGGCCGCTTCCCGTACTCCGAGTGCTCCGGGTATTATCAGTGCTGCTGCGGTCACCGGCTGAATCATTGTCTCTATGATCAACGCGTTCGTCCAACTAGCTTCCGCACCAATCAAGACCATAAAAACATAAACTTCGACTGCGCCCGCCAACCATCCTAGAAAATGGAGCATGCATGCGGTCGTAAAATCCCCGGCTTCCCTTTCGTACAGAGTTAGGAGATGGGCATCTACAGATTTGGCCCGTAACCTCCAGACGTCTAGCCGTCTCCACTTAGGAAACCTCCGCTGCAACCAATCCACGGTATTTTCGCCGAGTCCGCGTTTCTGCCAGCGGATAATGAGCCTTATGAAGGAATAGGCCACGGTGAGGACCACGCCAAGAATCCACCATGCGTGGTAGCCTATTTCGAATCGAAAAAGAAAAAATGGAAGGCCTAATACGATAAAAGCAACCTGTGAGATGGTCAGTGCTGTCTTCGCGGCGACGACTGATGCCGTTCCTACTTCAGATGGCACACCGTATTTTCGCAGCAGATAAACTTTAATAGCTTCGCCTCCCACGTTGGCGGTGGGCGTGAGATTATTAACGGCTTCGCCAGCTAGGCGTATGAGGGAGAGTCTCAACAAGGAAAAGGGCCGCCGGCTACCAGAGAGAGAAAAGGTGTAATCCCACCCTTTGGCATCGAACAGAGCCACCAAAGCCTGAGGAAAAAGCACCAGTGGCGCGAGCCAGCCTATTCTAACAATGTGTTTTGCTACTTCGTCGAGACCAATTCTCCACAGCAAGAGTGCAATTAGGCCGAGTCCGAAGAAGCCGGCACAATATCGGACGAGGTGGCTATCCTTATTTTCTTCGACCATTACGTAGTCTGATCCATTTGCCCTTACGAACTGGATAAAAAAGAGGCGGCTATACTTGGTTCAGTATCTTTGTATCATTAGTCGCGCAGGAG
>CAYXUT010000299.1:0-2683 GCA_964468005.1 uncultured Magnetovibrio sp. | reverse complement strand
GCCCAACACTTAAGGAACTTCATACAATGGTTGAGTTCAGGATTACTTTTAGGAGCGCACTGAACCAATCTAATACTGTCTATTACCGATTAGTTATGTTCATCCTGAACGTTAAACACGATTTTTCCGGTATGGCTTTTACTTTCGAAGAATACTTGGGCATTCCCTATTTTGCCATTACGTTAACCGAACCAGGCGCCCATGAGACCCAAACCCGGGTGCCCGGTTCAAGTGAGTCAGCCGCCACTATTCGCTCCCGGTTGATCTGGCGGATCACGAGATTCGCGTTACCAGATTCCTGGAGCCGTACCCGGTAGGTCGAGATAGTACCATGGTACAGCGCCGACTCGACGACACTTTCAATGGCAAACGCGGGTGACGCCGGTTTGTCACGCGTCAAATCTATTCGCTCGGGCCGGATCGCTACGTGCACCCGATCACCGACCGAGAGATTAATCGTCGTTGAGGCGGTCACGGCGATGCCGCCCGCGTCAAGTATGAGCCGGCCTCCATTCACCTCCCTCACGCGCGCCTCAAACAAATTTGTGGTACCCATGAAATCGGCGACGTAGCGGGTACAAGGCGAGTCAAATATTTCGGCCGGGGTACCAAGCTGCTCGATCACACCTTGGTTCATAACCGCGATGCGATCGCTCAGGATCAACGCCTCTTCCTGGTCGTGGGTAACAAATACCGCGGTTATGCCGATACGCCGGGTAAGATCACGAATCTCCTGCTGCATGGCCTCGCGGAGGTTTCGATCAAGTGCTGCAAGCGGTTCGTCGAGCAGGATCACGTCAGGGCTAAAGACAACCGCGCGCGCGAGCGCCACTCGTTGCTGCTGACCGCCAGAGAGCTGGCTCGGATACCGGTTCCCGAAGCCGGTAAGGCGCACCATTTCCAAGGCGGAAATCACCATCTCCGGTTCGCTACTGATTGCCGCGTGGCGCATGCGGAGTCCGAAGGCAACGTTCTCTGCAACCGTCAAGTGCGGAAACAGCGCCAAGTTCTGAAATACCATGCCAATCCGGCGACGGTAGGTGGGGACCCGCGTCACTTCGTTGCTGTCAATCCAAACACTACCATCATCTGGCATCGTCAGTCCGGCTATGATACGGAGGGTCGTGCTCTTCCCGCAACCGGACGGACCGAGTAGCGTCACGAACTCGCCAGACGCGATGTCTAGGGAGACTTCTCGGAGCGCCTCGACCACGCCAAACCGCTTAGATACCTGGTGGAGAGAAACCTTGGCCACGGTTACATACCCATCGCGCGGCGAAGCCCGAAAATACGCTCCAAGAACAGACCTAACGCTAGCGAGCCAACAATCAGCATCGAGGAAACTGCGGCGATCGAGGGGTCGAAGTTATATTCCAGGTACGACATGATGGCAATCGGAATGGTATTTGTATGTACGTCCGTAAGAAATATGGAAACCGGAATGTTGTCAAAGGACATAACGAACGAGAATATCGCCCCTGCGGCGATCCCCGGCTGAATGAGCGGAAACGTCACCCGCCAGAATATTGTTACTGGTTTGGCCCCTAGGGTAGCGGCCGCTTCTTCCAACGAAGGGTCTAGGCGCGAGAGGCTCGCTAAAATTGTCCGCACCGAGAACGGGAAAGTAATCAAAACGTGGGCAAGCAGAAGCCGGACAGGTGCGTCGCGAAGGCCGACAGCGGCGTAGCTCACGAGCAGCGCGATGCCGACCACAATCCCTGGTGTCGCGAGGGGCGCAAGGAAGAAAGCCTGCAGGGCGTCGCGGCCCGGGAACCGGCCACGGGCGATACCAATGCTGGCCATAAGCCCGAGCGGCGTACTCAACGCCGCGGCGGCAAGGCCGAGCCAGACGCTGGTGATGATAGCATTCACGTAGAGGTCGAGGCTAAGGGCGTGCGCGTACCATCGGAATGACAAGCCGGATGGTGGGAAATCGGTGACGGTACCAGCGTTGAAAGACACGACAACGACAACAACAAGCGGCGCAAGCATGAATACGTAAAGCAGGCCGACGACCACGAGGAAGGTGCGGCTCATGAGGCGGTCCCCTCTGGGCGGGCTTCCATCCAGGCCGCAGCCCTCCGCATCACCATACGAAGGAACACAAACAGCACGAGAAACGTGAGTCCCAGCAGTACTACTGCAGAGGCGGCACCGAATGGCCAATTAAAGACCTGGGAGAATTGTTGGTAGATCAGGACGGTCATAACCTGGGTCCCGTTGCCGCCGAGGAGAACCGGCGTCGCGAACGCCGTCATGTTGAGTGTGAAGACTAGGGTGCATCCTGCCACGACACCTGGAAACGAAAGGGGCAAAATCACATGCCACACCGTGCGAAGCCGGTCGGCGCCAAGCGTTTCGGCAGCCTCCGCCATCGTGTGGTCTACTCGGTCCAGCGCCGCCAGAATCGATAACACCATGAACGGAAGTTGCACATGGGTAAGGCCGATGATGATAGCGCCGTCACTGAACATCATTTGGAGCGGTTGGTCAATCAAGCCAATCCCTTTGAGAAAGCCGTTGACGACACCGGCGTCGCCGAGAAGAATCATCCAACCGTAGGCTCGCACCACGATCCCGATCATCATCGGCGCCACCACCAGGAACGTGAGGATCAACTTCCACCGTCGCGATACCCGCCAGAGGAAATAGGCTAAAAGGTAGCCGAGCACCAACGTGAGTA
>CAYXUT010000298.1:0-2705 GCA_964468005.1 uncultured Magnetovibrio sp. | reverse complement strand
GGTTTCATATCCGGCTGTGCAGGCTAGAACGTAATGTAAGCCCGCACAGCAGATCGTGGCAAGATGGTTTATGGTGCCGGCGGTCTATACCCAATCAAACTTTTACCGGTCCGTATTGTAGCGTTGCCCCCATCTCTCAATCAGCTCTTATGCCTCCTTCAGCGCGTAGAAGATTTCGGTATTCAGAAGTTCATCTCGGAGTTTGCCATTGAAAATTTCGTTGTATCCATTCTCCCATGGGCTGCCGGCTTGCATGAACTGCGTCTTCCACGCCGATTGGCCCGAGCCAGGTTCTGACGGCAATGGCCGTAAACTCCAAGCTATTGTCCGAACGGATTTATCCGACGGCGAAAAGCTGACAAACAGGTCTACCGGGCAATGAAGTACATGGTCGGACTGTAGCTTCCGCTCGACGACGATAGCCAGAAACCTTCTGGTGAACTCATCGATCACCGCCAGTATGCGAAAGCGTCAGTCGTCGTCGGTTCGATCCTGGACGAAGTCATAGCTCCAAACATGATTGGTCCAACAAGGCCGAACCAGATATATGATCCATCATTGAGCCACAATCGGCTCCGCTTGAGTTCTTCTGATGAACCTTAAGCCCCTCAAGCCTCTCTTTCAGATTCTGTTTGCCCAATGTCAGAACAGAGACTGCCAAACGAAGGTGCTTGTTCTCCTTCTCACGCTCCTTTAGACGCTTCGCCTGATTAACACGAAGACCACCGTAGTCAGGCGCCATCGGTAATAACTCTGCTCGGAGAAACCCAGCGAGCAACAAACTTGACCCACCGTCTTAACTAGTGGCAGCCCAACCTCCATCTTGCGAAGCATATTGATGATCTGGGCCAGTTTGTATCCTGAGCTCATTCGATCCTCCATACCAAAGGCTTAGAATGCGCCGAAACACCGAATTAACTCTGGACCACTATTTTTGGGGCCGTCCACAACGACTAAATACGTATAGCGGCCGGATGTGACCTAACACGTCCAGTGTTTACATAACAATTATAATTTTTTGTGGACAGACGGTACACAAATCTCATTCATATCGATGGTATGGCATAGTCATTATCGTTCATGCTACTGCGTCAAACTCGACCAGATCTCCCAGAGACGCCCCTTCATGCCGGCGTATTCTCCAAAAGATTAAACCATCGGCACCTGCAGTAACAAACGTACAAAATATAAAGAGCCCAGCGGCACCTAACAATTTGACGCACCGCGAAGCCATCAGTGACCTTGCGATGGCGCCGATCCCGTGAGCCACAACCAACCCGCCGGCTGTCAGCACTAGTCTTCTTCAGGTCCCAGAAGTCATTGCTTGAAAAAGTTATAGGCCTCCTTGACGAAGGCCTATAGTTAGTGACATTAAACCGATTAGCAATGACGCCGATTATGACATTTCACCTTCGATGACTGTAAGCCCAAGAGACTGCCAGCCTTGCATTCCATTGCGATAGTATAGGATCTTGGAAGCAGGATAGCCTTCTCGAAGCATGGCACGGATGGCTGTCGGAGACTGACCACACCAAAGACCATTACAAAACAACAGAACTGTCTTCGCATTCGAGCAGTCCCATTTTGCACCCTTCTTACATCCAATCTCGTTCAAACGACTAGCGATCTGAGTATAAGGTATACTCTTGGAACCAGGTATAGTACCCTTTACGTGCCATTCAACTGTCCGTGCATCAATTATAAGACCGCCCTTTTCCATAAATTTAATGACCTCAAGTTCACCCACGGTTTGTACTCCCGGAGCAACAGTATGTGGTTGAACACAAAATGGAGGACATTTCCGTGATGTCTTGGCAAAACCAGGGTTGATAACAGCTTTGTTGTCCTGGTTTCGTATTATTTTAACTGGCCCTTTTTCTGTTTGCACAGTAATAGACATTAAGTCTTTAGTAATGCCCACATTACCTGCCTGTGCGACTAGCGGCGCCACAAAAAATACCATCAGTGTTAAAATTAGGACATTTTTCATACGTCAGTTCTCCCTATGTAGATTTACTTCAACAATCGTCATCATCTTCATTATCTTCTTCGTCGGACGTTGGTTTTTTCTCATCCTTCACCTCGGCAAGCCCCGTCGATGGGACATCGCTAGTTGCTTGCGCAGAGATAACTCCCGTGAGCACGACCCAAATTGGTAACAAAAAACAAACTAGTTTTAAAAAACTATTTTTATGAAACAATTTGGATGTCATTACATTGCCGCGTCAAGATATCATTCGTCCACATTCAGTTAGCATAACTTGATTACCTGGACTTACCAACAAAAATCATATCTATATAATGGATCAGTTTCGATCATCTCGAAACGGTATGGGGTGTAAGTTTTTTGCTTTACGACTCAATAGAACCGAACCTATTAGTTCTTGGTAAGGCAACATCTAATACCTTTAAATTATTTGCCGATAGACGGAGAGCTATATTTTTTCTCCCTAAACACAGTATATCATTTCGTTGATTTACGTGAGCATTAGTTCTTGTTAGTTGCTTTCCTTATAGCAGGGGGCATATAAGGCGCAAAAATAGGATCTGTCCCGCCATCTGGTAATACGACGAGGTAGTTTTTGCTGATTTGTAGGTAATCCTAGTTTCGGCTTAAGCGTGAGCCGTTGCCATCCCGACGATGGCGATCAAAAAACCAAGAACTTTCAAACTGTTCATCAATGTCTCCATAGTTGGTGAGGGGT
>CAYXUT010000297.1:0-2718 GCA_964468005.1 uncultured Magnetovibrio sp. | reverse complement strand
GTGGCGCGGAGGGCACGGCCTAGGCCTACCGACTGAGCCTGGCGGCATGCTTGCGCGCCACCAGGTATCCCGTTTGTTTTAATATGTAGTTGGCGGACATATGTGGCCCTTCGAACTTCTAAACCTTACCGAACTGTCCAAGCCCATTGGCCGCTTCCAGCGTTGCCGCATGCGTGAAGTGATCGATAAAGTGCCAGTAGCCGAATTTTTCGCCCCAAGCTGCAACAGCGGACGCAAGGGCCAAGTATCTTGATAGAATAACGAAAGGACACGCTACATGTTTCGCGCTTGGCCATGGGCGGCGAGAAACTTATGCTTGGAGCCCGCCTCAAGATACGCGACCGCGCAACCCAAGGCACGGTCCCCCGCCTCGCCATCGCTCGAGTATGTGCGACCGCCTTTGATCGCTGGACAAGCCTTACTAAAGATGGTCGGAACCTTTTCTTCCGTACCGCGCTTTCCTGCCGGCAGGGATCTTGGCAAATCTGCCTCACGGCGGCGGCTTTGTGGTTCTTTACCAGTTTCAATCCGAATTTCGGGTATAATGCCGCGCGCCTGAATGGTTCGCCCGTCGGGCCCATAGTATAGCGCTGTCGTCAATCTGAGCGCCCCCTCTTCCGGCATTGGGATAATCGTTTGCACGGAGCCTTTTCCAAACGATCGCCTGCCCATGATCATGGCACGGCTATGGAACTTCAGGGCACTGGCAACAATTTCCGAGGCCGACGCCGAGCCACCGTTTATCAAAACCACCATCGGTAGACCGTTAGCGAGATCACCCACCTGGGCCCCAAAGGCTCGGTGGCCCCCACTATCTCTGCCGCGCACAGAAACGATCTCCCCCGAATCAAGGAAAGCATCGGCCAGTGCGATGGACTGGTCCAATAGCCCACCCGGATTATTACGGAGATCAAGCACGATACCGTCAGGCTCCCCCTCAAGCTCCGCGCGGATCCCGGCAAAGGCCTGGACGACGCCGCCCTCGACCCGCTCAGAGAAACGGCTAACCCGGATATAGCCAATACGGCCCACCGTGCGCCAGCGGACAGCCCGCACTTTGATCATGGCCCGCACCAAGGTCACCTCAAAGTCTGATTTTCCGGCGCGCTGAATCATCAACCGGATCGATGTTCCGGGTCGGCCGCGCATGCGCCTCACCGCCTCGTGAAGGCTCAAGCCCTTGATTGGTTTACCATCTACATGGCTAATTCGATCCCCTGAGGCTAGGCCTGCTTTTTCCGCCGGAGTGTTCTCGATTGGCGCGATGACCTTGACCAAGCCATCCTGCATGGTCACTTCTATACCAAGGCCACCGAACTCGCCCTTGGTGTGAATGAATGACTCGTCGAATTCTGCTTTGTTCATGAACGCAGAATGAGGGTCCAAGGACGTCACCATTTTGTCAAGGGCAACTTCGATTAAGGCAGGAGCCTTCATTGATTTGGGCTTAGCCTTGGATTCCTCAACTCCTTCAATAGCGGCATCGATCAACTTCTTATCGGCGACCTCTCGGACGTACTTAGTCCGCACCCGTTTGAAAGCAAAACGAAAATAATCCAGCCGATCTTGTATGGGGGCCCTGGCGTACTTGCGATAGAATTCTTCGAAGCGCTGAAGCTCGCGCTCGGTTTTAAGCGGTAAAGGCTGCAGCCTATCGCCAACCGCCTCAATAACACGACTGAGCGGGGTCTGCGTGCTGACCGTACAGCCAATGACCGTCGGCAATAACGCCAAGCCGAGGAACAGCCCAACGATGACCAGGAAGGTCTGTGGCGAGTTTCGCCAGCCTTTCATAACTTTTCCTCGCTCACGACCGACTGGCCAGCAAGCCTGACCACAGGGCTTTAACCATCGGCGTTAATCTGCTTAGTTACTTCAGCTGGCAAACATTCGGCACGGGCGTTCTTGCCGTAGTAGATGTTGGCGTTCTCGGTCTCGCGACCGTTGCCGTTTTTCTGCATCAATTGGCCGATCTTGCCATTAGATAACCAGTTAACAGCCGATTTGCCAGTGACAAACTCGATGTTCGGTTTGTTCAAGCCCCACATGAAAAGAAAAGAATTATTGCCGTCCGAGTAAGTCGTGAAAACTATACTCCGATTACAATCATAGGCCGTTTTCTTATTCTGCAAATCGACAACTCCCATTATTCCATGCCCCGTCGAGCAAGGCCTGATTTTCTCCTTAAACTGCTCCCCGATGTCAAGATACAAGTCAACCCGCAGCTTGACATCGGGGAGCTTGAGAATACTCCCAATGGCATGTTCACAGAAAAAATCGATAAGACGAAGCATCAACTGATCTTTCTAAATCTGAAAATCTCGGAACCTTCCCAAGCCAGCACGCGCCCCAATCATAGAAATCATTAGTTCCCAACCGCTAAGATTGACGACTTCTTCTACAAGCAGACTCAGGATCACCCTTGTCGACCGCTTCCATCATGTCCAATGAAACAGTCGGAACGTCTGCCTTGGCACCACAGCGACCGTAGACCGCACAGACCGATGGCGGCACTTCAGGGTCGATAATGTGGTTATCGTTCTCACTGAGGCTAATGATTTGGCTGGGGTGGTGATCAACTGCCACCTCCCCTTCAACATAGGACAGGCACATGGTAACGTCGTTTCCCGTGATCAAAATCGTCCTATCTAGAGTGTCCTTCGGGTGAACGAATTTGATATCGCCGATCAATTGCAAAACCCTTTAGAAGAGTGGTAA
>CAYXUT010000296.1:0-2731 GCA_964468005.1 uncultured Magnetovibrio sp. | reverse complement strand
ACGGTGAATGGCGAAAAAATTCTTCGCTCGCATGTCATAGAGGCGAAGCAATTGCTGCCGCTCAAGTACCAGAAAGTGCCGCTCGATCAAATGTTTCCGGCACTGGTTGATAGCATCATCGATACTAAACTGGCCGCGGCAGACGCGCGTACCCGCAAGCTGCATGAGGATGGTGATTTCCGTGCCCGTATGGACCGTATCGAAGAGCAATTGCTTCAGCGCATCGTCCTGCAGCAGGAGATGAACCGCGAAATCACGGAAGATGCGCTGCGTGATCGCTACAAGAGGATGGCCGACGGCTTTGAGTCCAAAGAAGAGGTGCACGCCCGCCATATTCTATTGAAGACCGAGGAAGACGCCAAAGCGGTGATCGTGGAATTGGATAAGGGCAGTGATTTCGCCGACCTGGCAAAGAAAAAGTCGACCGGTCCGTCGGGGCCCAATGGCGGTGATTTAGGCTTTTTCGGTAGGGGCCAGATGGTGCCTGAGTTCGAGAAGGTGGCCTTCGACATGGAAACGGGCAAGCACAGTTGGGAGCCGGTGAAAACCCAGTTCGGTTTTCACGTCATCAAGGTTGAAGCCCGCCGGAAGGCGGAGGTGCCGAGTTTCGACAAGGTCGCCGATCAACTGCGCGGTGAAATCTCCCAGGAGCGTGGCACGACCTATGTGGCAAAACTCCGCAAGACGGCCACGGTCAAGCGCTTTACCCTTGATGGCAAACCGCTGGCGGAGAAAAAAGATGCACCCAAAAACAACTGAGGACCGGCTCGGATAAGGGATAGGAACCGATCATGAACAATACGACCCCGATTTCGCCGCTGGCTCCCGAAGAATTTCCCAAACTGCCTGCCGTTGCAGGGGTGCGATTAGCGACGGGTGCTTGCGGCGTCAAGTATCAGGGCCGTACCGATTTGCTGTTGGCTGATCTTGCCGCCGGCACTACGGTATCGGGCACCTTGACCCAATCGAAGACCGCATCGGCGCCGGTGCTCTGGTGCAAGGAGTGTCTGGATGAGGGTGAGGCGCGCGGGCTAATCGTCAATTCCGGCAACGCCAATGCCTTTACCGGCGGGCATGGTAAGAAAGCGGTCGAGGGCACCGTGAAGGCGGTTGCCGATGCGCTGTCATGCCGGCCGAGCCGGGTCTACACGGCGTCGACTGGGGTCATCGGAGAACCTCTCGCTTACGAGCGTATCGTTGAGCACATAGGTGGTCTGGCCGGCGATCTCGCCAACGCGGATACACCCGAATTATGGGAGGCGGCGGCACGTGCCATCATGACCACCGATACCTTTCCAAAAGGATCGGGTTGCACGGTCAAGATCGGTAATACGGAGGTCGCTATTACGGGCATATGCAAAGGTTCTGGAATGATCGCGCCCGACATGGCGACCATGTTGGGTTTCGTATTCACCGACGCCAAGCTGCCGGCCGATGTGTTGCAGGCATTACTAACGCCCGGGGTCGGGCGCTCTTTTAATTCGATCACCGTCGACAGCGATACTTCTACCAGTGATACGGTTTTACTGTTCGCCACCGGCGCTGGCGCTGATCACGGAGACATCATCCAGGCCGATGATCCGGCGCTTGCCGACTTCAAGATAGCCTTGGACAAGGTGCTGCTCGATCTGGCGCATCAGATTGTGCGTGACGGTGAGGGGGCGAGCAAGTTCGTCTCGGTCACAGTTTCAGGCGCCGAGAACGACGGTGCGGCCAGGCGCATTGCGCTTTCGGTAGCTAACTCGCCTCTGGTCAAGACCGCCATTTTCGCGGAGGACGCTAACTGGGGGCGCATCGTTGCCGCCGTTGGCAAAGCCGGAGAGGCCGCGAACCGCGATAGGTTGTCTATCGTTATAGGCGGCGTGCCGGTGGCGGAAGCCGGTGCCGTGGTGGATGGTTATGATGAGACGCCGGTGGCCCAACATATGAAGAGCGAGGAGATAGATTTCGCCATTGATGTCGGCATCGGCGACGGTCGGGCAACCGTTTGGACCTGCGATCTCACCCACGACTACATCGATATTAATGCCGATTATCGGTCCTGATCCCGGCTGCCTCAATGCCGTTGATTTCGAAGAGAGCGAGGTGCTGCCGGTCGTGCTGGTGGTTGCCGTGGCATTGGTTGATGTCGATAATCGCGTGCTCCTACAGCAACGTCCGCAAGGCAAATCCATGGCGGGGCTTTGGGAGTTGCCGGGTGGCAAGATGGCCGAAGGCGAAAGTCCCGAGGCGGCGCTGATCCGTGAACTCAAAGAGGAGCTTGGCATAGACGCGACCAAAGGCTGTCTTGCGCCGCTTACCTTCGCCAGTCACCGCTACGAGAATTTCCAACTCTTGATGCCAGTCTACGCCTGCCGAGTGTGGAAGGGCATACCGAGCGGCAAGGAAGGCCAAGCATTGAAATGGGTGCGTCCGGTGAAAATGACCGAACTGCCTATGCCGCCAGCGGATTTACCGTTGATACCGCTTTTGCGCGACTTTCTATAAAACCAAGCTTGGTTATGCCAACTGATCACCTATGATGATGGCATGACAATACCGTCCGATTCGGGCGTTTTCCCGGATATCGCTTCCGACGAGGAAACTTCGATGTTGCCGATCTTTTTCTTCGCCTAATCAATGGTTTCCTGGAAAACGTCACCCGCCGGTTTTATGGCAAGTTAGAAGTTGTTGGCGTCCTCGACCGTCTTGCCGACCAAAACCAGCGCATTGTAGCGCTCAAAAGAGACGT
>CAYXUT010000295.1:0-2746 GCA_964468005.1 uncultured Magnetovibrio sp. | reverse complement strand
CCCTATCTTGGGCCGGCATGTGAGTTTCTGGAACGAGATCCCGGCAGCTGTCCGGTGCTCAGCCGGGTCAGTATTCTGGGCGCTGCCGCGACGCTGAGCATCGGACCGATGTTCGGAGGTCTGAACGGCATTAAATTCGTGCTCGAACGCTTGGTCGGCGAAACCTGTCGGGCCTTGATGTTGGAGACCCTTGATCAGTTCTACGAGACATTCGAAAAAGGTTTGCACGCTCAAAAACCATCAGGAGCTATGGGCTCGACGGACTGAGCGGGACCTTAAGGCACCTGAATTTTCGCGGCTTCAGGGGTGAAAACCGTGACCTGCTCCCGATGAGTGGGTCCACCCCTATAGTTTATAGGGGCGGCACTAGACGTCCAGTAAGTCAACGAACTCGGCGTTTTCCTGGATGAACTGGAATCGTTTTTCCGGGTTGCGGCCCATTAAGCTATCGACGAGACGCGCCGTTTGTTTAGCTTCGAGAATTTCTTCGTCGTTGTGACCGGCCGGAACCGTGACCCGCGCCAGCGTGCGTTTTGCCGGGTCCATGGCGGTTTCCTTTAGCTGCGCCGGCGGCATCTCTCCCAAACCTTTGAACCGGCTGATCTCAACCTTACCACGGCCGCTGAAATCACCAGCCATAAGCTCATCTTTGTGCGCATCGTCACGGGCATAGGCGACCTTGCCACCTTGGCTCAAACGGTAGAGCGGCGGAAGTGCTAGATACAGATAACCGCCTTCGACCAACCCCCGCATCTGCTGGAAGAAAAAGGTCATTAAGAGCGACGCGATATGGGCGCCATCAACGTCGGCATCGGTCATGATGATGATTTTGTCGTATCGCAGATCATCTTCCATGAAGGTCTTGCCAAGACCGCAGCCCAAGGCCTCAATTAGGTCCGAGAGCTCCTGGTTGGCCTTCATCTTGTCGGCGGTGGCGCTGGCGACGTTGAGGATCTTTCCACGCAGAGGCAATACCGCTTGCATCTTTCGATTACGGGCCTGCTTGGCGGAGCCGCCGGCAGAATCGCCCTCAACGATGAATAGCTCCGTTCCTTCGCGGCTCGTATTCGCACAATCAGACAATTTGCCTGGCAGACGCAGCCGCCTAGTCGCCGATTGGCGCTTAGTTTGCTTCTGTTCGCGCTTCTTTAAGCGTAGATCGGCACGCTCGATCACTTGCTCCAACAAGGCCTTCGCCACATCCGGTGCACCCGATAGCCAATGATCAAAGTGATCACGAACCGCATTCTCGACTAGGCGTTGTGCCTCGGCGGTCGCCAGCTTTTCCTTGGTCTGACCCTGGAACTGCGGATCGTCTATAAACACCGACAGCATGACCGATGCGCCACCGACGACGTCCTCAGCGGAAATTTTAGAAGCTTGTTTATTACCGACCAGGTCTCCGTAGGCGCGGAGCCCCTTTGTCAGTGCGCCGCGCAATCCAAGCTCGTGCGTGCCGCCCAGGGGCGTTGGCACGGTGTTGCAATAGGAATTGAAAAAGGCATCCTCATCCACCGGCCAGCTGACCGCCCACTCGGCCTTACCTGAGCAGCCGTTAAGCTTCGATTCACCAGCGAAGGGCAAAGGCGTCATCGTCTTGCGTTCACCAAGCGCAGACATAAGATAATCAGGTAGTCCGCCCGGAAAGTGTAGGGTGGCGGTTTCTGGTGTCTCGTCATCACCCTTGAGAAGTTTAGGATCGCAGGACCAGCGGATTTCAACACCGCGGAACAAATAGGCCTTGGAGCGTGCCATGCGGTAGAGCATCGCCGGCCGAAAGTGCGCACGCACACCGAAAACCTGCGGGTCGGGATGAAAGCTTAACGTTGTCCCGCGCCGATTTCGCGTCGTACCAGCGGCCTCTAGTGGACCTTCGGCGACACCTCGAGAATAGCTTTGGCGCCAAATCTTTTGATCACGCGCCACCTCAACCTCAAGCTTGTCTGCCAGAGCATTGACCACAGAAACACCTACGCCATGCAAACCACCGGAGGTCTCATAAGCCTCGCCGGAGAACTTTCCGCCCGAATGGAGCGTCGTCAGGATCACTTCAAGCGCTGACTTGTCCTTGAACTTAGGGTGGGGATCGACAGGAATGCCACGGCCATTGTCGGAAATGATAACAGTCTGATCGATAGTCAACTCAATCTCGATGCGGCAGGCATGGCCGGCGACGGCTTCGTCCATGGAATTGTCTAGCACCTCGGCAACGAGATGATGCAAGGCACGCTCATCGGTACCGCCGATGTACATGCCGGGATGGCGGCGGACCGGCTCCACCCCTTCCAACACCTCTATATTAGCAGCTGTATAGGCGTTCTCACCGGCCGGCGCCTTGGCTGCGGATTTACGGGTCTTGGTAGATTTCTGTGACGCAGCTTTCGGCTTCGTCGCTGGTCTTGCGGCTTTCTTTGCATTGCCTTTGTTCGGCGATTTCTCTTGAAACAGGTCAGTCTGCATGGGTTCCCAGCGGTTGTTATTTCAATCTTGGCCTCAGGCGCATCCTAATCAGGGCTGAGCCCATGGCGCAAGCATGATAATGTGGTTTCTTGGAATAATAATTACCATATGTAGATATATTTCGGGAGATTATCATGACCGATGCAATTGAAACCGATGACGATGAACCAAAAGGTGAATTGGCGCTTAGGACGCTTGCCATGCCGGGTGACACCAATCCAGCCGGAGATATTTTTGGCGGCTGGCTGGTGGGGAATATGGACATCGTTGGTTGCATTGTCCCAGT
>CAYXUT010000294.1:0-2754 GCA_964468005.1 uncultured Magnetovibrio sp. | reverse complement strand
CCCCACCCGCCTTGAAGATATCAGTGCCACTGCCAGCACGAATGACGTCGATGCCAACCGAGGCGAGGAATACATCGCCACCGCCACCGCCATCAATGAAGTCATTACCCGCGCCGCCATCAAACGTATCGTCGCCAGTGCCGCCGCGAAGGATATCGATGCCGCCCTTTCCTTCAAACGTAACGCCCTCGCTTCCGAAGAAGTTGATTACGTCGTCGACGTCCGTACCGGTAAGCGTCACGTCCGTGCCTGCTGTGGTGACCGTAATCTCCGAACCGTCGCCGAATTTAATCTTCTCAACGTTTTTGACTATATCGGTCTCATACGTCACATCGACTTTGAAGAGGCCCGTATCCGTTCCGCCTTGGCCATCGGAAACCGTATATTCGAAAGATGTCCAGCCGCCAACATCGGGGGTAAAGACGACGTCCCCACTAACAAGTTGAACGGCGCCGCCTTGCGCGTTGCCTACCGATGCTATGGTGAGCGTTGTCCCTGTCGCGTCAGCTAGGTTCGGATCATCTGGGTCCGCATCATTCCCCAGCAGATAATCAGCCGTGATGGTGATCGGTACATCAATCTCTTCGACGTAGTCCCAGGTGTCATCAGTGGCGACGGGCGCCCGGTTTAGCGTTGCAACGCCGGAGGTCTTTCCGCCATTGCTGTCAACGACCGTATATTCGAAAGAGCCCTGCCCCACATAACCAGCGGTGGGACTGAAAATAATGTCCGATCCCGAAAGAGTGACGCTGCCGCCGGTCGGGCTCTGGACCGAGAAAATACTAAGGTTGGTATTGTTCCCGGCGTCAAACTCCACATCGTTTGCCAGGAGTTCCGCAGGCGTGATCCTAAGATCACCATTATCCTCTATCGTAGAAACCGTGATTTGTTCGTCGTTTACGATCGGCGGCCGAACGACCTTTACGTTAACCGTAGCCGTATCGCTGTGACCATCGGGATTTTGAATTTCATAATCGAACGAAGCGTTGCCCGTGTAATCGTTTAGGGGTGTAAATTTGATTTGGCCGCCAACCAGCTGAACCGTTCCACCAGTAGCATTGCTGACGGCTGTAACGGTCAGATTGGTATTGTCTTGCGTATCGGGATCAATGTCGTTTGCCAGCAAGGTAGCGGGGTCAATCGTTTTCTCTATACCGGGCTCCGCTTGAATATCCGGTGTATCGTCCGTCGCCGTTACCCAGTCATCCGCCACAGGGCTCACACCCACCGTAACCGTCGCGGTAGCCGTAGACTGGGTTCCGTCCTGATCGATAACCGTATAGTCGAACGTCGCATCGCCAAAGAAATTAGCGTCTGGCGTGAATACGATATTTTGGCCGACTATTTGAGCGCTTCCATGAGTTTCATTGCCAACGCTAGTCAATGTGATTGTATCGCCATCGTTATCGATATCGTTGGCGATCAACGCGTTAACTGAGATGGTTGTCTGCGTGTCTTCCGCAGTGCTGAAACTGTCATCTACGGCAACCGGCGGATCATTTACCGTGGAGCCCGTCACATCGCCCACAGTCGCCGCATCGAGCGCTGCCGTCAGGCTGGCTCCGCTATAAGACGTAACCAGGCTTGACAACTGAGAGGTGTCACTAGCTTCAACCGCGTCAACAGCCGCGGTTATCGCAGTTGCCGAGTTATCCTGGGCAACAACTGCGGCCTCCGCCAGCTCCGTCAGCTTAGCGAGGGAACCGGCGTTAGCCGTATTCAAGGTTTCGAGCGTGCTTTCGAGGGTCGTTATCCCTTCGTACATTACCTTCGCGATCGATTCCGAAGCTGTGGTTACCTCGGCAAGATTCTCATTGACCAACCCGGCGTTCGAAGCCGCACTTTCCACCAAGCCTTTAAGTAAGATTATATTTTGAGGTTCGGTGTTGGTATCCGGCATCAATTCTGTATTCGCCGCCAGGCCATCGATTTCAGATGCCAATGCCTCGTAAACGCTCGACGTAGCGGAGCCCCAACCGGCATCCCCTGCAGCCTTCACCGCTGCAGCGGCTTGGACGATGATGTTCTGGACGGCAACGCCGTGCGCAGCAACCTTGATACCGGCCGCTACATCCTCAGGCGTGTTCGAGAAAGCGGCTTCTACTGGATCGAATGCCGTCAAATCAATGGCAAAGGCGGGGTCTCCACTGGTAATGCCCAGAGCGGCCTTGACCTTCGCCTGGGCCTCTGCTGCATTGAGACCAGCATCACCATCAATTAGCTTGTTGATAATCGTCGTCAGCGGCGTAACTACCGTGGACCCCGCCGGGGCTTCCAGAATACCCTTGAAAGCTAGACCCGTAGCCGCATCCGTGCCGCCCGTCAGGACCAGGCGACCCTCGGCATTGGTAAGCGAATACGCACCATCGGTGCCCGTCGTTACTGCTGCCTCGTTACCGTCCTGTATCCGATCGCCATTGGCATCGGCAAAGACCGTGGCGCCTTCGATGTAGCCGTCAATTGCACGGCCACTGATTGTGTCGTCGACACCATTGACGACTACCGAAATATTCACCGTCGTCCCATCTCCGGTAACCGTGGGGATGGTCAGTGTTACTTGATCCGTCCCCGTCAACGACTGAATGTCATCACTCGTATTGTCCAGAGTGAAGGTCCAGGCACCATCGGTCCCGATGCTGAAGTTTCCGTAGGTAACTCCGTCCTTAGCAATAGATGTATCCGTCTGAGCGACAAAGACCGCCTGTGTTGCATCATCAATGTCGGTAATGTCGACATTGCCTGATGCCGTTAATG
>CAYXUT010000293.1:0-2762 GCA_964468005.1 uncultured Magnetovibrio sp. | reverse complement strand
GTAGCCTCCATCTGTTGCAGATAAAGCGGATCTTTTTCAACACGCCGGATGATGCGGTCCATGATCGTTACCGCTTCGTTGGGGTAAGCGCCGACAGCGGTTTCGGCTGATAGCATCACGGCGTCGGCACCATCATAGACTGCCGTGGCAACATCAGAGGCCTCGGCGCGTGTCGGACTTGGCGATTCGACCATCGATTCCAGCATCTGGGTAGCGATAATCACAGGCTTACCCGATTCGCGGCACACATTGACCATGTGTTTTTGTAAGCTCGGCACCTCTTCGGGTGGGATCTCCACGCCAAGGTCGCCACGCGCCACCATGATCGCGTCGGAGAGATCGACGATCTCTTCCAGGCTGTTCAAGGCCAGCGGTTTTTCCAGTTTGGCCATGATGCTGGCGCGCCCGGCAACAAATTTTCGCGCCTCGACAATGTCCTGTGGTCTTTGCACGAATGACAAAGCGACCCAATCGATCCCCATCTGCAATCCGAAGCGCAAATCCTCCAGGTCCTTTTTCGTCAACGCTGACATCTCAAGCACAGCGTCCGGAACATTGACCCCTTTGTTATTGGAAATCTTGCCGCCGGCGATGACTTTGGTCTCGGCGAAACTCTCACTGCATTCGGTGACCTTGAGACGGATGCGACCGTCGTTGATCAGTAGGTTCATACCAGGCTCTAGAGCGGCAAAAATCTGTGGGTGCGGCAGCTCCGCACGATCGACGTTGCCGAGCGTCTCATCAAGATCAAGTCGGAAGGCGGCGCCAGTCTTGAGAATCGCCAATCCGTCTTCAAAATCCCCGACCCTGAGTTTCGGGCCTTGTAAATCAAGGATCACGCCGATGGGGCGGCCGTGCTTTTGTTCTAAACCACGGAGAATATCCAATCGTTTCTGGTGATCAGCATGGACGCCGTGGGAAAAATTCATTCGAAATACGTCAGCACCGGCTTCGAACAATTGGGTGATCGCTTGTTCATCGGAAGTGGCGGGGCCGAGCGTAGCGATAATTTTTGCTTTTCGATATCTTCTCATTGTCGCGACATTACGGTTAATTATTTAATTTTACGAAATACTTTAGACGCACAGAAACATATCCAAAGAGCTTTCTTGGTGCCTCTTATAAGGCGTTAACGTTACAACCTTGTTAACGCTGACCAAGCTATTATTCTTGTGTCATCCAACACCGCGCTGGACTTCAACCGATGATTAAGAAACTGGTTTCAAACGCCTTGCTCTCCGTGGTCATGGATAAGCAAGCGCGCGATAAGTTCAACGCCGTACAAGAAGAAAAACGCCAGCGCCAGGGCGACGGCGATGCAAAACGACAACCTTCGCCGGAGCCCGGGGCAAAAGCCAAAGTCAATTCAAATAAATCGAAACCCGCCACGAAACAAGACCGACAAACAACGAGCCCTGCACCGGCGCTACAGATACCACCCACCGCCAGCATCAACGATGCGGATGCCGAAGCATTAATCCGCGAGGCGTTGGATATCGTAGAATTGGAACTGATCCAAAAGCGCAAAAAGAAACCTATGACTGCGGGTCGCCGGGCCTTGATCGAGCAGGCCATGGCCATACATCAGGAGAAGTCCCATATACTTGATGATCTCGACCAAGAAACCCGAGAAAAACTTACCTTCATGGCTATGAAGGCGCTCGACCGGGTTTTTGGGGAATAACTTAGATGGTAAGTTCGGCGCGCAAGAAGACGGCGAGTTCCGCCGGACGAAAAGACGCTAGGTCAGTGATCGATCAGCTTGCTTCCGACATAACAGACGGCGACCGCCGCAGCCTGGCGCGCGCCATCACTTTGATCGAGTCAACTCGTACTGATCACCGCCGCCAAGCGGAAGCCCTGGTCAGCACGATACTGCCCGAAACCGGGAAATCTCTCAGGCTTGGCATATCAGGCGTGCCTGGTGTCGGCAAATCAACCTTTATTGAAACCTTTGGCCTGCACTTGGTAGAAACTGGGCATCGTGTTGCAGTACTTGCCGTTGATCCTTCATCGCCGCGCACCGGTGGCTCCATCCTAGGAGACAAGACCCGCATGGAGAAACTGTCGCGCAAGGCCGCGGCCTTCATCCGGCCATCGCCATCTGGCGGTACGCTTGGTGGCGTGGCAAGGCGCACGCGCGAAGCCATACTCTGCGTCGAGGCGGCCGGGTTTGACGTCGTACTAATCGAAACCGTCGGCGTCGGCCAGTCGGAAACCGCCGTGGCCGAATTGACCGACATGTTTATCTTACTGCTCGCGCCGGGAGGCGGCGATGACCTCCAAGGCATCAAAAAAGGTATCGTCGAGCTCGCCGACCTCATCGTCGTCAACAAGGCGGATGGCGATCTGGCAGCCGCCGCCGAACGGGCAAGACGTGACTATGCCGCAGCACTACATCTCCTGCGTCCACCGGCTGGCATTTGGCGGCCCAAGGTGTTGAAATGTTCGGCTATGGACGGCAATGGAATCAGAGACATCTGGTCGGAGGTCAGTGAATTTCAACGCACAGCCCAGGAGACCGGCAATTTGGATAGTCGCCGCGGTGATCATGCCGCGGGTTGGATGTGGGACGAAGTCACCGAGACCGTCATGACGGACCTGAAATCGAACGCCACGGTCAACGCTGAGCTAAAAAACCTTGAGACCAAGGTCCGGGATGGCACCCTCAGCCCATCCCAGGCGGCGCGCAATATACTCCGGCATTTTTCACGCTGATAACACCATTAAACAAAACCATACTAATGCATTATGCCGTTGTT
>CAYXUT010000292.1:0-2791 GCA_964468005.1 uncultured Magnetovibrio sp. | reverse complement strand
ATTTCCAGTGACATGCCTTCCAGGACCTGGCGCATCTTGGTAACTTGTTCCGCGTTGCTCTCGGCCAGCTTACCCGGCCCGCACCAAAGCGAATCCTCCATGCCGACACGAACGTTGGCGCCCATCGCTGCACCCATGGCGGCAAGCGGGATCTGGTTTCGTCCGGCACCCAGGATCGACCACTGGTAACTATTTCCGAAAAGCCGGTCCGCCGTGCGTTTCATGTGCGCCAAATCTTCCGGGTGCGGCCCGATGCCACCGAGGATACCGAATACCGATTGCACGAACAGAGGCGGCTTAACCAAACCACGCTCGAGGAAGTGCGCCAGGTTGTAGAGATGCGAGATGTCGTAGCACTCGAACTCGAAGCGGGTGTTGTTGTCTGAGCAAGACGTGAGGATATACTCAATGTCCTTATAGGTGTTTTTGAACACCATGTCGCGACTGTTCTCTAGGTATTGGCGCTCCCAGTCGTGCTCCAAGTCCTTGAACCGATCCAGCATGGGGAAAAGACCAAAATTCATGGAACCCATGTTGAGGGATGCCACTTCGGGCTTGCACTTCAGAGCCGGCTGCAGACGTTGCTCAATGGTCATGGTGGCCGCGCCCCCGGTGGTGATATTAACCACGGCGTCGGTGTTCTGCTTGATGCGCGGCAGGAACCGCATGAAGGCGTCGATGCTTTGGTCCGGGCTGCCGTCTTCTTCATTGCGGGCGTGCAGATGCAATACTGATGCACCGGCCTCGGCAGCGCCCAAGGCCGCATCGGTGATCTCGTCCGCCGTCACCGGCAGATGTGGTGACATGCTGGGCGTATGAATAGAGCCGGTAACGGCACAGGTGATGATTACTTTACGAGCCTTCGCCATGGCATTCTCCTCTTTGGGGTTTGATGTTCACTCGCCGAAATTTTCGACCGCCTGTTTTTTGTGTAAGGACAGGGCCATCAATCGCCGATCGCGCCATTGAGTGCGTGCTGACAATTGGTCGGCGGGCAGTTCACTGCGGCGTTGAGCCTCAAATTCGTCAAGCAGCGCTCCTTTGAAATCGGTCATTTCCGTCTGGCTTTTGCCTATGCGTTCGAATAGCTCGCTGAACTTGGTGCAGTAGTCGCGAATTCCTCCAGGCGCGTTGAGATCGCCTGTCTCAAAGGGGCCAATGAACGACCAGCGATGAGACAATCCATCTTTGATAGCCCGATCTACGTCGGCGCAGGTTGCATAGCCACCTTCCACCAGACGGAAAGCTTCATGCAGAAGTGCTATCTGCATGCGGTTGACGATGAAACCATCAACTTCCTTACTCATGTTAATCGCCACATGCCCGGCGCGTTCCATGATGTCGCGAGCCTTATCCATCGCCGCCCTATTGGTCCAGGGCGCCGGGCAAAGCTCGACAGCCGGCACTAGGTAAGGTGGGTTGATGGGATGGGCGACCAGACAGCGGTGACGGCCCTTGAGATTTTCGGTGAATAGCGACGGCATGAAGCCGGAAGTGGAACTGCCGATCACTGTGTTCGATCCGGCAAGATTATCCAGTTCTGCGTAGACCTGTATCTTCACGTCGAGGTCTTCGGCAGTGTTTTCCTGGACGTAGACCGCGCCGTCCAAAGCATATGCGTCCTCGTCACGGGTCTTGATCCGGCCACACACCTCGTCGACGCTTTGCCCCCCAAGCAGCCCGTTATCAGCTAGATCCTCGATACTGCCTTTCAGGATCTGAACTGCCTGTTGGAGAGCGCCGGGATCCTTGTCAGTCATGTCGACCTGGAAGCCCGCACGAGCAAAGCTGATCGCCCAGGCGCGGCCGATCAGGCCGGAGCCGATAACGGCAATTTTCTCACTCACTCTTCTTCTCCTCTTTCACGATGCTGCGTCAGGTATCTTCGACACCAGCACAAACACTCAAGGACTGACCGGAAATATTAGCGCCCATGGGCGAGCACAGGAACGCTGCCATTTCCGCGATGTCTTGTTTGGTTACCTTGCTCCGAAGCGATACCTTGCTAAGAGCCTGGTGTTCTGTTTCCTCGAAACTCATGGCATTGGTTTCGGCCCGTGCCGAGACCACGCGGTTCCAACGGTCGCCTGCGACGATGCCGGGCTGGATCGCGTTAACACGGATACCGGACGGTCCAAGTTCCCGCGCCAGTGTTTCGGTCATACCAACGATGCCGTACTTGGTCGCCGAGTAGGGAGTTCGAAAACGCATGCCGAGCCGTCCCGCAACAGACGACAGATTAATGATCGAAGCGTCTTCCGATCGTTTCAATAACGGCACGGCGCGTTTGAGGCAGTAAAAATGGCTGTTCAAGTTGATATCGATGGTGCGCTGCCATTCATCGGAATCTATTTTCTCAATGGGCGCTGTCGGACCTGCAATGCCGGCATTGTTAATTAAGACGTCAAGGCCGCCGCCGAGCCTTTCGATAGCTTCGTCGAACCAGGCGTTGATCTGGGATTCCTCCGCTACATCCGCCTTGAAGACGCCGATGTCGGGGCGGTCGGCGTAGATGCATTCCAACGCCTTCTCGTTGATGTCACAGACATGGACTTTGGCGCTACGGTCCGCGAAGGTTTCTGCGATGGTGCGCCCAATGCCGGCTGCACCCGCTGAAATCATAACCCTGAGGCCCGGCTTGATGCCGCGCATTTTCTTTTTTCTCACGATGTTCGCCTGATTGATTGGTGGGTAAAAACTAGGACGCGGCAGCCTGCACGCTGGCGCTGCCTAAGTCTAGTACGCTGAGCAATCAATAGGTGATATACCCAGCCTGTTCCCCGATGGTGAC
>CAYXUT010000291.1:0-2794 GCA_964468005.1 uncultured Magnetovibrio sp. | reverse complement strand
CCATTGCTCAAGCCAAGCGGCATATATTGAATCGCCCGCCGCCGATTGCCGACCGCCGAATTTCTCATCAAGCGTCCCCATGATGGTCATGAACTCGTGCACCGTGAGTTCAATCTTGTCCATTGTCGTCTCCGCCGCTTAGGTTAGATGGATTGGCGCGCAACATAAGTTATTGCGTCGGTAAGGGCAATCGGATCACGAGCCCGGTTTCTTGAGCAAGAATTCGCGGCCAACCTTGACGCTGGACCGCCCGTCATAAGCAACGACATCGGCGGTCGCATAAGTTTCCGGCCAGTGATCGGGCAAAAACGAGCCGGTCCCGACAACATCAATTGGCGCGCTAACATCCGCCATGACCTTGCACTTGACCACATCAAAGCCGCTCGAGGCGACAATCCTGACCTTGTCGAAACCTTCCTTGTCGAGAGTTTCGCGCATGTGAAAGATGGCGGCGGCGGAAACTCCGGTGCCGGTGAGTAGTCTAAGCTCGTGCTCGTTTCTGTAGCGACGAACCGCCAACGGCGCGTGGCGTTCGAGCACGGCGTAGGACTGCGCCGTATCAAGCCCCTCAACAAACCGCCCGCCATGGGTATCAAGGCGCACGGCGAGCCTTCCCTCCGAGGCGAGGTTCGGGAAACGTCGACATACGGTCAGCGTATCGGTGATCTCTCGGGCGTAATAATCCACCAGTACCGTCAGCGGCTCTTCGGGAAAAGTTTCGACATACATTTCGGCCGCTTTCAGGGTTGAGCCGGCGTAGCCGATCAGCGCGTGCGGCATAGTGCCCATGCCCTTGGCATTGCCGAAATAATGCGCCGTCGCATTGGTTGCGTTACCGATAAACCCTTTGGCGCCAACCTGGGTTTGCGCCGCTTTGGAACCGACGGAAGCGGCGTAGGCCATCATGTTCGCCATCTCACGCCCGGCACAGTGGCGTGCATCCATGGCGAGGAACTCTATTTCAGGTAGTTCCACGCACATGGTGAAAGCGTTGTAAGCCGCAACGCACGGTGCCCCCAGCCTTTGCAAATATAGCGTTTCAAGATCGACGAGTTGGCTGAACATGCCGCTGATGTAGAGCAACGGCTCACCGGCGCCGACCCATTGGCCCTCGGCATGGTTCAAATCGATGCGGAACTCTGTTTTGCGCTCAGTTGCCGCAACATCGAGCCATTCAACCATCAGCCTCGGCGCAAAAACCACAGGCCGGCGCATGAACACCGCGTAGGTAACCTCATGATCGCCGAAGGCCTCCACCACCGCTTTAGTCTTGCGGAAGTAACGGTCGGACCATGCGTTGATGTCGCGCTCCGTTGGAGTGCCGCTGACAGGGCCGCTTATATCTGTTTTATTGTTCATTCAACGGATCCCCATTATTAAGGCCGTCACGATTGCACGGCGGCCCTTTGCGGTTGTTGTCCGCGTTCGTCCTTCAGCATTTCTGCCAGCAGAAACGCCAACTCCAAGGACTGCGACGCATTGAGGCGCGGGTCGCAATGGGTATGGTATCGCGCTGAGAGGTCTTTGTCGGTGATTTCACGCGCGCCGCCGGTACACTCCGTCACATCCTGGCCGGTCATTTCGAAATGTACACCGCCGGCATGGGTGTCCTCTGCCTCATGCACTTGAAAGAAGCTCTTGACCTCGTCGAGGATGCGGCCAAAGGGACGCGTCTTGTAACCGGTCGAACTCTTGATAGTGTTGCCGTGCATGGGATCGGAAATCCAGACAACAGCCCGTCCCTCATCACGCACCCGGCGTACAAGCGCCGGTAGTTGGTCGAGAACCGCATCGGATCCCATACGTGCCATCAGCGTCAGTCGCCCGGGCTCGTTCTTCGGGTTCAGAATATCAATCAGGCGAATCAATTCATCGGGCTCCATGGTCGGGCCAACCTTGCAGCCGATCGGATTGGCGATGCCGCGCATGAATTCCGCATGCGCGCCGTCCAGTTGCCGGGTGCGTTCGCCGATCCATAATAGATGGGCTGAGGTCCCGTAAAGATCACCAGACGTTGAATCGACACGCGTCAGCGCCTGTTCGTAATTCAACAACAGCGCCTCGTGTGCCGTGTAAAATTCTGTTTCACGGATTTGCGGTGAGGTCTGGGAATTCATGCCGCAAGCCTCCATGAAGGCCAGCGTTTCACTCAGGCGATCGGCGAGGTTCTGGTAGCGCGCCGCCGCCGGACTGTCGGCTACAAAACCGAGGTTCCACTGATGCACTTTGTGTAAATCGGCATAGCCGCCTTGGGCGAATGCGCGCAGCAAGTTCAGCGTCGCAGCGGATTGGTGGTAGACCTTCATCAACCGCTCTGGGTCCGGAGTGCGAGATTGTTCGCTGAACTCGATGCCGTTGACCATGTCACCGCGATAGGAATCAAGCTCCACGCCGTCAATGGTTTCAGTCGGTGCCGAACGCGGTTTAGCAAATTGGCCGGCCAGACGGCCGACCTTGACCACCGGCAAGGCCGCGCCAAAAGTCAGCACCACCGCCATCTGCAAAAGCACACGGAAGGTATCGCGGATGTTATCGGCACTGAACTCGGCAAAACTTTCGGCACAATCCCCGCCCAGCAGCATAAAGGCCTCGCCGTCAGCAACCTTGCCGAGACGGCGGCGCAGGTTGCGCGCTTCGCCGGCAAACACCAGCGGCGGGGAAACATTCAAGCGCTGTTCCACGTCCAGAACCGCATCGGCATCCGGGTAATCGGGAACCTGAATAATGGGTTTTGCGCGCCAGCTATCCGGCGTCCATTTCTTGGCCATTTAGGACCTCGTTGTCTTTGTGCTGT
>CAYXUT010000290.1:0-2814 GCA_964468005.1 uncultured Magnetovibrio sp. | reverse complement strand
TGGATGCTCGCATCATTCGGGTATATAGCGCGAGATAGAATAGCGACAATGTGATTGTCGGTAGTACAAGGTGGTGCGCTATATCGCGAAAACGGTCCCATCCTTCATAAAAGGCTGCGACGTTTTCCATACCACTTGTTGGGAACCATCCAAGATTGAGAGAAAAAAGGATAATCATCATTAACCCAACCCAGAATAGGGGCGTCGCATAAGTGATCAGTGCAAAGATTGTTATTATCGCGTCTTTCCACGTGTTTAGTCGCATTGCCGCCATCAACCCAAGCAAAACTCCAAAGCCAACAGCTAAAATGATGGTGCTTGTCATTAGAAGGGCCGTTGCTGCAAAGCGATCAAAGATTAACTGATCGACCGGCATTTCATGGCGAAAGGAATAGCCAAGATCAAGGGTCAGGACGTTTTTAAGATAGACCATTAATTGCACTGGTAGGGGTTGATCGAGACCAAATTTTTGGCGCAGCTGAGCCATATATTCTGGCGTCGCGGAGCCAGCTTCCCCCGCTAACACATCTACGGCATCACCCTCAGCTAAATTAAGAAGAAAAAAATTAATAATAATAATTGCTAAAATAATTGGTATACCTTGCAGCAGTCTCTTGCCGACATATTTAGAAATCTTTGAGGACCTGTTCATTCTACATGCCTACTGTCGAATTCTGGCCAATTATAAAAAGCCATAAAAAAACCGGGCCAGAATAAATTTCTGGCCCGATCAAAACGTTCCTAGTCGTCCAGCCAGGCTTCTCTAAAAGAGCCATACGCGCCCATTGCTGAGCCATATGCACCTTTCAATTTAGTATTGTAGACCACAAGAAATTCTAGTTCAAAAAGGTTAACGACAGGCATGTCATTTGCCAGAATTTGCTGGATCTCCTTGTACGCTGCTGTGCGTTTGGTTGCATTTGGTTCGCCAGCTCCCGAGTCAAGCAAGGCATCCAGTTTTGGATTGCTGTAACGTGAAGAGTTGACAAAATGCGTTCCCTTACGGATTTGATCCGTACCGTAATGGCGGTGAACGCCAAGAACAGGATCAGGTAATTGGTAGAAATAGTTAAGGTTCATTTCGAAATCATAGCGGTGATATATCCGTTTTAGCCATGTTGGAACATCCTCATAGCGCAATTCTACTTGAATACCGATATCACCCATTACCTGCTTCAGGTATTCTCCAGCTCGACGCCAATCTTCGCCGTATGGAATTAGATCAAAAACACCCTTCAGGCGAACACCATTGCTATCCTTTTTATAACCAGCTTTGTCGAGAATAGCATTTGCAGCAGCCTTATCGCCCTTTTCAGGGTAATTTGGCATCTTTGCGTGAAGGTTAGTTGCTTTAAAGTTACTACTAAGAGCACTCGTAGCAGGCTTACCGTAGCCAAAAAAGATCGTGTCAATCATGAAACGTCTATCGATTGCGGTCGAGATCGCCCTTCTAACCGCAGCGTCTACAAATGCCCCTTTCTTAGTGTTGAACTCAATAAGCGCCACCGGGTTGATCATTGAATACCCATCAGTTGTGACAGAAATATCATCACGTTTTTTTAATCTGACTGCATCAATATTTGGAATGGCATTATATGCCGCATATAGAACCTCACCATTTTCCATGGCGGCAGTTCGGGTTGAAGCATCAGGGATAAAACGTCCAACAATGCGATCTAGATAAGGCAAGCCTTTTTGCCAATAGTCTTTGTTTTTATCTAGACGAATGTACTGACCCTTTTTCCACTCGACAAATTTAAAAGGCCCAGTCCCAACTGGTTTGTTAGCTAGCGGGGCAGACTTTACATCCTTGCCTTCGAGCAGGTGTTTTGGGACCATTGGAGACTCATATGCCGAAAATGATCTCATCATATAGGGTGCCGGTTTTTTTAGTTTGAAGATGGCTGTGTGTGCATCTGGTGTTTCTATATCGGTCACCTCCCTAAAAGAGTTAGGGCCACGTGGGTGAACTTTTTTCAACACTTGCATGATTGTGAATTTTACGTCAGCCGATGTGAAAGGTTTACCATCGTGCCATTTAACCCCTTTCCGAAGGTTAAATGTTACGGTCTTGCCGTCCGCGCTCGCATCATAGCTTGTAGCAAGTATAGGTAACATCTTTCCGTCATTATCGTAGTCAAATAGACCTTCGTAAACCTTTGGCATCACAAGACCGATGGGCCCTGACGTCGATATATATGAAGCTAACGTTGGTGGTTCGGGTTGCACTAGAAAGGACAGTGTCCCTCCTGATTTTCCTGCTTGAGCCGAAAAAGTAAATATCGCTACAGTAAAAGCTAATATTAACCTATTGAAAAATTTGGACATTCGTTCTCCCTTCCATAATTCCTCGTTATGAAACTCATGAGAATTTATTATGAGACTTTTCATTTCGCTGGAGGCTCAAACATTCAAGCATTTAAGTCAACTAAATAGGTCCAGACTTTCGAGGCTTATCGAGCCCTTTGCGTGACGCTTGAATTAGCATCTTGGAGCGTCAAATCCCTGACTTGCGTGCTGGTTTTTGTATTGGTGGGGTATACCTAATTCTGGTTTAAATAGTTCGTAGATTTTAACAAAACAATATCAGAGAGTCAGGTTGCCCAGTCCCTGGGTATTGAGGGGATCCCCAACTTTTCTCATTCCACAAGCATGAATTCGAAGGCCAGGTCAAATATTGGACACCTTAATGCTAGTAATTTTTGCGAATTTTTAACCAACTAGTTGAATGTTCCCCCGTCTTAATGCTGACGAATACAATCAATCCTGAACAGAGATGGTAAGCGCCAAAATATTATTTGCACCACACAATGG
>CAYXUT010000289.1:0-2853 GCA_964468005.1 uncultured Magnetovibrio sp. | reverse complement strand
GAGTACATTGGAAGCGATAGCCACACGTTCGGCAAAGCGTTAAGGGCGCATATCCACGTCGGTTTAAGAATAATAAGGCTTGCTCTCCGGCACCCAACGTTTCGCGTAGGCGTGTCTCCAAAACCGGCGATAGCCAGCGCCCACGCTGAGGGGTGGTCTTAAGCATGTCTATTAACTCGACCTTAGGAAGCGTCGCGCCGCCATGTCGTGCCGGCAAGTGCAACAGGCTGTATCGCCCGCGTTTTGTGTTGACTATTGTCTCAAGCGACGGCGTAGCAGAGGCTAGTATGATTGGAAAATCGCCAAGCTTTGCACGTACAACTGCCATGTCACGCGCATTGTAAATTACGCCTTCCTCTTGTTTGAACGCTGTTTCGTGCTCTTCGTCAACAACTATTAGACCTAGATCTCGGAATGGAAGAAATAAAGCTGAACGAGCGCCAACAATGGCTTGCACGGTTCCCTCCGCTACTGCGCGCCAGGTAACGCGGCGGCGGCCTTGTGTCAGATCGGAATGCCACTCAGCCGGGGAGTGGCCGAATCGAACACGAAAACGCTCCATCCACTGAGCGCTTAGCGCAATTTCTGGTAATAGGACTAACACTTGCTTGCCCTGACGGAGAGCAGCGGCGACGGCTTGGAAATAGACCTCCGTTTTGCCAGCACCTGGCACGCCGTCGAGTAGGGTTACAGAAAATTTTTGAGCCTCTACATTTTTTACTAGTTCGTCAGCAGCTTTTTCTTGGATTGTTGTAAGTTTGGTCCGGTGATATTCTGGGTCCGGCGCAAAAAGTTTATTAGCTGGATCCAAGGAAACGGTTTTTAGAGCGCCTGCTTCAGCGAGACTTTTAACAACACTGGGTGTTACGCTGGCTTCATGGGCTAAAGAAGTAGCGATGCGAGCCGGCGCTTTGGCTGCGATACCTAGAACCCGCTTTCGCTCGGGTGTCATACGAATTTTAGGCATGCTATCGGCGAGGATGTAACCGATTATGGGTTTCGGAGGATTAAGTCCCTCGGAAACACTCATTGCCATCTTGAGGACACCACCAAGCGGGTGCATGGCATAGTTTGCAACCCATTGAACGAATTCCATCGTAGTATGGGTTAACGGCGGACAGTCGTGGCGCTCAAAAATTTCCTTAATGCGATTTGGTTTTATATCGCCTGCGCCAGGGCCCCAAATAACCCCAGAGCGTGTACGGGGACCCAAAGGAACTACGGCGAAATCCCCAATGCGAATGCGCATACCTAATGGCACCCGATAGACATATGGTTCTCCCAGCGGCAATGGCAGAAGTACGGAGACCAAGTCTCCGGCCAGAAACTCTAAGTACTTTGTATTGGCTTTGACCTCTTTTTTTACTGTCATGGGGATAATATTTACCTCTGCAGGTTCGCGAAGATCGTTGCGTTTGTTTCCTAACGCGAAGTGAATTGTGCTTCTAAATTCCTCAAAGTAATTAGACCATTTCCTCATTTCGGTATTTCAACGCCGTTTTAACAAGTATAATAGAATGATTCGTCGTTATGGCGAGGTTTTGCCACAAATTAGGAAAATTAGAGGTAATAGCATGAAAAAATCTGGCGATCCGGTTCCCGAATCTGCCAAAAAATTCAAAGATGACCTCAGTGAGGCTGAAGTAATAGCCTATCTCCGTGCACGTCCGGATTTTCTTGCCCATCATCCCGATGTGGTTTCCGGTATGGTGGCGCCCGAGCGCTGGTCTGGTGATGGGGTTGTAGATATGCAGAAATTTTTAATTGACCGGCGGAGTGGTGAAAGGGATCAACTACGCGATGCAGCGCAGGATGTGATTGAAACCAGCCGTTCTAATATGTCAGTGCAGACACGGACCCACGCCGCTGTTTTGAGCTTGCTTGCTACGCGCTCCTGGGAAGACATCCTAGGTGTTGTAACTCATGATTGGCCTTTGCTTTTGGCCGTCGATGCAGTCACGCTTGGTTTTGAGCGGGGCGGATCGACATTTCCTTATATGGGAGAGACCGAAATCAGAATACTACCGTTTAATTTTGTGGATAGTGTAATCGGTGGAGAGCACGAAATGGAATTGATACGTGAAGTTGATGATGACGGCACCATTTTTGCCGCTGCTGCCGGATTGGTGCGTTCAGCCGCGTTAGCTCGTATTAATGTCAGTCCGGAATGGCCGGTGGGTTTGCTTGCTTTGGGTACGCGTGATGATGTTTTCCACCCGGGACAGGGAACGGAATTGATCAGTTTTCTCTGCCGGGTTCTTGAATCTAGTTTGGGCCGTACAATGGAAACGAGTTTGATTTGAAGCCGATAATGCTTGAGCCCGGTTTAACCAATGCCATAGAGGAATGGTGGACTTGGCTTCGACATGAAAAGCGAGCTTCGGAAAATACTATAAACAGTTATTCCACCGACTTAAATGGCTTCTTAAAGTTTGCCGTTGGTCACCTTGGTTATGCGCCGGGCTGTCGTGATTTAGAAGAAATGCCTGCTGCCGACTTTCGGGCATTTCTTGCAGTGCGCCAAAAACAAGGCCTATCGCGCTCTTCGACAGCGCGGGCACTTTCGGCAATCAGGGGTTTTTTTCGTTTTTTGGAGAAACGAGGACTGGCTTCCAATGCGGTCATCTATGCGATACGCACCCCAAAAATGCCGCAAAAGGTTCCGCGCGCGCTTACGGAAAAGGATGCGGCGCTCGTTGTTAATACTATGGAGGGTCTCGCATCAGAACCGTGGATTGGAAAGCGTGACAAAGCATTGTTAGCTATACTTTATGGTTGTGGGCTCCGTATCTCCGAAGCTCTAGCTCTTAGCCGAAAGCAGATCGATGATGATGATCGAAGGACAAGAACGCT
>CAYXUT010000288.1:0-2895 GCA_964468005.1 uncultured Magnetovibrio sp. | reverse complement strand
AAGGAATTATGAAAACTGCCCATACACAGCAACGGGGACACAATCCGGATTTCCTTGAAATCGGATCACATCCTTGGACATTCACACCATTCGTTACCGTGAAGGTCATTGGTTTTGGGTATCGGGCGTATCTCCTGATCCGGCGGCAGGTTTGCTTTCATATTGGCGACGCTTTGTCCGGTTTTCGGGTGGCTCCAGTGGGGCAGGAGGTCTGCCAGGGGTAGGACAACGAAGGCGCGCTGGTGCAACCTTGGGTGCGGCAGAATCGGCCATTCCCCGTCTTCTGAAACCATTCCACCAAAGCTGAGAAGGTCGAGGTCAATGGTGCGCGCGGCGTTGGCGAGTGAACGCAGGCGGCCCATTTGAGCTTCGATGTTGAGCATCAGTTGGAGCAAGGCAGCGGGAGCCAAGTCGGTCGAGACAGTAACGACGCCGTTTACGAACCATGGCTGTTCGGAGATAGGCACCGGGGCGCTTTCATACCAGGGCGAGCGGCCGGTGATTTTGACGCCGGCTTTCGCGAGTTTTTTGAGTGCGGTGCCGCACGCTGCCTTTGGGGAGCCGAAATCACCCGCCAGATTGGCGCCAACGCCTAGGATTATGTGATTTTCGGCAAATTTGTTATTCATTTCCGATACGGTCGCGCTCTTGTTATTCCGCCTCTATCCACCTAATTTAGCGTAATAGTCAATAGTGTCGGTGGGTAATGCCGGGTGAATTTAATGCCCGGCGCAATTTTAATCCAACTGACGGCGGCTTCCCGGTTGTTTGTCGGCTACCGGAGGTCACGCACTTTTCAGCCGGTAGACAATTCATTCAAGGATGTTTGTTATGACTTTTTATCCGCAAGAACGCATTGCCCTGTTCATCGATGGCTCTAACCTCTACGCCGCTGCTCGCTCTCTTGATTTCGATATAGATTACAGGCGTTTGCTGGAAAGTTTTGCGGCCAAGGGTCATCTTATTAGGGCCTTTTATTACACGGCCTTGGTGGAGGATCAGGAATACTCACCGATCCGCCCTTTGGTCGATTGGCTCGACTACAACGGCTATACCATGGTGACCAAGCCGACCAAGGAATTCACCGATTCCACCGGACGGCGCAAGATCAAGGGTAATATGGACATTGAATTGGCCATAGACGTCATGGAAATGGCCGAACACCTAGACCATGTGGTGATTTTCTCTGGCGACGGCGATTTCCGTCGTCTTGTCGATGCGGTGCAGCGCAAGGGGCTTCGGGTCAGCGTCGTTTCTACGGTGCGTTCGCAACCACCGATGATTGCCGATGAACTGCGCCGCCAGGCCGACAACTTCATTGAGCTTGATGATCTCCGTACCAAAATTTCGCGTGCTACCAACCAAGAGCACCCAGGCGGGCATCATCCCACGCCGAACGACGATGACGGCTATATAGATGGTGATCATGACTACGAGGAAGATGACCTCGAGACGGCTTGATCACAAGGTTAGGGCTATTCCAGCATGACGTTTCAAGGCCCAGATTGTGTCTGCCGGCTTTGCCCGCGCCTTCATGTGTTCCTTGAAAGCCATCGCCTCCAGCACCCAGACTGGCACAATGCGCCGGTACCGTCGTTTGGTGAACTCAATGCGCGTCTCCTGATCGTCGGTTTGGCGCCGGGCTTGAAGGGGGCCAACCTCACCGGACGCCCGTTTACCGGCGATTATGCCGGCGATCTCCTCTATGCGACGTTGTTGGCGGCCGGGTTTGCCAAGGGCACCTACGATAAGCGCGCCGACGACGGCCTTGAACTGATGGATTGCCGCATCACCAACGCGGTGCGCTGTGTGCCGCCGGAGAACAAGCCGGTAGGCGCCGAGGTCGCGGCGTGCCGGCCTTTTCTGATCGATGAGATCACCGCGATGCCGAGGCTCCGCGTGGTCTTGGCATTGGGCGGGTTGGCACACGGCGCTGTATTGGCGGCGCTCGGCGAAAAGAAGAGTGCATGGAAATTCGCCCATGGCACCCATCACGCACTGCCGGGCGGCTTGGTCCTCGCTGACAGCTACCATTGTTCGCGCTACAATACCAATACCGGTCGGCTGACGGTATCCATGTTCAGCGACGTTTTTGTCGGCATCACCGCAGTTTTGGAAAGTTTGAGCTAAAGCTAGCACAAACTGACAAAATCGGGTTTTCACTCCGCTAATCCTGGTTTAACGTAATCGTATCAGGAGGACAGGGTGGCATGTCGGCGAAAATCGTCAATCTAAATACCTACCGTAAAGCCAAGCGTAAGGCCGAGAAAAAGGAAAAAGCAGCCCAGAACAGCGCGCGCTTTGGCCGTGAAAAGGCGGAACAGCGCCGGCGCGAATACGAACAAGACCGCGTTAAAGCTGAGATCGACGGCAAACAACTCGACGATGACTCATCTGCCGATAAATGAATTAATTAAGATCAGATGATTTCGGCTATGTTTTGATGGCAGCCTTCAAGTGTCAGTAAATTTTTGTTCAGCTTTACCATCTGGCTCCATAAACTTTTCATATGGACGATGACGTATTCTATCTGCGCATGATCGACGTGCCGCTGGTTGGTGCCGCACCAAGCGTCAAGCGCGGAAGCATTGTTGAGAAACATACCGATGATATTGAGGCGATTGACATCAATGAAAACAGTGCTGCGCGAGTCTAAAAACACTTCGCCGCCGAAAAGTAAGTGCAACAGGGGATTATCCACCTTTGGTTTCTCATCCTTGCTTCTCAGTTAACGAGTGATTGTTCTGTAACCCAGCATGTGGGGCTTGCACCCTCTCCCCGTTCCCCCCACCTTATGGAGCTTCGAACGGGCTGACAACGGGCTAGGTGGTGATGAAACATGGCAAGAGAGACAACATGATCGACGTTTATACTTGGCCGACGCCGAATGGCCAC
>CAYXUT010000287.1:0-2898 GCA_964468005.1 uncultured Magnetovibrio sp. | reverse complement strand
AAAAACGGCAAATCGTTCCTGTCAAGCATGGCTATGGTGTCTCCGGACTTGATGACGATTCCGCGAAAGCCGATGGCGGCACAGCCATCTTTAGATCGAAGCCAGCGCGATAAAGCTACCGCTAGTATCAGTTAGCGACGCCCCTTCTTTTGCCGTCGCAGCTTATGCCATTTGGCAGCGTTAGAGTTGTGCTCCTTTAAGGTCGTTGCAAAAGCGTGTCCCCCACTACCATCTGCAACGAAATACAACTCATCACTAAGCGCCGGATGCAAAACTGCCCGCAATGCGGCGCGGCCCGGATTGGCAATGGCGCCCATCGGCAGTCCCTTGATGATGTAAGTGTTATAAGGCGTCGGTTTTCGCAAGTCATTGCGGGTCAAAGAGCGTCCAAGATCCCGCCGGCCAAACGTCATTCCATAGACCACGGTCGGGTCCGATTGTAGCCGCATACCGCGCTTTAGGCGGTTAATAAATACGGCAGCAACGCGCGGGCGCTCGGACTCAATGCCGGTCTCCTTCTCGACGACCGAGGCTAGGATCAAAGCCTCTTGGGGGGTTTTCAACGGTAACCCTTTAGCGCGTTTCGGCCACATATCATTGAGCAGCACCGTCATCGATCGGCTCATCCGTTTGAGTACTGCCTGGCGCGCATCTCCGAAAGCATAGTGATAGGTCTCAGGCAACAATCTCCCCTCATCAGGGAGAGCTCCGACTGCACCCGTCAGGCCCGGTGCCGAGGCCAGTTTCGCCACGATCTCCGCATTTGAAAGGCCTTCGGCGGCGGTAAATCGCCTAACGACCGTGCGCCCTGATTGGAGAATGCCAACGGTCCGGGCGGCGCTCAAATGCGCCGGAAAGATGAACTCTCCAGCCCTCAAGGGGCCAGGTTGGCCGAATAGCCTAAGTCCCAGTCGGAACACCCGAGCATCGAAAATGATGCCGGCCGCTTCAAGAATGACGGCGATCCTGGCCGAACTCGCGCCTTTCGGGATGATGACGACGATTGCCTTCTTCGACGGACCGGGCAAGTTGTAACCAATGTCGAGCAAGAACAAGGCGCCTCCTGCGGCCACAAGCACGAGTGCCAGGGCAAGTGCAAGCGCTAGAGCGAGGCGCCGGTAAGGAGCTGGACGCTTTGTCGGCGACTTATTCGGCGGCCTTGAAGACAAGCGAAGCGTTGGTGCCACCGAAACCAAAGGAGTTGGAGAGCACGGCGCGCACCTTCCGTTCTTTCGGCTGATGGGGCACCAAATCAATGTCACATCCGTCCGAAGGGTTTTCAAGATTAAGCGTCGGCGGCACGACGCTGTTATTCATGGCGAGGATAGAAAAGATCGCCTCGACCGCGCCGGCAGCGCCCAACAAATGGCCGATCGCCGATTTCGTCGATGACATGGAGATGTTGCGGGCATGATCGCCGAACACGCGCTTCACCGCACCAAGCTCGATCTCGTCACCAAGCGGCGTCGAGGTACCGTGCGCATTGACGTAGTCGATGTCTTCCGGGTTCATGCCCGCTCGCTTCAAAGCCGCGGACATGCAACGATACGCACCGTCGCCGTTCTCAGCCGGCGCGGTTATATGATGGGCATCTCCCGACATACCGTAGCCGACGACCTCGGCATAAATTCTCGCACCACGCGCCTTGGCGTGCTCAAATTCTTCCAGAATCACGATTCCGGCACCATCCCCCATGACGAAGCCGTCGCGGTCCTTGTCCCAGGGGCGCGAAGCGCTTTCAGGATTATCGTTGAAATTGGTTGAGAGCGCCCGGGCCGCACAGAAACCAGCCATTCCCAGGGGGCAGATCGCCGCCTCGGCGCCGCCTGCCACCATCACATCAGCATCGTCCCACATGATGATTCTGGCCGCGTCGCCGATGGCGTGGGCGCCAGTTGAACAAGCCGTCACCACAGCGTGGTTGGGGCCCTTAAAGCCGTTGCGGATGGAGACATGGCCTGAGACTAAGTTGATCAGGCTGGCTGGAATGAAGAATGGGCTCAAACGGCGCGCGCGACCGTCATTGACGGTGATGGCGCTGCTCGAAATCTCGGCCAATCCGCCAATACCGGAGCCTATCAAGACACCGGTGCGCCAGGCTTCCTCCTCGGAATCTACCTCCCAACCTGAATCGGTAACCGCTTGCTCGGCAGCCACGAGACCATAGACGATAAAGTTGTCCATGCGGCGGCGGTCCTTTGGTGAGACCCAGTCGTCGGCATGAAACAGACCTTCGTCGGTTAGTCCTTTCGGCACCTGGCCGCCGATCTTGGCCGGCAGGTTGGCAACATCAAAGTTCGTGACCTTGCGTATACCGGAGCGCGACGCCAAGATACCATCCCAGTTTGTCTTGATGCCAACGCCCAAGGGTGACACCATACCCATTCCGGTGACTACGACCCGCCTCATGTCCACTCGCTCACCTGTCTAAACGATTCCCCACGCAAAACGCCGGCGATCGACTAACGAAGGCCTGCCGGCGCTACTGCGTAGGCTTTATCAGCTCTGTTGGGATTCGATAAAATCGATAGCGTTCTTGATGGTCGAAATATTTTCCGCGGCATCGTCTGGAATTTCGCAACCAAACTCTTCTTCGAAAGCCATCACCAGTTCCACCGTATCCAGACTGTCGGCGCCCAGGTCTTCGATGAAGTTAGCGGCTTCGATAACCTTGTCTTCGTCGACGCCCAGGTGTTCGATGACGATCTTTTTGACGCGATCGGCAACATCACTCATATCGGTTTCCCCGTTTCCTAACTATTTGAAAACTAATTTATCGCTTTCCCCCAGAACCGCCCAAATATACGGGTAGCTATGCGAAGCGGGGTTTGTTAACACACTTTTATGCCCTTGGCCAGCGGCGAACAGCCGCTGTAACGGAATGCAACAAAACGTGAA
>CAYXUT010000286.1:0-2928 GCA_964468005.1 uncultured Magnetovibrio sp. | reverse complement strand
GTTCTTTTGAATAGTTGTTTTTGACCATAACTTCATCTCCATGGGTATCTCCTTTTGATTCTTAAAGCTGACCGCGGACATCCCAGCTCTCTCCACCATCATGACCGCTGCTGTCCTGCCAAGTGATGAAGAAGCCACCGTTCTCAAGGCCGGTCACGTTAGCATTGTTCTGTTCATTCCCTGTCCAGGTATTGACCTGGAACTCGTCACCAAGAGGCTCGCCGCTGGCACCATAACGCTGGGCGAAGACACCCTCACCGGAGCCATCCTGATATCGAGATTCCCAAGCAATGACGTAGCCGCCGTCGGTTAGCCCGGCTATGGAAGGCTGATCTTGATTATCGTCGATGAAAGTGTTGACCTGGAACTCCTCGCCTTCTGCCGAAGTAAACGTGAGCTCGGTTCCGTCGCTGGTTCCGTCGTTGAAGCGCAGGCTCTCGATGCCTCTCAGCGTATCCGTACCCCCGTCACCACTGACGTCGGTGACCTGGCCGTTGATCACGTCGATCCTGTAATCACTCGTATCGCCGTCGAATACCGCCACATCGTCGCCTTCGCCGCCACTGAGCACATCATCACCGTCACCGCCGGCAAGCGTGTCATCGCCGGCCTCGCCCCGCAGTTGGTCGGCGCCGTCACCGCCCGACAGGACATCGCCACCGACGCCGCCAATCAGGACGTCATCACCGTCTTCACCGTAAACGGAAGAGCCTATCGTTGCTGCTCCCGAGGTGACAATCGCAGCGCCAAACATCTCTTGTGCGGCACTCGCACTACCCAGGGTTACGGCCTGGATTGCATTATCGCTGATGATCCCGCCATCGGTGGCGACTACCGCAAGATCGAAGGCCGTGTCGTTATCTGCGCTTAGAATGACTTCGTTGACGCCACCGCCGATCGTCGCCGTGACGCCAAGGCCGGTTCCGTTAACCTCGGAAACCAGCTCTTCCCGGACATCGGTCATGGTATCGCCAGCAACCGCCGTGTACGTCACATCCTGGTCATTAAGGGTCAGCGTGTAGCTGTCGCCGGCCTCAACCTCGCCAAACAGGCGAACCGCCTCTAGGGTTGATCCGGTGATGTCCGCGGCCTGGGCCGAAGAGGTAAATGTAACCGGGGTGCCGCTGGCATCAAACCGATGGCCGTAAATGCCGTAACTGCTGCCGTCTTGTCCGGCCGATTCCCAACTGACGAAGAAACCGCCGTCCGCCAGGGCTGTCACCGACGGATCCTGCTGGCTTCCCATGGTCTCGACATTGACCCGGAACTCGCCGCCAACCTCAACGCCCTGGCTGTCATAAAGCTGGCCGTAGACACCGTAGCCGGCGCCGTCCTGCATACTCGACCAGGTCACCACAAAGCCCGCATCCGTTCCGACCAAGCCGGCAACGTCGTGCGTCTGCTGGTTCCCGGCAGTCTCCGTATTGGCCAAGAACTCACCGCCGACCTTGTTGCCGTTGTTGTCGAATACCTGACCTTGAATGTCGTAGCCTTCACCATCGTTGCTGGTGGTGTTGTCTTCCCAGGTAACGACGAAGCCACCGCCGTCCAGGCGGGCGACCTCAGGCTCGTAACTTGAGTTGTATTCACTGACCGCAAACTCGTCGCCCTGCGGACTGCCGTCCCGGTCGAAGATCTGGGCATAGGTCTTGCTGTAGTTGCCGGAATACCAGGTCACCACAAACCCGCCGCCGTCCAGGTCGGTAACGGATGGGTTCTCTTCGTTACCCTGCTCGTAGGTGTTGACCTGGAACTCGTAGCCCTCGGCTTCGCCTTCGGCATCATACAGCTTGCCGTAGATGCCGAAGGTGCTGCTATAGTCCTGATGGTTGGATTCCCAGGTGACGACAAAGCCGCCGCCATCAAGTGCCGCAATCGAGGGCTCCTGCTGCGACTGATACGTATACGTATTGACCTGGAACTCGTCACCCTTGGCCGTTCCGTCGGCGCCAAACCGCTGGCCAAAGACACCGGTGTAGCTGTCACCCGTACCCCCGTCCTGATAGTTGCCCTGCCAGGTGACGACAAAGTCGCCGTTCTTCAGCGCTGTGACGCTCGGATTGGTTTGGTTTGCGTTCGAGCTCAAATTGTAGGTATGGACCTGGAACTCGCCGCCCAGCATCGTTCCGTCGGCATTGTGAAGCTGCCCGTAGATGCCGTAACCGCTGCCGTCCTGGTTCTGGGACTCCCAGGTCGTTACAAAATGTCCGTCTTCCAGGAGCGTCGTCGACGGGTTCTTCTGATCACCACCGGTATAGGTATTGATCTGGAACTCGTTGGCTCCCGATACCATCGACGTCAGCATCAGTTCGCTGGCGGTATTACCGCCGCTGGCCGTTACCATGGACGCCATCCGGACATCCGTATTGATCGTCCCCATCAGGCCGGCCCGGACCTCGACAAGCGTGTCACCGGGCTGCGTCACATAGCTGACGTCGTAGCCATTGACGGTGACCGTATAGAGATCCCTGACTTCGCCCGAAAGCGTGATCTTGCTGACCTGGTTCGCCACCACAGTCCCGTCGATCGTAACCATATCATTACCGTCACCGGCATGTACGGTCTCGGTATCACGAACAACCACCGAATCATCACCGGTGCCGAGGGTTATGGTGTCATTACCGGCGCCAAGCTCGATCAGCAGGTTCGTCGCACTCGCGATCGCTTCCGTATCATCGCCGTCCGTTCCGGTGTACAACGTCATCGTTGCCGGCGTGACGCCCGGCGTATCGCCGCTCATGCTGACAGCGAAGCGCTGGCCGTAAATGCCGTACCCGCTGCCATCCTGTCCGCTCGATTCCCAAGCCACCATGATGCCGCCGTCGGCAAGCGCCGCAACCGACGGATCCAGCTGGCTGCTGCTGGTATAGGTATTGGCCATGAACTCGTCGCCAACCGGCGTGCCCGAGCCGTCAAACAACTGGCCGC
>CAYXUT010000285.1:391-2929 GCA_964468005.1 uncultured Magnetovibrio sp. | reverse complement strand
ATTTTCGAGTCTGTTTTGTAACTTCCAACAAAGGGGAACTGTTAAAAGTATAGTTAGAGCTGCTACAACCATTACAGTTTCGATATCAAAACGATCCGCAAGAATACCGTATAGAAACGGCGCAATTATACCACAGATTGAACCTAACGTGTAAATTATACCAAAAACACGAGAATGTTTATTACTAACTGCAAGATCCGAAACCGTACCATAGATTGCCGAAGAAGTTCCGTTAAGAAAAACACCTAGTAACGGTAGCAAAAGAAATGAGAGTAGGCTCGGAACTACTAAAATAATAAATATTAAAATAGAAGTTGCAATTTCGGTAAGCATTATAGTTTTTGAAACACCTAATCTTTCAGCAATTAGTCCTACAGCATATCTACCGCACATACCGCCAAAGGCTGTAACAAATACTCCCGACGCAGCCCACTCTATTGCAAACCCTTTTTCGATCATCAAAAATGCAACAAATGTTAGAAATCCTGTTCGGGTCATTGAATCAATGGCTGCAATTGCACTTAATACGCAGAAACCGTTGTAGTCTTTTATTCCCCATCTTTTCGTTACGCTGGCTTCTTGTAAACTTACCTTCTCCAATGAACCAAAATTTGTCTGCGCTCGTTTCAAGAAAATTAATACCCCGAACGCCAATATTATAGTGACCAGACCAGCACCATGCGCAGGGAGCTTCCAGCTCAATCCAAGGTACGCAGTGGTAAAAACTGTTAATCCAAGAAAAGACATCTTACCAATATCGCCGAACGCGTTATAAATACCGAGAGCGCTACGTTGGCCGACATTTGGAAAAGTGTTGCTAATGATGCCTGAAGACAATGGATGCTGAAACCCGGCGCCACAACCAGATAAGAAAATAAATGTTAGTATCGCCATATAATTGCTGGCTAAGCTTAACCCCAGATAACCAATTCCGGCAATTACGGTCCCGAAAGCTAGTAAAATACGGGGTTCGAATCGTTCGGATAGGATACTTACCGGAATTTGAAACACGGCCACCGCAAGCCTTTGAGATGAACGAACCAGCGCGACTTCAGCATAAGACAGCCCAAATGCTTCTCGTAACAAAGGAAGCAATGCATAAAGCATGTCTGTCAAACCATCGTGCACCAAGTGAATGCTGCAACAGGTTCGTAAAATCCGCTTTTTGTCAGAATTCATTAGTGCATTCAGTATAACTAGCCATTGCTAATCATGATAACGCAACAAGCCTAGGTGTCTATGCTGCCAAAAAATACTGAAGGCACATCCGACACGTACGAGTAACGTCTATGCCACTCATGTTAGGCATATTGGATATTAGAGGAGACATAACATCTAACGCTACTTACCGTTGGTTGGCGTCTTGGTGTAGGGATTACTGTGTTTAATTATTAATAGCTCATCGGCTAAAAGTAGTTTAAACGCACTGCAGATAATTACATTTAGTGGATCAATTTACTCTAAGAATATGAATTCCGGAGCAACATTATGCCTGATCAAATCATCAAGTTTGAGGACGGAGCGGTCTATGAACAACTCATGGGGGTTTGGAGCCAAAGTGTTGGCCTAGAATTTCTTGAATGGTTAGCCCCCACGGATGACCAACATTGGATCGATATAGGATGCGGTAACGGTGCCTTTACAGAGCAAATAATCAGAAACTGTTCCCCTTCCAAAATTCAAGGCATTGACCCATCGGACGCACAAATTAATTTTGCTAAGAACCGTTTAGAAGGTCAGTTAGCGGCCTTTCAAACAGGTGATGCAATGGAATTACCGTTTGATTCCAATCAATTTGACGTTGCAACCATGGCTTTAGCTTTATTTTTCGTGCCGGAACCAATGCGAGGTGTCCAAGAGATGAGTAGGGTCGTCCGAACTGGCGGTCTTGTAACCGCTTACGTATGGGATATTTTTGGCGGTGGATTTCCCCTTGAACCGATCCATGCCGAGATGCGGGCTATGGATATCAAACATATTCTCCCAATCAGCGCGGAAGTTTCACGTCTGGAGAATCTGGAAAATCTCTGGGTTGATCTAGGATTAAAATCAGTCAAAACATGCGAAATAACAGTAGAAAGAACTTTTACAAGTTTCTCCAGATTTTGGGACGTTGCATTGCATTCGGGAACCTTGAAAACAGTATTTGAAAAATTAGAGATGGCAACGAAAGAAGACATTAAAAACGCAACCATGGCATCAATCAAAGTGGGGGATGAAGAACAGTTCACTCTCAAAGCACATGCCAATGCAATCAAAGGGATAGTATAAAATCTACCGAAGCCGCTAGTATATCTATATGGTACCCTCGGGTCGTCCGGCCCCCTATCTACGTTACAGAGATGAAGGCGGGTGGATACTAAGTTTGATAACCGTTGTTGGTCTGCCGAAGCGCAGGGAGTGACGATCAAGCGATCCACCTACATTGAGCAAATGGGAACCGCCATCACAGGAGGCAATCCACGCAGTGCGATTAAAATGCAGGGCCTCAGGGACCTCTTGCACTAAAACACCGGAACGGCGGGCAGGCATGTATCA
>CAYXUT010000285.1:0-381 GCA_964468005.1 uncultured Magnetovibrio sp. | reverse complement strand
GAGTTTAAAACTAAAGCTAGCTAGATGGTCCGAAATAATTCCCAGATTGTAATGGGCATTGGCATTCCCCTGTTCGGCAAGAGGTCTCCATTCACGCAGAGCAGTTGCGTAGTCACCGGTCTGGTATGCGGTATAGCCCTTTTGAAAATCAGCACTCCAACTCGCCCCCACACTTCCAAGAAGCACGGTAAGCACCATCATAAGAATGGGCAGCAGTCGTTTCATGCTAGTAGGTCTGCCACAGACCCCTTTCCCATGGAAGAATTGGGGTTGTGTCATCTCTAGTGTATACTTCCACCCATGAGACTTAACCGCCCCATCGCTACTGTCATATTCCTCGTAGGTGTGATGACCATCACAGGCGGCTGCACCACCGACGCC
>CAYXUT010000284.1:0-2968 GCA_964468005.1 uncultured Magnetovibrio sp. | reverse complement strand
CCCCTGTAGAGGGAACAGCGAGGGGTTATTGAGTTTTTTCTTTATTCGCTGCCTCGTCGCTTGGTTCTTCTGCAGAATTTTCCAATGGATCCTCGCCGGCTTCTGTATCTTTCACCTGGGTTTTCTGGGCGGCCTTTGCCTCGGCTTGCGCTTCTGCTTGCGCTTCCTGGGCGGCGGCTTTTTTGTGGGCGTCCTCGACGACGGTCTCGGCTTCTGCGACCGCGTCCTCGGCAGCGCCTTCTTCGAAGATTTCTTCGGCGTGCTCGGCGACCGCTTCGGCAGCAGCGGCTAGGGCCGCTTCCTCGGCCTTGGCTCGGGCTTCTTCCTCAGCCTGGCTTAAGACGGCCTTGCCGGTCTCGGATTGGACTTCAGCTTCATCGGGCGAGCGCGCGACGTTGGCGGTCACGACGACGGAAACTTCTGGATGTAGAGAGACCGTCACTTCGTGTAATCCAAGTGTTTTGATCGGCTTGTCAAGGCGTATTTGCGTGCGGCTGACGGTAAAGCCAGCGTCGCAAAGCACTTCGCTAATGTCACGCGCATTGACCGAACCGTAGAGTTGGCCCGATTCGCCAGCCTGGCGAACCAAGATAACGCTAGTGCTATCCATTTTGGTGGCGACCGCCTCGGCTTCGCCGCGTTTTTTCAGGTTTTGCGCTTCGAGTTGTGCTTTCCCTACCTCGAAGCGGGCTTTGTTCTCTTTCGTGGCGCGCAGCGCCTTGCCAAGCGGCAGCAGGAAATTACGGGCGTAGCCAGGCTTGACGGAAACTTCGTCACCCATTTGCCCTAATTTTTCGACTCGTTCCAACAGGATCACTTGCATCGTTTCTACTCCTTTGGCCTTTTCGGCTCGGCACCTCAGTGCAAAAACTCTATTCGTCGGTTTGGCCGTTTCCGGCCATGGCCGACGCGATACGATTGCGTAGGCCAAACCATTGCTCGACTATCCCGATCCCGGCGACCACCAACGCGGCCCAGACCGAAATCACGATCACCAGGTAGAACACCACCAGTACGGGTTTGGTGGCGGTTACCTGGCGGGCCAGGGTGTGAAACACCGCGAGGCCCAAAAAGAAGTACGGTAGGGCCAGAACCATGGTCAGGTTACGGCCCATGTACTCCCATTCTCCCAGTCCGACCAGTGCCAGCGCGGCAGCGCTGACCAATGGCCAGGAGGTCCATCCAGGAAGCTCAAGCCCAACATACGACGGGCTCGGGCGCTGGCTACGTCCAATCCGAACCAAGCAGCCTTGGGCGATGACGGTATTAACCGCCGCCATCGCCACCCAGATTGTTGCCACCGCGCCCGGAAACAGCGGTGTCATGGCCTGGGCCGTTCTTCCACGGTCCGTCGCAGACAGACCCGGCGCCATTTGTCCAAGAACCTGGCCCAGGTGTTCGGCGACAAAGCCGCTTAGCTTGTTGTCTTCTACCGCGAAGGCCGCTGTAACCACCGCGACGGCAGTAAAAAGCACCATTGCCGATACGATCTCACCAGGCGGCATCCAATTAACTGCCGCTTGGCCGCTCGCGCCAGTACGCCCGAGGCGTTGCGTCAGCGCCAACTTGACGATCACCCACACAGGCAAACCGTGGATGACGGCGAATGTTCCGGCCATCATCGGTCCGCCAAACGCGCCGAGCGCTATAATTCCGACTAGCGCAGAAATGCCAGCGGTCCGAGGGCCGTAGGCGAGTCCTGCCAAAAGCATCGGCAGCGGGGCCAGGTAAACAAACCCGAGAGCCATGAAGGTTCCGCTAAGAAAGGCTATGGCCGCGACAGCACTTGCCAAACCTGCGCCAATCGCAATTAGAACCTCCTTGGGCATCGTATTGATCCGTTTCCTGTCTCGGTCCTCCTTGGTGGCGCCTTACTTGTCGGCGTAAGGCATCAGCGCCAGGTAACGCGCACGCTTAATCGCCTGAGACAGTTCGCGCTGCTTCTTGGCAGAAACGGCGGTAATTCGACTGGGCACGATCTTGCCACGTTCCGAGACAAAACGGCTAAGCAGTTTGGTATCCTTGTAATCGATCGTCGGTGCATTGGGACCGGCGAATGGGCAGCTTTTGCGGCGGCGGAAAAACGATGGCTTGTTCATGCCCCATCTCCTATGTTTTCTTCGGTCAAGGCTTCGCTCGCCTCGGCTTCTGGTTTTGGCCGATCGTCGCTAAAACCAGACCTCGGGCCGCGGTCGCGTCGCGGCCGGTCGTCGCGGTCCTTGTTGCGCATGATGGCGGATGGGGCTACCTCGTGCTCATCGACACGAATGGTCATGTAACGCAGGATGTCCTCGTTGATCCGCATCTGGCGCTCCATTTCGTGCAGCGCCGGTGCTGGGGCGTCGATATTGAGCAACACATAGTGGCCCTTGCGGTTTTTCTTGATCTTGTAGGCCATTGTGCGAAGACCCCAGTTCTCGCGCTTGGCGATTGAGCCACCGGCATTGGTAATGATTTTTTCGAAGTTTTCGATCAGGCCATCCACCTGAACGGCGGATACGTCCTGGCGTGCGATAAACACGTTCTCATAATAAGGCAAGACTTTCTCCTTCCTATGGATTGTCTCATCCGTGAACCATCATTGGCCACGACATAGCCGGCGTTGTCCGGCAGGAAGTCTTAAGGCGGCGCAATATACACTTTTGATTGGCTGGCGCAAGTCCGATGAGGCCGGCGGCAGGAAGAGTTCCTCTCGCTGAGAGCTAGTTGTTGATCGTAGATCGAAGTATTATAGGATTAAATAAATAATCCAATGTGCAGTAGTAGTTGAATTCCGCTGCAGCTTAGCACTAGCGCGTCAAACTCGTACACCCCGCGAAGGTATAATAATCCAATCGTTCATCGATTTAAGTAAATGTATTTAATTGGATTATAAAAAATGCGTAAAACTAGGCAATTATGATGGGAAGTTGCCTTTTGTTTTTACGATGCTATTATAACAGTCTTTATTTAAAAATTTCTTATTTGG
>CAYXUT010000283.1:0-2975 GCA_964468005.1 uncultured Magnetovibrio sp. | reverse complement strand
ACGTTCTCCTCTTGCTATATATCGCCCTATCAAAAAACGTGTTAGCTGCGAGCTTGCTGTCCGCAGATTAAGATGAACAATCCTAACCCCTCGCTTATGTTTTTAAGACTAGTTAATAAATTTAATAACTTTGGTCTGTCGCATTCGCATGTTGGCTTAGACGTGGCATTACATCGTGAGCCAATCTTCTCATTGATCCTTGCCATAACTCCGGGTCATCCCAGTCGTGGCCGGTCATGAGTAACGTCCCGAATGGGCCAACTTCTTCTCGGAAGGCTACCAACTTTTGAAGCACAGTATCTGCATCACCTGCAATTACTTGATCTTCAAGAGCTTCGTTAACTTTATTTTCTACGAACGCTTCCCTTTCCTGAAGCATCGCGTCGGTCATATTAATTTTTGCCTCCAAGCTGCGTAGATAATGAAAATAATGTCGAAACCCCCCTTCTTTCTGAGCCAAATACTCAGCCGCCTGTAAATTGCTCTCTGCGACCAATATGCTGCGGCCCGCACGCCAATTCTCGGGGTCTGGACGTTTTCCTAAGAGTTCTCGCTGATCACAATAGTCTTCCCACTGGCTCTTAACAAAACCCGAGGATATAAAATTACCTGATATTGGAATCCAATCCCTTTCCGCCAGTAATTTTGAGGCGCCAGACTTTGGACTACGCATGGCATAGGCTATAGGCGGATGTGGTTTCTGCAAAGGCTTTGGCATACTTCCCACACCGATCCCATCGTCTATAAATTTTTCAAGTCTAACGTTCCAAAAATCTCCCGGAATATTTATCGGTGCATCCTGGGTCCAGAGGACCTGCATGATGTCAACACATTCGATCATCATTTCATACGAGCGCTCACGTTTGGCTGCGAAAATCTCTAAATCGCTAATTAATCCCCCTGGTCCTATTCCTACCATCGTTCGACCACCACTAATTTGGTCAAACATCGCTATCTGCATTCCAAGTTTTACTGGATGGTGATACGGCAGATTGAGAACAGCAGTGCCAAATCGGATATTTTTTGTTTGGTGGATAGTCGTAGCTAGAAACAAGTATGGGTCAGTGATCGGCTCAGAAACTGTTGTCTGATGCTCACCTATCCAAGCTTCCGTGAAACCAAGCTCGTCAGCGAGTATTATAGCTTCACGGTTCTCTTCAATTACTTCCCGATACACCCTCTCCTTTGGATGGAGAGGCATTGCAAAAAAACCAAGAGCAACCACGGATAAAACTCCTAATCTAATAGTAATGTTTTAAAATTGAACGGAGGTTAATCAATAAAATGTTATGGCCTTACTCCTACTCTACAGTTTCTGACAAAAGTACATTTTATTATAAATAGGTTACTTGTATTTAACGTTGCTTTGACACTGTCTGGACTGCGGAACAACGGGTGGCTGCAGATTTTCTGCAGTTAGGTTGCAATCCTGCTAATCGTCTGACGTTACAATCGTTCTTCAGATTACGCCAGAGCCAGGGTGCATTCTTCGAGACATTTTTGATGCTTTGTCTTTAGTTTTTGCGTCCCGATAATGTAAAGAGCTAGAAGATTAATTAGAAGGGATCACGTATCTGGTAAACGAAAATTTTTTGACATAGGTTCAAAAGAACTATTTGAGGCAGGGTTTGTTACCGTGAGGGGTAAAGTATTTTTAGCTCAACGAATAATGTGCCTCGGTAATCTCACATCCGCCGACACCTAGCCTACCAGTAAGAAGTCGCTTAACATCAACCCAAAATGAGCCAGAGCCTACTACAGAGCCTTAAGACGTCGATCCGCGGAGATGCCGACATGACAATCCCATTTGAGGTCCCGCCCGCCGAGCCGCTGAGCGAGGGATTGTCGGCCTGGCTGCATCACGTGCGATGGATGTCCGCTTTCGTGGTCCTTATTGGGCACGTTAGGAATTTCTGCTTTGTGCCGTTCCGTATGATCGAGCAGCCGACATGGTTTGACAGGGGCTTCTATGCGGTCACGAACCTACAGGATGAAGCTGTCCTTTGTTTCTTCGTGATTAGCGGCTATCTCGTTGGCGGAAAGTTGGTGCGTTACGCCGTGCAAGGCCATGTGCCGGTCGGGCGTTACGTTCTTGATCGGATGACCCGCTTGTATTGTGTTTTGTTACCGGCGTTCGGTCTTATGCTTTTCACTGATGCGATTGGCGCCTGTGATCTAAAAGAGTTTAACGGGTGGTTTGGCAATTTGCTGTTTGGTCAGGATCTATTCGTCGAGACGACGTCATGCAATACCCCACTTTGGAGTCTTACCAACGAGTTTTGGTATTATTTGTTGGGCTTTTTGGCGACAATTTTGTGGCTCCGGCGAGATTGGATTATCTCGGTGCTGGCCATGGTCATTGTACTAATGCTCGCCCTGGAAGATCGGGTCGATAACCATCATATCATTTTCTATTTTCCCATGTGGGCGGTAGGGATATTACTTCTTTGGTCGGATCGTTTCTCGCGCTGGGTGCCACCGGTTGCGATTTCCGGGACACTGTTCTTGATCGTCTTACTGATCTCACGGAGCCATCTGCTGGAGCCGTTGTACATGCTGGTGGATTTCCTGATAGCGGCAACGCTTTGCTTGTTTCTTGCATCAATTCAGATACGACGGTCAGCGCCGCTCATGCTGCAGGCAGGTCGGTGGTTAGCGACGTTTTCCTATTCGCTGTATCTTGTCCATTGGCCGATCCTTAAACTTATCAATCATCAGTTTTCAGGGATCCACAATCACAATCCCCACGAGCCGGCCTCCTTTGTTTTGTTCGCTGGGATGGTCGGCACTTGCGTTGTCTGCGCGTATTTGTTCGCCCTACTCACCGAGCGACACACCTCGCGCGTTCGCGGTATTCTGAGCCGGGCAATGAGGTTGGGTTAATTAGATTAAACGGCTGTCACAAGCACAATAGCGCTACGTGGTCGCGATCACCTTTGAACGTGTGTGTTTTCTTGCTAGTGGGGTTTCGTGCT
>CAYXUT010000282.1:0-2988 GCA_964468005.1 uncultured Magnetovibrio sp. | reverse complement strand
ACTTTGTGCGGCATAATGGAGACACTATATCGTCATGCTGAGACGAGTTCGCATTTATCTGACAGCACCTGTAAACGGGTTTCTGGCACCGTCGGCCTCCGAGACCATCGTCCCGATGGACCATAGGCCGGCCATGCACTAACATCTAAACTGGACCACTTAAATTGGGCAGGCCAGGGATGCAAGAACCGTATGCTTATTTCTCAAGCACCCCCATGAATGGCTATGTCTGCCGAGCGAACCCGACAGATAGACTTGGGGGGGAAAGGCATGGGGTTTGAGAGAATTTTTAGATTGGGAGCTAAGTAATGAGCCAACTCGAAGGTGCCGGCACGCCTGAAAATCTCGCATTGCCGTTGAAGGTATATTGGCAGCCAGGGTGTTCCAGTTGTTTGAAAACGAAAGAATTCCTTCTTGAGCAAGGCATTCGGTTCGAGTCCGTAAATGTCTTGGAAGACGAAGAAGGCTTCAAGGAATTGCAAGCCCTCGGCGTTCGTCTGGTTCCGATTGCCGCGCGCGGGCCTGTTTGGGCCAACGGTGCGGTATTTCGTGATGTCGCCAAGGTCGCGGGTTTCGAATACGGCGATCACAAGATGCTAACGCCGGAAGAACTTAAGGAAAAAGTGCTGATGATCCTTGATGCGGCGGGCCGCTACCTGGCGCAAATCCCGGAAAACAGACTGGACGAGGTACTGCCCGGCCGACCCCGGTCATATCGCCAACTAGTCTATCATGTTTTCGATATCCCGAAGGTTTTCCTGGATCGGGTTGAGCACGATGCGCCCTATACCTATGAGGCGCTTACATCGATTTTACCCGCCGAGATGAAAACAAAAGAAGACCTTATGGCTTACGGGCGAGATAACCGTGACCGGTTTGCCGCCTGGTGGGAACGCGATGAGGCGACCACGGATTTCAAACAGTCCGGAAAGGTTTATTACGGCGAAGTCAATTTGCACGAGGTGCTTGAAAGAACCGGCTGGCACTCCGGGCAACATACCCGCCAGATCATCCTTATGATGCGTGAAAAACTCGGCATCGAACCTGACGAACCACTGACGGATGCCGATTTCTTTGGCCTGCCGATGCCGAAGAACGTCTGGGACAACGAGCGTTCCTTCGACGAGCAATCCTATTCGGATACCGCCGAGACCTGGGAGAGCGCGAAGACGGGATAAGCGAACGATGAAGCCGTTTCGCGCAATGGCCGTATCCGGAATGCTCGGTTACGGGTTTACACAAGAAGCCTTCCGCCGTGGCCTGGAACTCGACCTGGACCTCATCGCCTGTGATGCCGGTTCCGCCGACCCGGGTCCATACTATTTGGGCAGCGGAACTGCTTTCGTATCGCGCCTGGCTGCCAAACGTGATCTTGAGGCGATGGTACTTGGTGGTCTTGAGGCCAAAGTACCGGTAATCATAGGTTCCGCCGGTGGTAGTGGTTCCGATGTTCAGGTAAACTGGACGCTTCGGATCCTTGAGGAAATTTGCATTGAGAATGGCCTCTCTCCGCGCGTGGCCGTGCTAAGAACCGAGATTGCCCCTGAGACCCTCAAAACCAAAATTCTCAATGGCCAGACGTCGCCCCTGGGACCTATCGCGCCCTTGACGACAGAGACTGCCGACGACACTCATCGTGTGGTCGCTATGATTGGAATCGAGCCCTTCCAGGCAGCCATTGATGCGGGTGCCCAGATTATTATTGCCGGGCGGTCGAGCGATGCCGCCATTTATGCCGCCATTCCGGTGTTTCGAGGGATGGACCCCGGCCTTGCGTGGCATATGGGAAAGATCATCGAATGCGGGGCCCAGGTCATTGAACCGCGGGAAGGCCAAGACTGCGTCATCGGCACTCTATACGACGATTATTTTACAATCGAACCCGGCCATCCTGAGCGGCGCTGTACGCGCACCCGGGTTGCCGCTCATACGCTATATGAGAACCCCAGCCCCTATTTACTCAAGGAGCCGAACGGCACGCTGAATACGAAAGCCGCCGTCTTCCAACAAGTCGACCAGCGCACAGTTCGGGTTGCCGGCAGCCAATGGGTGCCGGCAGAGCAATACACGGTAAAACTAGAAGGCGTTCGGTATTTGGGGTATCGCACGGTTTTCATGGCTGGAATCCGGGACCCGATCCTCGTTTCGACGATTGATGATTTCATCGCGTCCTGTCATGAGCGGACCGCTCGGGACGTTGCCGCTCTAGGGATTACTGAAGACGATTATACATTGAGTATAAAAGTATATGGACAGAACGCCGTCATGGGCATCAACGAGCCCGTCAAGGAGAGTTCCGCACATGAGTTGGCGGTGTTGGTTGACGTGGTTGCTTCGGACGAAGACGTGAGCCAGGCCGTGTGTGCCAAGGCACGCTATAGCCTTTTACATACCGATTTTTCGGGGCGGATGTGTATCTCGGGAAACCTGGCGATTCCTTTTTCGCCGTCAGACATTCCGGCGGGGGGTGTCTATGAGTTTAACATATGGCACACCATGGAGTGTGACGATCCCATGGAGCCGGTCCGGCTCGAGTTCTTTGAGCCTACTTCAGCGGAGACGGCAATTTGAATACAATCAAACTGAAGAATCTGGCCAAGGTCATCCGCTCCAAGAATGCTGGCGCGCTCTTGATCACATTGGATGTCATGTTTGATGACAGGACGGCCTATGAACAAGTACGGGATTCCAGCGCCCTGACACCCAGATCCATTGCGCCGCTTTACAACGTCTCAGACAACGAGATTGCCATCATCCCATTTGACGTGGCGTTGGCGATTAAGATCACGCTGCCGCGTGCGGTTGTTGCCGGCTCGCCGGGAGACACGGACGTATACGGTGCTCAGCAACATGCGCCCTTAATGGACATCGAAATTCCCACGTATGACGGATTGGATAGATGAACAAACGCGGGAGAATGCCCGCTCCATTGAGAGGGGGGATGAAGCATCAAAGACAGGCTAGGATTATTGATGACAAGTACCGACG
>CAYXUT010000281.1:0-3006 GCA_964468005.1 uncultured Magnetovibrio sp. | reverse complement strand
ACATCGGGAGCGGGTTCAGCTTCCAATATCGGGTCGGGGTCGGGTTTATGTTTAGGTTCGAGCGCCAGGTCGGTTTCAGGATCGGGTTCGGGCTCTAAGCCGGGTTCAGATTCAGGCTCGGCCTTTGGTTCGGGTTCGGGTTCGGGTTCAGGCTCGGCCTTTGATTCGGATACAGGTTCCGCGGCGGGCACTGGCTCCGGTTCAGGCTCCGCCTCAGGCGCCGGTTCCGGGGCTGCGGCAGCGGCCTCAGACTTTTTCTCGTCGTCCGACAAAATCTTCCGGATCGAATCGAGGATATCATCCATCGAAGGATCTTCGCCGTCTTCCGCTGTCGCCGCTTCTTCGTTCATGTTTCGTCCACCCGATACATGTGAACCTTAAACTACTCGGCTATGGTTAATAAAGGATTAGCCGGTTTGCACCAGCTTACCGATCCCGGGCTCTTTCCGATACCGGCTGACTTGTTTCCCGCATTTCTCGTGTCAGTTTACTTCCTACTGCCCAGCGAGCTATCGCCGACCAGCTTGTCGCGAACATCCTCGTAGTGCTCACGCGGATCATACAGTGTAACACCCAGCCCCAGTTCACGCGCTGTCAAACGGCCAGTCGACGACAAAAGCTGATAGCTCGCGACCAGTTCATCGCATTGCGCACGCACGTGCGAAACACGCGAATCAAGCAGTTCTTGCTCGGCATCGAGAACATCCAAAACCGTGCGTGAACCGACAGCGGCTTCGCGCTGCACGCCTTCAAGCGCGACGCTACTGGCGTCAATCTGGGTACGGAATGCTTTTACCCGCGCCTGCGCCGAAAGTAGAGACTCCCACGCCTGAGACGCCGCTTCGACTGCGTCGCGCCTTTTTGTGTCAATGGTGAGCGTCGTTTTCGCCGTGGTTTGGCGCGCCTCGCGTAATCTGGAATAAACCGACCCTTGTTGGTAGATCGGTACGGAAAGATTAAACGTCAACGATTTGGTGCTCACTCGCCCGCTTTCAGCGGCGCTTTGGTACTTGCGGCTATAGGCTGCGTCCAAAGTGATGGTCGGCAGTAATTCACCCATGACCTCGTCCGCGTTGTCAGCGGCGGCACGTTTATCAAACTCGGCACCGATAACTGCCGGATTTTTTGTCGCGGCTATTTTTAAGGCGTCTTCGCTCGAACCAGGCAAATTTTTCGGCAAAGCCGGTGCTTGCAAATTTCCTGGTGCGGCCTCGCCCACCACGTTGACATAGTTAGCGCGCGAAATCTCTAGATCACCTTCTGACTGAATACGGTCGGCCACGGTCTTAGCCAGACGAGCCTCCGCCTGGGCCACGTCAGTGCGGGTGAGTTCGCCGACTTGAAAGCGATCGCGTGTCGCTTCCAACTGGCGCTTTAGCACCTGTTCGTTGCTACTGTTAAGATTGAGCACCGCCGCATCGCGGAACACATTGATGAATGCTGTAATGGCTTCGAGCATCACTGTCTGCTCGATATCCATCAGGCGCGCGCGCTCAGCACGGATATTGTTTTCGGCTTCGCTGGTTGATGCCAGCGTCCGGCCGCCACGATACAGCGACTGCGAAATGGTCAAGCCCATGGAGTGTGGATGACGCACCTGATCGATATCGGATCCCGTGTTCCGGGTATTGGTGATCCGCGACATGCCGTAGTCGCTCGTCATCGATACGCTAGGCCGCCACTTGGCAAGCGCTTGGGGTACCTTTTCATCGGTTGCCCGAAGCCCGGCCCGCGCCGCAAGCAATGTCGGATTGTTAAGATAAGCTGCGATCAATGCGTCGCTAATGGTCTGCGATTTCACGCTTGTCGGCACCGACATCCCAGCGGCCACGCAGATCATTCCCAGTGCGCCGGTAAGCCCAACGCAGAATCTAATGTGATTGAACGGTTGAAAATTCAACACTCTTCCCCACTATATGGTCCCAAGAACACGCCTTCGACGCGCCCATACATACTACCACAAAACCCCAACAATAGGATTCTCGTCAACTGTTTCCGAAAAAGACTGGAAATCCGCGCCTTTGCAGCATACTTCCGGCAACAATATGACTGACAGCGCGGCGAATTTAGACGAATCGCACCTGCCCCGTGATTCATCGTAACTTAGATTTCTAAGGCATTTCAAAAACTAAAGGTGGCTTCGCGGTCGAACCCAGGCAACAGTGGCGTGCTCGCGTCAAAGACATCACGTCGTGAGACCACATCGCCATGCCGCGTCACCAGGCGTGCACGCCCGACACCGTCTTCGCCCGTCACTATTGCCATGAGACGCCCGCCATCGGCTAGTTGGCCGATGGCAGCCTGGGGAATTTCGGCGACCGCGCCATCAAACACGATTACGCTGTAGGGGGCTTGTTTGGCGTAACCATCCGTAAGTTCGCCTTCGATGACGACAACATTGTCGATATCCAATTGGCTGTAAGTTTCCAAGGCGCGCCCAGCAAATATCTTGTCGGCCTCGAGCGCAACAACGGTTGAAACGATCCTGGCCAGAAGTGCCGGCAGGTAACCGCTCGCGCAACCTATGCTGAGCGCTACATCGTCCGTCGCCGGTGCCACGGTCTCGAGAAGCCTCGCGACAACCATCGGCTCCATCAAATACCTGCCCGAGCCGAGCGGTAAAGATTCGTCGACGTATGCAACGCCTTTTAGTTCTCCCGGCACGAACTCTTCCCGCGGTAGAACAAGCATGCCATCGATCACCGACGGGTTGGTCACGTTGTTGGGCAGGATTTGGCAATTCACCATGCTTTGGCGAGCAGCGGCGTAATCCATGGCCGTGTTCCTCAAGGCTGTTGCACGCCGCAACGTTATAAGGCGGCGGCACGGTGAAAACAATCGTCGCATGGCCCACGAGCAGTGATTTCGCCACTGGGAAATTAGATGAAAAAGCCGGCTTGACCGCTCCGAGAACTGCGTCTAATGTCCCGGCCTCACGGCCCGGAGGCCAGCGTTTTTCGACGACGCGACGTCGCCCATTTGGGGATTGTCTGGAGCGGTGGCGGC
>CAYXUT010000280.1:0-3012 GCA_964468005.1 uncultured Magnetovibrio sp. | reverse complement strand
CTTTAAATATGAGACCGACGGTGCCGGAGAAATACATCAAAATGGTACATAAAAAGGAGGCTAGACACATGACATTGAACCATCCCCATCTGATCTAAAGAATTTTATACCAAAATTAGATCAGTTATAGGTGAGCAGGACAAGCGGTCAACAGAAAAACGTTTTCTTTTGAAAGTGAATAATTAATTCATACTGCATTCATTTGACTTTTGCAACTTATGTGAAAAATAAGATTGTTTAAAGTCCTTCAAACAATCTTACATCTCGATCAGCCCCATCTCCGAGAGCTTTAAGGGCTTTCTGGTAATCGTCACTTTCATAAGCTGCGATTGCTTTCTCAAACGTATCGAACTCGATCAGCACTGTGCGCTGGGCGATACCATTTTCTTTAGCTACCACTCTACAGTCCCCTGATGACAAAGGCGTCCCACCGGCTGCTTTTATGGCTGGGATAGCTAATCTTATATAAGCCTCCCTTTTATGTGGATCGGCTTCACTTCTATGTGCACTAATCATGTAGCCTTTAGGCATGGACTCACTCCTTAATTTATTAGAAATGTAAATATTTAGATTTATATGCTTAAAAGCATATCTGATGGTACCCACACTTAAGATCGATAGCCTAGATATTTTTTTTCATTATCTTAATTTAAAAAATCTACTTTCCAAATTCCAACTGTATTAAGAGTTCTATTATATTCTAGTATATTTTATTTATTTCCTATAGTTCTTTGCCTAATCACCCTTCCTTTTATAGAGTAGTTGAAGGGAGTTAGATTAAAAATATACTGATCCCCGATATCTTTTTTGACGCTTTTTTTTAAAGCCTAAATAAATATGATAAGCCATTATGGTACTAAATATATACTGCCCCCTCCGCGACGTGACTCTAAAATATCATGGGCTTTAGAAGCATTCTCTAGATTGAGTGGTTCAAAATTGGGAAGGACTAACTTCCCGTTTCGAAGATAGCTAAACACTGAACTGGCCATCTTTCTATAAACGTCAGGGTTTTCAATATAGTGAAAAATAATTGGGCGAGTGACGGTGATAGATTTTTCGGCCAATCTTGACATAAGAACTGGGTGAACAGGACCAGAAGATTGGCCAAAATTCACCATATGACCGCATTTTGTTAAAACATCGAGTGAAATATCAAAGGTATCCGCACCAACTGAGTCATAAACAGTGTCAACCCCTCTTCCATCAGTTATATCCTTAACCTGTGACATAAAGTCTTTTTGCTCATAGATTAAGCAGTATTTGCACCCATATGATTGTGCTAATGCTGCTTTCTCAGGAGTGCTGACGCTACCTATGACACAGACCCCAAGAGAGTTTGCCCATTGGGAAAGTAATCTGCCAACACCTCCAGTAGCAGCTGTGACCAAAATTGTATGCCCAGAATTAATATTTGTGACATGCTTAATTAACATGTGGACAGTCAAGGCTCGGGAGAAATTGGTTGCGATAAGTTCGTCAGAAACAAACCTTGGTAATTTAAGAGCAAGGTTTTGATCTAAAAGTCGATGGGTAGCATAAGCCCCATAACTGCTCGTGAGATAAACTATACGATCTCCTATAGCAAACCCTGTAACATCAGGGCCAATCGCTTCAACTTCACCCGTGGCTTCAACTCCAGGTATGCCTGGAAGGTTCAGGGTCTTATAGAGACCTGTACGCACGTAAATATCATGGTAGTGAACTCCTATCGCCGTCTGACGTACACGAAGTTGCCGCCCCTCAGGGTTTCCAACATAAACTTCCTCTAGAGCTAAAACCTTTGAGCCACCGTACTCACGAACTATGATAGCCTTTGGCATATACAGGGTAATCCTTATTTCATCAAAAGAAGGTACTGCAAACTAAAAACTTTCTGCAGAACTAACTATATTTGCCAGTTTTTGGATTGGTATTTTGTAATATCCTGATCCCTAACCTGTTTCAATAGGGAGGTCTTCATTCATAGCCCATTCACTCATGGAGTTATCATAAATTTTTAGTTTATGAAACCCTAACTGATGAAGAACAAAAGCATCTAAAGTTGCGGCAATACCTCCCCCACAATAATTTATTATTTCAAGGTTTGGAGTGATCCCACTTTCTGTAAAAAGATGGATAGCATCTACCGGAGGTTTAAATTTTCCAGTGCCCGTGTCCACAAGGCAATGGAAAGGGGTGTTGAGACTATTGGGGATCCGGCCCAGACGTCCATATCGAGGGTTTTCCCCGATGTGAAGGTCTTCGGTTAAAGCATTGAGCAGTAAAGAAGATTCATCTTCTATAGCTTCTAAAACTTTTTCTTTCCCAACAAATATATGAGGCTTCAATTGAACTTCAAAATCTTCTGGCCTAAAGTTGTTTACTGTACTTTCTGTAGGAAGGGATAACCGCTCCCACTCCATAAACCCTCCATTCAATACGCTCGCTTTATCAAAGCCTATAGCACGAAGCATCCACCACACTCTAGTGGCCCATTGCATGCCATTATGGGCATACAAGATGATGTGATAAGGATTGCCAACACCCAAATTTTTAAAACTTGTTGCGAGCTCATTAAGGTTTGGGAGGGTAAAGCTGTATGGACTGCTCTTATCGGAAAGGTCATTTTGCAGATCTAAGTAAGCTGCATTGGGGATATGATCCTTTTTGTAGTTTTCGAGACCACTCTCTACATCGTAGGGTTTCAGCGGGTGATTGTCTGTATAATGCAGATATGTCGTGCAGTCATATATCCGAACCTCTTGGTTGCCAAGCTGATCGTTCAGCCAACCACACTCAACTATGGCCTCAGGATATTTCCATTGAAGATTATTTTCCATTCGAACTCACCAGTTAACCTTAATGTCTATGAGCCATCACAATCAAAGTCTATTTAATAAAACAAGAAGATAATTATTCTTTTTTAATAGATAATTTAGTGATTCTACTCTCGTCGTGTAAGATTTCCCGGTTATTATGGAATGTCATGAGCAAAAGCATCGTCTTCTCGGTCTTTATCGCACGAATTTT
>CAYXUT010000279.1:0-3020 GCA_964468005.1 uncultured Magnetovibrio sp. | reverse complement strand
CCGATCCTGCTGCGCACCCACAACGCCATCGTCGACCGCGCGCCTTTGAAGGGTTTCCTGCATCCCACAGAAAACATGGACACATTGGGGTTTGATCGGCACGACAATAAATGTCGACTAAAATAAAGCCTTGTAACATCGGTATTGCAGGAGGGGTCAGGGACTTGGATTTAAAATAGATAATTAGTCATCTGTTATTTTTGGCTAACAAACACTGAGCCGAGGGCGCGGCGAACGATACGCGACGGTCCCATCGATCTGGAAACCATACGCCTTGATCTTAGCCAATATGATTTTATCGCCCGACTATTCGATAACCTTTATGCGCATTTTGACGAGTGTTACAAGTTGCCTCGCCAGTCGAACAACGAGTGGACCCAGCAGCACAGGACAACTTAACTCGCCAGTTGCACAGCACCCATTGCCATCACCGTGGCGGCTTGGGTCGGATCGATCACGGGGATCCCTAGCGATTTCTCTAGCGAGCCCCGGTGTTTAGCCATGCCCGCACAGCCCATGATGATGGTTTCGGCGCCGTCTATGTCACGAAGCTCCCGTCCGATCTGCTCCATCTTGGTATAGGTGCCTCCACCGCTTTCAACTTCGGCCACTGTCAACTCCAAGGCCCGCTCGCCCGCACAATGGTTGTGTAGTAGACGCTCGCGCATATGGCGAGTGTGTCGCAAAATTGAACCGCTCATGATGGCGATGACACCGAAAGATGCTGCTCGCGATAGGGCAGTCAACATGGCACATTCGGCGATCCCGAACACGGGTCGGTTAGTCAGCGACCGGCACAGGTAGATACCGGGGTCAGAATAACAACCAATGACGAAGGCATTCGCTTCGTTATCGGCCTTAATGAGATCCGCCAAAAGTGGTTCGACCCGGGAAACATCGGCCTGACTTTCGATGCCAAACGGCCCATTGGCCAGGGTAACACAATCGAGTTTCGGACCTTCCGGTAGGCGCAGTGGCCCGAGCGCCTCCGACATCCCTTTTGTAACATCCGGATTCGAATTGGGGTTGATGACACGGATCAAAGAGCCCACGAACGTTTCTCCCGGTTACAGAATTTTCGCACCAAAATTTCGCGTTGGATCAACCTCTTGCGGCAATGCGCCAACTGGGCGAATGAAATCATAACCCGGTTGACGTTCGAGGAAGTTTCCCGTCCCGGGCTTGACGTGCAAGTTACCACTTTCGATAGCAATACGACCACGGCTAATGACCGTTTCCGGCCATCCTTTAAGCCGCATCCCCTCGTAGGGCGTGTAGCCAACGTTATCGTGCAGGATGTCGTAGGTCACGGAGAGTTCGCGCTTCGGATCCCAGATAGCGATATCGGCATCGCTGCCGATAGCGATGGTGCCTTTGCGCGGATGCAGACCGTAGATTTTGGCAGCATTAGTGGCAGTTAATGCGACGAACTCATTGAGGCTGATGCGTCCCTTGCCGACACCTTCGGAGAACAAGAGCGGCATGCGTAACTCAATCCCAGGCACGCCGTTGGCTAGTTTCTTGAATGGAGCGTTGGGACCTGCATGCAGTTTTCCCGTTTCATCGAAACGATAGGGCGCATGGTCGGAATGGAAGACCTGAAACGTACCATTCTTGAGAGCTCGCCACATGGCATCTTGGTCGGCCTCGTCGCGTGGCGGCGGACTGCAGCAGAACTTGGCACCCTCCATGCCGTCCTTGTCGATGTCATCAGCGGTCAGAAATAGGTATTGTGGACAGGTTTCGCCAAAAACCTTCAATCCGTTATCCTGGGCACGACGGATCGTTTGGGCCGCTTCTTCGGTGGAAACATGAACAATCAATAGCGGCGTATCCACCAATCGCGCCAATTCGATTGCGCGGTTAGATGCTTCGGATTCCGCAATACGGGCGTGGCTCATTGCATGGTATTTAGGCGCCGTATGGCCGGCTGAAATCAGTTTTTCCGATAGCCAGCGTATGACGTCATCGTTCTCAGCGTGCACCATCGTGATGGCACCGTTTTCACGAGCCACTGTTAACACATTGAGCATGTCCTCATCGGCGAGTTTTAAAAGCGGATAGGTGAGAAAAACCTTGAACGAAGTATAGCCATCCTTGATCAAGGCAGGCAGCTCCTGTCCCAACACCGATTCGGTCGGGTCCGAAATAATGAGATGAAAGGCGTAGTCGATAACGGCTTTTGGCCCGGCCCGTTCGTGATAGGTTTCGACAACCTTCCGTAGGGACTGGCCACGATGCTGGGCCGCGAAAGGGATAATCGTTGTGTTTCCGCCGAACACGGCTGAGATCGATCCGCTCTCGTAATCGTCCGCAGCCATGATCCCCATGCCCGATTCCTGCTCAATGTGACAATGCGCCTCAACACCGCCCGGCAGCACGAGTTTTCCACTTGCATCGATCTTACGGGCAGCCCCGCTGAGGCTTTTGGCAATCGCAGTAACCTGACCCCCTTTAACTCCGATATCGGCGTTGAAGGTGTCCGCTGCGGTAGCAACGGTGCCGCCCTTGATGATAAGGTCGAAATTTGTCATTTCCGATAGCCCAAGTGTTTAATGTCGAATAAATCCTTGGAAATGTAAATTAGGTTGAGTTGGCAAACAATAGGACAGTCGTTGGATGCGGGTTAAGTGTCATTTTAAAAAAGAGTGAGGGCGTCTTTCCAGATTTAGCAGGCTAAAGGTGACAGTGGATATTGTCTCGTTTTCTAATTTTCTTGAAGTGCTAATTCGCTACATGCAGCAACACCGACTTGCCCCGTTCCGACAGTCATCGGCCGCTCCCGTTGAATAACCATATGCGCCGAAATCTCTTAATTCAACCTGGACCACTTTTTTAGGATCACGCCACTTATTAGTTTTTTTCCTTCATAAGCCATTCCTCATGCGTTAAACGCGTCAGGGGATAGGTGTCCCCCAAGGATGCATAAAGATCCCCATACAATCGCGCTACGACATCATATTTGTCGAGATTGATACGCATGGTTTTTGGATCAATTATTTCATCCTTAATGTGCATGT
>CAYXUT010000278.1:0-3056 GCA_964468005.1 uncultured Magnetovibrio sp. | reverse complement strand
TTGTTCATTATTACAATTGCACTGACGACCAGAATAAGTCCGAGAATTGCCTGATAGCTTATTACCTCGCCTAAAACCGGCCAGGCAAATATGAAAGCTGAAATAGGCGCTAAGGTCAAAGAAATACCTGCTGTCGAAGGGGATATCCACCCTAATGCCCACATGTACGACGCGAATTGTATGGCTGCCCCGACAACTCCGAGAAACAATACAATCCACCAATTGACCAGTGAGAAGTTTGGTAGGTGGATCGGTTCGCCTACTAGCTGCAACGCGACTATTAACGAAAGGACGCCAATCGCCATAATAATCGACGTAAAATAAATGCCACCGTATTTCATAATATGAGGTTTGGCGAAAATGCTATAGATCGAGACGGTTAATGCGGCTAAAAGCATTAACAAATCGCCAAATAATAAGTCATTTCCTACAGAGCTTTCCATAAGGGAATCGCTCACCGCAATGGTAACCCCAAGTAAGGCTAAAATGACGCAGAATACTTTTGGCTTGGTCATATTTTCCCGGCCAAATAACCAGGCTAAAACCAAAGTGATAATCGGTGACGTCGCCAATCCAATGGCGCCATGAGCGGCTGTCGTGTAGGTCAACGCCGCATTAAACAGAAAAGCGAATAATCCAAAAAACAAAACACCTAGAAGTATGACTTTTGGCCAATCGGCCTTGGCTATGGGATTTCGTATAAATCCAACAATGAGAAAAGGTGTTAGGCAAAGTGCGCCAATCCCAAAACGCAGGACCGCCATCGTTGCCGGGTCGGTATCCAAAATTACAAATCGAGTGGCAACGATGGCAGAGCCCGCACTAAGCGAAGAAAAGGCGGCCAGAAATTTAGCCAATAGTATCCTATTCATTCAGGCATCAATCCTTGATTAAGATTTGTGAAACGGTAATTTCGACGCTGCCATCAATTCCACGGGAAGATGATTGAGCCACAAATTCGGTATTCCCCAATGAGACCCGCGATCAATACCTAATTTGTATCGAAAATATTTTTCAATGATTTTTCTTGGTTCGCAATGCGTCGGAGGGGCGTCTGCTCTAAGAAAAAAGTAGTTTTGTTCAAACAACATACCTTCGGGTAACAGCAGAGATTTAAGACCTCTAGCATAATGGTCTACAACGTCGCCTGGCATCTCGATAAACGACATCGTGTTTATACCAAGATCGAATGACTGACCGGCTAAATGATCAAAAAAGTGGTTTGGAAGACATACGTATTTTGGTCCTTTGTCAGACTCGAGAACCTCTGGATTATTTCCATCGTAAATAACTACATCTTCCGCCCCTATAACCTCGGATAGGTATGTGGCCGAGAAATACAATGAAACGGGCAGATCACAAATAACATAGTGAATGTTTTTGAATATCTGACCTAGAAAATATCCAAGTCCTCCATAGCCACCACCAATCTCGATAATTCTCACCGTTTTTTGGGGCTCTAGGCCGCGCAACAAATCAATGATGCCAAATTCGTGCATAAGACGTAGTCTTTCCTGATAGGCGATGGTGTCTCGATTCACGATGGCTCCGTCAACTAACCATCCAACTTCCCCCAAAAGCGCGGGAGGGCGACACACCAAGTCGTTGGGCAACCCTTGGATTAACCGAGGGTAAGCCAATACCGACCAATCGGGGACTTCCTTGAGTTCTTGATCGGCATAATCACGAGCAATCTGATCCGTCCAGCCCCCGCTTTGATTTCCATTTAATACGTTGGCCAGAGAATAACCTGTAAATACCGCATTCCACCGCAGGCGGTTTACAAAATCATAAGAAGAGGAAAATATCCTCTCCTGGCTTTCTTCCGTATGAACCGGCTCGTTGCTAAAATGCCGCCATTGTTCAGGCGGCGTCACAGTATCATTAATTGCTAACCGTTCGGGCTCACCTCTTGGTAAGGCAGAATAAATATTGCGCAAATTTGAGCCGATATTACAGGCCCGGTCATAGCTTTCCGAAGTGATATCCTCATTATCCTCCAAGGTGACCAATTTATAACGCTCAGCCATTTCTCTCTATTTTTTTGTGATAAAAAATGGTTGTCATTTATGAACCAATAGTTGGAGAAAACAGCATGCTCCAAGGTAGACGAAAAATTATCCCTGCAAAAGTTGTAGCATTACAAATAATGGCAAACAGTGACAAATACTCAAAGTTAGTTAATGGGGTTCAAGCTCTTCGAAAGTATAAGGGAACCAGTAGACCTGAAAGTCTCTGACACCAATTATCCCCTTGCTCCCTGGAACCTAACCATGCTGAGTACGGTGTCTTTGGACCATTGGAACCATTGCTGTCGGAGCAAGTGCTTTAAACCCAGGGTCTTCAGACTCCATCGCCCAGTCACGGATTGCAATGAGGACTTTTCCAAGAATTGTCTCGCCCCAAAGCCAGTTTCCAATCTGTGTATCTGTCACTAAGCTCCCAGGCTTTGCAATTGCCGCCTCCATATAAAAATAACGCAAATCGTCAGCCATTTGTTTAAAAGCGTGCGCGATGGGTTTTCCTTCAATGGGCGACGCTGTTTCTCCGCGATTCACTAAAACGCTCGAAAGAAACGCAGCTATCTCTTCGGGTCTCTTGCCCGAAACGCCTACGTTAGTTCGATTTTGACGCATTTTTTTTGATTCCTCATACCATGGCCTGATTAGTGCCACTTCCCCCTCAAGCGCTTGTCGAACTAATTCTTCATCGCCGATGTTCTCAGGCGGAATGGATAAATTTATTGGACATACCCAACCCTCTTGATCCACTTCCTCAGCTGGGGGTTCATCTGGAAAATCCTCCAGAACCGGCCCCAATTCTCGGCTAAGGAGTTCAAGACAATTCTTTAAAACCCGGCGCTGAAATTCAGGATTATTAGGCGCTCCGAGGGGACGTCCAAGTTCGAACGGTACAGCTAGAGCGCGCGGAGGCTTAATTGCTTCCGCATGCTTTCGAATTAAAGCAATTTGCGTCGTTGGAATTCCTTCGTCTTCAATACAGTGTGCCAGCCCGCCCACGGCGCGCGTGCATTGAGGTCAGACAGGTACCAGTAC
>CAYXUT010000277.1:516-3102 GCA_964468005.1 uncultured Magnetovibrio sp. | reverse complement strand
CCCTCTGAAATAAATCCAATATAGCGTCAGTCGCCTCCATCGGAGGCCGCATGATGCCGCCGGTAACTTTCAGCGTTACATCCGGGTCATAGGGCTGCAGGCTTAGAAGCTTCGTTTCGTATTCCTGTCCATCCCCGGGCCGCACGAATCGGTTATCGACCTCCAAGGCACAGTGTTGAGGAACCACATTGACACCTGAGCCGCCGGCGATCACACCGACGTTAAATGTGACACCCCGGTCATAGTCTGTCCACGCCTCGATGTCACAAATTTGTTTCGCAATTTCCTTGATCGCGCTACGACCATATTCATGCTTCGAACCAGAATGTGCTGGTCGTCCCTCGGCCGCAATCTTATAGCGCGCGCTACCTTTTCTCTCGACCACCACCTTACCGCCATCTCGGGCCGGTTCTGTAACCAGGACGTATTTCGCCTTTTGCGCTTCCTCGGCGATATACTTTCGGGAATACGGGCTGCCCCGCTCCTCTTCTGGAACATACATGAACGTGATCGGAAGCATGCTTTCGCCACCTTCCTCAATCAATCGCTTGTATGCGTAAAAGGCAATATAGGCGCCCGCCTTCATATCGTAGGTGCCCGGACCATAGAGCTTGTCACCATCAATGCGAATCGGGTTTGCAGTCTCCTTGGTGCCTATAGGGTGGACTGTATCAATGTGAGAGACTACCAATATACCCTTGTTCGCACGGTTCGACCCTGGTGCGCGCCCTCGAATAAGATCCCCCCAGCCGTCCTCGCCGGGGGTCCGTTCAATTTCAAGGCCAACAGTTTCGAATTCCAATGTCACGTGATCAACCATCCGGTTGACCGCATTCGCGTCCAAGGATGGGCTTTCAATACTTACCCAATCAATGACGCCTTTCACTAAGTCATCCGTATTCAATTCCGCAGTAGAAGCGATATCGCGCAAAACAGGACCCATTATGCCAAAAATTCGTGTCGCCGTTGAAGCACTTCACATAGAAAACATTTTGAGTATCAGAGACAGAAGAACCATTCTTTCTGCATAACCACGAATAGGTTATTAATTACTTCTTATGCGATACCCATCAACACGTTTTTATGTCTTAGTTGAATATTTAATCCCAACTAAATCCAGGTGTCCGTAGATAAAAATGTAGTCCTTCATCTTGGACAACAAAGCTACGCATTCGGCGGTTACCGCGATTGTGATGCGAGTGTAACTCAGCTGCCGGTGTAATCTGAGCGGCTCCAGTAACCCAGTCGACCTTCTCATCCTCGATCATGGAATGTATACCTTCACCTTCAATAGCAAGCGTGATTGCAGCTCCGTTATGCCTATGGGGGCGCTGATCACCACCGGATTCGAGAGTGTTGATAGCTGTATTAATCATAGGAATGGTATTGCGACTTGGCGCTGTCGCAAGGGTTGATAACTGGATCGCTATGCCGGATGTTTCCGCCGTCTTAGGCCGAATGTAGACATGCTGTAGATGTTTTTCAATTTCGTTGTGTGGCCAGTGTGCTGTCTCAGTTCGGGATTTTCCTGGCGCTGGCGGACGCAGCGTCTCGAAGGATAGTAAGGGCTCATTCGTTACACAAAATAAGATACCAGCTTCTTTGGCTGTATGGGTAGTTTCATATCCTCCCGGAAAGCAAAAGACGTCCCCTGGCCCCCAAGTGACGAGGTCGTTGCCATTCGAGCTTTCGCCATTGCCTTCAAGGGCGTAGTACACTTCTCCCGACGCAATGAAGTTGTGCGAGATTTTTTCACCAGGCCGAATTTTTACATAGCGTGCAAGAATGGCTGGCGTTGTCGCCGGATAAGAAGTCTCAAGTGTTTCAGAAATATCTAATTCGATTAGGCTGGAGTCCCCATCTGGATCATATGCGCGATCACGCTCCTTAAGAAATTGGTGGCGTGGGACTTTAGGCCACGACCAATCAAAAAAATTTTCTGGATTGTTATATATGGCACGTGTCTCATAAGCAGTCTTTCCTAATGATCGCTCAAATTCTACCGACATATCTTCACTCCCACGATAACAAAACACAAAAATTACAATTATCAATTAGTCAGTTTTACACAGCCTTTGCCATAATGAACGAGCTACTGTTGTCCTCCAGGCGTTTATTCGTTCAGCAGACTACTTTCATACTTTGTGGATACATTCTAGTATCTTAAACATATCTTTCGACATTATCAAAAATAATAGAAGAGAACTATTTCCAATTACGATAGTCCCTTTCTTTAGCCTAACTTGAAGGACGATTACATAGTGCAATTATTGATATGATAAAAGTAATGAAAAACCAAAGACTATTATGCAGTCCCTAATCCAGACCACACTAAAATAGCATAAAACTTAAATAATTTGTTGATAATAAAGAATAAATAGATCAGTGTTAATCGAACCGAGATCAAGATAAAAGATAAAGAACTTCCGTCAACCAATATTCTCAGAAATAAGTACTATACTGAACCCTCTGTATTTCAACCAGAAAACCTTCTACGAGAGTCAATGTACTGCACCCTTAAAAAACCACCTGGCAAAAGAACAGTTAGATAGCAGACCGCAACAAAAAATAATCGGTTTCACACAA
>CAYXUT010000277.1:0-506 GCA_964468005.1 uncultured Magnetovibrio sp. | reverse complement strand
ATAGGTTGCGACTGATCTTACTTTACCCCTGTCGCTAATTCCCTAATTCCCTAATCCCCCTTTTGGTTTCACGGGGGGGATAGCAACTCAAATTAATCCCTACGGGGATAGTCAAGGGTGAGCCCCTCTCCCTTAACAAACCCCCTGGCCAACGGACCGTTGGATCGCTGACCACAACAAACATTCATAAGTTTCACACACTATACCTCTGATTGCGTTGACGTGTCCTGTTAAAGTAACCTGGCCTCCTACGCCAATTGTCAGACGCGCCTGCATCGCGTTTTTAAGGTCTTCCATAGTTGATGGCTTTAAGCCCTCTAAGGCTGGTTTTAAGTTCGGTGAGCGCATAGGCTAACCTATATAATAGGTGCCCTTACCGTTTTGTTTTTCGATCCCGGCTATACCCTTGTGAGCAATGACACCTTCACAAGCGGGTCGATCATCCTGCCGCAGCCACAGTCTAAGCAGATGACGACGCAATGCCGGGTCAGCCGAATCTTCAAACG
>CAYXUT010000276.1:0-3102 GCA_964468005.1 uncultured Magnetovibrio sp. | reverse complement strand
AACAAAAGAAAATCCGGGGAGGGAATATGAAAAAAATTCAGAATGTTGCGCTGGATAAGCTGCGCAATGGTGACTTGGCGGTCGGTATCGGATTACGCCAGGCACGCACTGTGGATATCGCACCGGCTATGAAGACTGTCGGTTTCGATTGGCTGTTTATCGACATGGAGCACAACTCAATGGACTTGGATATGGCAGTGCAAATTTGCGTTGCCGCCAGGGTCGCCGGAATTTCGCCCATCGTCCGAGTGCCTGGGTTCCAGCATTTTCATGCCAGTCGGGCGCTGGACGGCGGCGCCCAGGGCATTGTCTTTCCGCACGTTGATGACGCTGAGACGGCGATGCAGTTAGTCCAATATTGCCGCTATCCGCCGGTCGGGACACGCTCGGTTTATGGCCCTTTACCACAGCTCGATTTCGAAGCGCTGCCGTTGGATCAGGCGACGCTGGCTATCAATAATTCTATGCTTCTGGTATTCATGCTTGAATCGCCTAATGCCATTGCTAATGCCGATGCCATCGCAGCCGTGCCAGGCGTCGATGCTCTGCTGATCGGCACCAGTGATCTAACCATGGAGATGGGTATTCCCGGGCAACTCGATCATCCGGACGTCGTCGCCGCCTACGAGACGTTGATCCAGGTCTGCGATAAACACGGAAAATTTCCGGGAATGGGTGGCATTTACCAACCAGAATTGCTCAAGAAGTACATCGCCATGGGCGTCAAGCTGATTCTTTCTGGCAGCGATCTGTCATTGCTGATGGCCGCAGGTAAGCAGCGCGTCGTCGACGTGCGCCAGGCGAAGTGACGAGCATGAAGTCTTTTGACGTGATAATGACAACATGGCCGAGTGGGTTGATGGGCCACAACCTTCCTCCGAGGGTTTCGGGGCAGAAACGAGATACCGGTCTTCTGAACTGAAATTCGAACTCTTCAAAACCACGAGCTCTAAAACACCAAATTCGTGAACAGCCCACTGGTGGTAAACTCGTCAATACATCAAGAACTTTTCCCGTTGCCAATGGGCTACCGTCAATTAAATTTCTTGTCTCCTGAAAAGATTTGGATATGGCCCCTAGATGTTTTTGATGCCTTTGAAAATAAAGACGAACTCGTCTTAAAAAAACAGAGCCGAAACGATTTTTTGATCCACCAGTGAGTTGGGTGGAGTGTCGGGCGACGCTACGTGACTTCTTCGGCGTGCATAAGCCAAGCCTCAAGATCACGCCTTGCGCGCGCCGCATAGGCCATCTTTCGGTCGCGGCCCTTTAGGCGTTTGCCTTTATCATTGCGCGCGTCGATTGTTGGGAACAGGCCGAAGTTGACGTTCATCGGCTGGAAAGTTTCGACATCAGCGCCAAGTGTCACGTGGTTGAGAATGGCGCCTAAGGCCGTCGTTTCGGGCGGCGGGATAAAATGTCTGCCGACCTGTTCGGCGGCGGCAAAGCGGCCCGCCAATAGGCCGAGTGCGGCGCTTTCGACATAGCCTTCACAACCGGTGATCTGGCCGGCGAAGCGAAACCTGGGTTGCACCTTCAGGCGAAGAGACGGGTCGAGCAATTTCGGGCTGTTTATGAAGGTGTTTCGGTGCACGCCGCCGAGGCGCGCAAACTCAGCACTCTTAAGCCCCGGGATCATGCGAAAGATTCGCTTTTGCTCGCCGTATGTCAGCTTGGTCTGAAAGCCGACCATGTTGTACAGCGTACCCAGCGCATTGTCCTGGCGCAGTTGCACGATGGCGTATGGTTTGACGGTGGGATTGTTCGGGTCGGTCAGGCCAACCGGTTTCATCGGCCCATAGGAGAGGGTTTGCGGACCACGTTCTGCCATCACCTCGATCGGCAGGCAGCCTTCGAAGTAGGGCGTGTCTTCCTCCCATTCACGGAACTCGGTTTTCTCGCCCGACCGCAGCGCCTCGATAAAGGCCAGGTATTGCGTCTCGGTCATGGGGCAATTGATGTAGTCTTTGCCGTCGCCACCGGGACCGATTTTGTCGTATCTCGACTGGAACCAAGAGATGTCGAAATCGATGGTTTCCTTGTAGATAATCGGCGCGATAGCATCGAAAAAGGAGAGTGCCGTCTCGTCGGTGAGTTCCGCGATCGCCTCGGCCAGCGCTGGCGAGGTCAAGGGGCCGGTAGCGATGATCACCGAAGGCCAGTCTTCAGGCGGCAGGTCGACAATTTCGTCGCGTTCGATGGAAACCAAGGGGTGGTCTTCAAGGGCTTTGGTCACGGCGGCGGAGAAGCCGTCCCTGTCGACGGCAAGCGCCGACCCGGCAGGTACCTTGTGGGCGTCGGCAGCGCTGAAGATGAGGGAGCCCAGGCACCGCATCTCCTGGTGCAAGAGGCCAACGGCGTTGGCGTCAGCGTCGTCGGAGCGAAACGAATTGGAGCAGACCAGTTCGGCCAGTCCATCGGACTGATGCGCGTCAGTGGTGCGTACTGGACGCATTTCGTGCAGGTAAACGGGTATGCCGGCACTAGCCAGTTGCCAAGTGGCCTCGCTGCCGGCCAGGCCACCACCAACGATATGAACGGCTTTGTCATTTGAGAGAGACATGGTTACGCGGAACATAGTGACGGCGAACATAGGCGGCAATGATAAATCCGACTAAACGTTAAAACGAGATTATCCGAAAAAGGATAAGGAAATGAATGGCATATCGCCTAAGGTTGATTAAGAGCGGGAACAATCCATAAGTTTTTGCGACGAAGGCGAGTTCAATAAGCAATAAACCAAGATTACCCAAAAGGAGCTTGAGTAGATTTTTGCTCTGCGTGAGAAGCTCGACACCAACATCCAAGGCTGCAAACGTGCCAAACTCGACATGCTTGATCTCTTTTATCAAGACATGTTCGGGCGCGAGATGTCCTCGAATTTATGAGCCTGAATTGAAACACTTGCATACCGTTTTCCTTGTTGCCGGTTTTGCTGTTCTGGCCGGTGTTTCGCCGGTGCGCGCGGCGCCTCAGAGTACTTGTGTCATCGCCTATAACGGTTCGGTGCCGATATGAATTCCGCGGGGTCGATAAGGCCCGGTTGGTCCTGACTGCCCGTACGGCAAGACCTAAAGCCTGGTTGTTACCGTTCATGTGCGT
>CAYXUT010000275.1:0-3115 GCA_964468005.1 uncultured Magnetovibrio sp. | reverse complement strand
ATTACTTGTAGCGTTCATCCTCGCTAATTTCTCGACCCGGGCGGGCGATGGCAGCGACGGCATTATCCAACTCCACTTTTCCTACGACCTTGCCATCATCGTCAACGACAACGCCCATATGTTGATCGTTGGAAACGAATATCTGCAGTGCTTCTTCTATCGACATACTCATTTTTAGTTCGGGGCCGGTAGCGCCATTTGGGGCCTCCATAACGGAGCGAACTTCGACAACTCTGCCGCGATTGATATCCTTGATAAAATCAAAGATATAATCATCAGCGGGATTCATGACGATGTCTTGCGGGTCACCTTCCTGGACAACCGAACCATCGCGCAATATGGCGATCCGATCGCCGATGCGCAAAGCTTCGTCAAGGTCATGAGTGATGAAAATAATAGTCTTATGCAGTTCATCCTGCAGGCCCAATAATATGTCCTGCATATCCGTTCGGATCAATGGATCCAAGGCCGAAAACGCTTCGTCCATCAACAAAATTTCTGCGTCCGTAGCCAATGCACGGGCCAAGCCGACTCGCTGTTGCATGCCGCCGGATAACTGGCCAGGATAGTGGTGTTCGAAACCGGCTAGCCCGACACGGTCGATCCATTGGTGGCTATGTTCTTTTGCCTTGTTTTCATCAATACCTTGAATGGTTAATCCATAGGCAACATTCTGGGCCACCGTACGGTGTGGTAACAAAGCGAACTTTTGAAATACCATGGAGATCTTGTGGCGCCTGAAGTCACGCAATTGATCTGGAGACATCTGCAACACGTCTTCATCATCGACGATGACTTCCCCCGCCGTTGGCTCGATCAAACGATTAATGTGGCGAATAAGCGTGGACTTTCCAGAACCAGACAGCCCCATGATTACCTGAATGCGTTTGGCCGGCACGCTGATATTGATGTTGCTTAAACCTAGGACATGTCCATGTTCGTCCAGCAGTTCCTGCTTAGAAACGTTGTTTTTCACCAGACCCATGACGCTTTGGGGATCAAGGCCAAAAATCTTGTACAGGTTGGTGATTTTGACCTTTGCTTCAGTCATGCAAGTCTCCCTGTCGATGACGTTGAAGTCTTTGTCCATATTTCTGGGATACACGGTCGAAGATAATGGCCAAGGCTACAATTGCCAAACCGTTCATCAGGCCAAGCGCCAGATACTGATTGGAAATGGCCCGCAAAACGGGAACGCCAAGGCCCTTCACACCGATCATAGATGCTATCACGACCATCGCTAATGCCATCATGATCGTTTGGTTGACACCAGCAAAAATATTCGGCAACGCCAGTGGAATTTGTACGCCGAAAAGGCGTTGCCGGGGGCTGGCACCGAAAGCGTCGGCAGCTTCCAGGACCTCCTTGTCTACCAAACGAATACCAAGGTTGGTCAGGCGAACAATCGGCGGCAGGGCATAAATACAGACAGCTAGCAGGCCCGGTACCTTGCCGATCCCCAAAAGCATGACAACAGGGATCAGGTAAACGAAACTAGGGATTGTCTGCATAACGTCTAAAACGGGTGTTATCGCCGCCTGTACGCGATCCGAACGCGACATCCAGATGCCCACGGGAATGCCGATACTGATGCAGGTGAGCGTCGCGACGGAAATAATCGCCAAGGTTGCCATTGTGTCTTCCCACATGCCGAAATAACCGATGACGGCAAAGGACAGCACCGTCCCCACAACAACCATCCGGCTACGTGAGCCAACCCATGCCAGCGCGCCAACGACGACCAGGATGATGGGCCAGGGCGAGTTGATCAGCAACTTTTCCAGCCAGACCATAAACATCAAAAGAGGATCGAAAAAATTTTCGAGGCTTTCGCCGTAAGCGCGCGAAAATTCGCGGAAGCCAAAATCAATGGCCTTCTTCAAGTCCCGCAGGTCTTGGCGCCCCATTTGCGGGAATTCGCCAATAAAATCCATAAGAGAATCCGTGATTCAGCGTATCGCGCGAAAGCGGCCTGCCATTTTTCGCAAAAACGGCAGGCCCTTTCGCATTACCCCTCTATTAAAGGGATGACTTAACTTTGGCAGCCACACTGGCCGGGACCCACTTGGTCCAAATGGCTTCCTGCTTGGTGAGGAATTCAAGTGCTGCGTCTTTACCACCAGCCTGGTTGTCCTGCATGTAAACCAGCATGGCGTTCATCACGGCGCCCGGGTAGACGCGGCTCTTTAAGAAATCCATCGCCGCTCCGCCCTGCTTCTTGAAGTTGTCGGTGATGACAGTCTGGACCGACGACTGGGTCCATGAAGACGGCTTTGGATCGGCGCATTCTTGTTCCGCTTTAACGATGCAACCATCCCAGTTTTTACTACCGGCGAAGGGAACGCCGAAAGGAAGTTTGTGCATATTGTATTTTCCGATCAATGCCGTTGGCGACCAGTAATAACCGAACCAGTTTTCACCACGCTCCACGGCTTTTGCCATCGAACCATCCAAACCGGCTGCAGACCCGGGATCGATCAACACCCAGCCTTTCTTTTTCATTTCAAAAGCGCGAAACAGATTGGCGTTGGCCAACTGACAGCCCCAACCGGCCGGGCATCCAACAAACCCCCCTTTGGACTTATCCTCAGGATGGGGGAATAGTTCCGGACGTGCCAGAACATCAAGAACCGTCTTCAATTCAGGGTGCTTTTTCACGGTCGAGGGCGGGATCCACCAACCTTCACCCAGATCGGTAATCGGTGCTTTGTTGGCCAAATGCAAACGGCCTTCATCCAAAGCTACCTTCAGTGGTTCCCGAACGGCATTTGTCCACAGTTCTGGGGCGGCGTCTGGCTGGCCTTTTTCATTCATCGAGGCAAAAGTCGTCGTCGTCGCACCAGGAACGAGTTCGACACTACAACCATAGCCTTTTTCGAGAATAATCTTATCGACATTGGCCATGAATTCAGCCGATGCCCAATTCATTTCGGCCACTGTGATATCTCCGCATTTGGCGGATGCCTGTGTAGATATGCTTAAAACCATCGCAACAGCGCTGGCTATGTGAATCAGTGGTTTTTTCACCTTAATTACTCCCCAGTTATCCCAATTTTTTACGATTTCTAATGCTATCATCAGATTTAATATTTGAAAATTGATTTATCTTGTTGTT
>CAYXUT010000274.1:0-3136 GCA_964468005.1 uncultured Magnetovibrio sp. | reverse complement strand
ATTCCTCACTTCGTTCGGAACTTCGGATACTTCGTATCCTCAGTGAATCCAGTTTTATTTTCTTACCCCTCTACTCTTTCTGAAAGGTCTACAGACCTATTTATGATTTTTGAATATTCCAGAAGTAAATTTAGTGTTCAGTAAATAAATAATTCTCAGTAGAACTATCGAATCAGATAAATATACCTGAAACCTAATGATGAAATAAAACGGACTATAAATCGGTAGGAGGTCTAATGGACAAGATAATCAAAATGGAAATCAAAATGTCTGTTCCACAAGGTCAGGTGTCAGGATTCCCAAAGAAATTTGAGAACCTTATCTACACAACAATCAATAAATCGATGAGAAACCATGATGTGGTATCCGTCAAGGTGATTAAATGAGATCAATGTTTCTAAAAGGAGAAAAAGGATATGAGTAGTTGGTATCAAACAGAAAAAGGATGGAAGAGAAAGAAATCCTCTTTCTATCTAAAACAACACGTTCATGAACAATTGGTGAGAGTTGCTGAGATGAATCAATTGAGTTTTTCAGAAACGGCCAATCGTTTACTGGAACAGGGACTGAGAATGTCTTAACAATAATTAGAATAATGATTGAACTAAGATTTTTTTAAGAAATAGGTGTTGATCTGGATCATTTACATTCCTATATCCTCTTTAGTTATCCCTTAACTTCTCCCTCAATTGATCCTTTGGTGGATTCTTAAAGATTTTGCTCCAGTTGACTTTGAGTTTTTCAATGTTCAAACCTCTGTAAAATATCTTGTCTAAAACTCGATCTCTCATAATTGTTGGATCATACCTATCACTATAAGTCGTGAAGGTCATACTTGTGTGATGGTGTCCTGCATATTCCATTGCAAGTCCTTCTTCAACTCCATTGGATTTCATTTTATTCAAACACGTATGTCTAAAAGTGTGTGTGTCTGTCTTTCGTCCAGCAATATTCTTCAATCCAGCTTTTGGTAGATAAGTAGTATTCCACCAATGTGAAAACGCACCAGACCAACCACCTTTGGTATGGAAGTTGTTCTTTGGAAATAATCTCGTTTCTCCTCTCTTTTTAACAATGTTCCTGTATCGTATGAGTCCAATCTCTATCAATGATGGATGAACAGGTATCTTTCTGTGAGAAGATTGATTCTTGATACTCTTTCTATGTTCAGTTGGACAGCAATCACATTCGTCTGAGTTGAAGTCAAAGATCCACACATCAGTATCTTCCTTACTACTTTTCTTATCTCTAACTTTATAAACATCACTTATGTGTAACTGTGCTATTTCATTCACTCTTGCACCTGTGAATAACATGATGAGTGGGATCAGATAGTTTGCATGACGATTTGGTTGATTCCCATTAAAGAAGATATTGGATGAGAGATACATGGAGGGTTCAAACAACCTCTTTATTTCTTCATCACTGAAGTTCTTTTGAATTATTGGTTTCTTAACATTCTTTTCGGTGGCCGTTGCAAATGGATTATCAGTCATTGAAGTGTTTCCACAGCACCATCTTGCAATCGTTGATAATCTTCTTATTGATTGGTTCATCGAATAAACACTCCTACCTTCTTCAGTAGGATTCATTTTCAAAATCTCATCAATCGTCTTTCCTGCATATTTTGGATTTTGGTTTCTCCTATTAGGGATTTTTAAGTATTTCTGTTTGTATTCAAAAACCATCTGACTGTTTATTGAATCTATAGGTACATCACCAACTATCTCAATAAAATGGTCAATGGTTTGTCCATATCTTTCTACTGTGAGTCCTTTGTTATCTCTCTTCGACCAGAACTCAATGAACTTGGGTTTTACCTCACTAAACAACTCCCGATCACTAGATGATTCTTTAATATGAGATTGAATTGGTTTCTGTCTGGAAGGTAAAACTTTTGAAACATTGTTTAAATCAACAGGTAAATCCAAACCAAACTTCTCGTTGCATTTCTGGAAAAATATTTCATCAATTCCAGTGTCATCCTTTGATTCCAGAAGTTCCTGTTTCAATTCATATCGCAGATACCAGAGTTCAATAAATTGAGAACGTAGTTGTTTAAATTGAAGAGATTTCTTAGTTGATTTGTAGCCCAGATTCTTCATGTGTTGTTCAATTCTGGAATCTACTTTTTCAATCAACGACTGATCTTCATTATCCATCCTTTCTTGAAAATCTTTCTTTTCAATAGCATTTCTCAGTAAACTCTCATATCTCTTAATGTCAGTTTTTCCAGTATCTAGTTTGATATGCTGAGAATATTTGACAGACCTTCCTATCTCAACTTTGAGAATCTTTTTGATTCCTTCAATATCCAAATCAACTTTTTGCATTCTTATTTGTTGAAAAAGTAATTGAGAAATAAAGTAGAGGTGTTGAGAAATTGACCTTGCATCACGATAGATACCAGTTCTTAGGGAAATTGTGAATGACGTTCTTCCTTTAAAATATTCATGAAGGTCTTTGGGAATATATGAACGAAAATGATAACTGCTGGATTTTCTGGAATCTCTTCTTAGAAAATTCTGCATAGATGATTACCTGATTACTTGATTACCGATTCTGAAATTGATGAATTTGTTATAAAATTCAATATCAACAGGTGGAGTAAAAGGTGGAGTTACCCCAAAAGTATCGTATTTAGGGGAAAAAAGTTATTTTAAGATGCATGAAAAAGATAACAAAAACAGTATATTAGACCGATTTAAGGATATTCATCCTCAGGAGATCAACTGGTTTATCTTTTAGGTGGGGTCTAGAGATCTCAATTCACTGTAAATATTGAGGAAAATAAACTCAATAACTTTTTATATACGGGGCAGGTGTGAGACTGAATGTGAGACTTAGTTTCTGTTCATCTATCCCAGAAAAACTCTCACACTTACTCTCACATTTGAGATCTTTCACTAAAACTTAAATCCCAATTCTGCATCTGTGTTTTCACTTCGCAGAAATGAGGTCTGGGTAACCTCTGGTGAGTCTCCTTCCCTCAAAACTTTCTCTCTCAGATCCTTCTTGAGATCATGAACGTGTTTCAACATCTCCTGTTCGCAATCGGACAAGAACTCTTGAGGCAAGTTCTCTTTCTCATTCCACTTGTTGATTTCTACTTCAAACATCTAGACAATATAATTCT
>CAYXUT010000273.1:0-3172 GCA_964468005.1 uncultured Magnetovibrio sp. | reverse complement strand
GGATGGATGCCGCCACGGCACGGGCGCTAGTACCGTTTTAATTATCGTGGTGAGAGAGGCGAAAAGGTAAAGGGATGTCTGCTCAGTTCGGGGCTGAAGAGTTATCGTGGTTTGGCAGCCTTCGGGAACGTGTCGCAAGCGTGTTTCCCGAACGCCAGGTGCATCTTCGCACGAACGGCCAGATTAGCTACTTTCGCATCGGAACTTCAGCACAAATTTTCACACTAACACTGATTGTCGCGGCTGGGTGGTGGGTTGGCTATACGTCGCTCAGCTACGTTAAACATGAACGCGTCGTCGCTGTCAAAGAGAGCCAGATAGCCGACGCGCGCCTCGCATATCACAGCCTGCTCGGTGAAGTGGCCGAATATCAGAACAAATTTACCTCAATCACCAATGATCTTGAACGTAATCACGCGATGATGCTCGGCCTGGTCGATCGTAATGCCAAGCTACGGACCAGCCTGCGTTCCATTTCTAGCGAATTGCACGACACCCAGAACGATCGCGCGCGCATCGTCAGTGCACGCGAAGCGCTGAGCGATAAGCTCGCCGAGTTGAAAAACGAGAAGGGTGGCCTGGTCGAGCATAATGCTAAGCTGCAGACCAGTCTTCGCTCCATTTCCGACGAATTGCATGACACCCAGAACGAACGCGCGCACATCGTCAGTGCACGCGAAGCGTTGCGCGGCAAAGTCACCAAGCTCGAGGACAAGACGAGCGGTCTGGCAACCCGTAACTTTGTGCTCAAGGAAAACCTCGATACCGTCGAAAACGACCTACAGGCCGCGCTTTCAGAGCGCAACCAGGCACGCTTCCAGAGTTCTCGCATGAAGGTTTATGTCCAGCAGCTCGAAACCCGCTTAGCGGACCTGCAGCAATCTTACGAGGTCTCCGTGCAGCGCCTGACCGAACGGACGGTCACCCGGATTACTGATCTGGAACACGTGATCTCTCTTGCCGGCATTGATCCAAGCAAGCTTGCCGGGGTCGACGAGCTTACCAGGGGCCAGGGTGGCCCCTTCATCCCGGCGGAAACGCCCGATGACATGCCGGCAGGTGAGCTGAAGAAAAACCTTGATACCCTGGATATGCAACTGGCACGACTCAACACGCTTCAATCAACCATGCGCAACCTGCCGCTGACCGCTCCCTTGCGTAGCTATTACATCACCAGCGGCTACGGTAAGCGCCGTGACCCGCTGAACAAGCGCTGGGCCGCACACTATGGCGTCGATTTTGGCTCCACCCGAAAAGCCAAGATCCACGCAACGGCGCCCGGCGTCGTCAGACGTGCTGGCTGGAAGGGTCGTTACGGGCGTTATATCGAGATTGACCACGGCAACGGCGTGATTACCCGTTACGGCCATCTCCATAAGATTTATGTAAAGAGGGGCCAAAAGGTGAAGTTCCAACAGAAGATTGGGCTGCTCGGTAATTCCGGCCGAGCCACCGGCCCACACCTGCACTACGAGACAGTGTTCAAGAAACGTAGTATCAATCCAATGAAATTCATCAAAGCCGGCCGCCATGTTTTCCAAAGATAAGGATCAAAACAGGGCCGGTGCAAACCAGCCCGTTGCCCCGGCCAAGCCGTCACCACCGTCGTTGGTCAGTCGCGACCTCAAGATCATCGGTAATTTGAAAAGCGATGGCGAAATTCAGATCGACGGTTCTGTTGAGGGCGATATCCGGTGCAAAACTCTTCTGATCGGCGAAAGCGCCCACATCAAGGGAGAAATCATCGCTGAGACGGTGGTCGTACACGGCACGCTCAATGGCCAAATCCAGTCTCGCTCGGTCACGTTGGCAAGCTCGTCGCATGTGGTCGGCGATATCTTGCACGAGAACCTGTCCATCGAGACCGGCGCCTTCCTGGAAGGTCATTGTCGGCGCATGGAAGAAGAGAAACCGATGACGACCGCTGCATCGTCCGCGGCCACGAAACCAGACCCCGCCAAGGATGAAAAGGCTCTGGCTAAGCAGGCCAGTTCCTAGAGGAGTTACCGCAAAATATCGGCATAGTAAGCCGGATCGACGTTACCACCTGAGCAGACCACAACCGTGGTCTTACCCTTGCAATCAACCAACCCACTGAGCGCTCCCGCTAGTGCCACGGCGCCCCCTGGTTCAACGACGAGTTTGAGCCGCAGGAAAGCCTGTACCATGGCGCCGCGCACCTGATCGTCACTGACGGCAATGCCGCCGGCAAGAAGGCTCCTGGCGGCTTCAAAGGTCAGTTCGCCAGGCATCGCCGGCATCAGGGCATCGCATATGGTTGTCGCGCCCGGCTCGTTGCCGACCCTTTCGCCGGCACGCAATGAGCGGCCCATGCTGTTGAAACCGGTAGGCTCCGCCGCGTATACCTGGGCATAAGGATAGCTGGCCTTGATGGCGATGGCGATACCCGCCACCAATCCACCGCCGCCTACCGGGCAAAGCAACTGATCGACACTACCTTCAACCTGCTCACAGATCTCCAATGCACAGGTACCCTGTCCGGCGATGATATTGGGATCGTCGTATGGCTTGACCAGCGCGAGACCACGTTCATTTGAGATTTGTGCGCCAATTTCCTCGCGCACTTCAGTCGCACGGTCATAAAGAACAACCTCGGCACCGTAACCGCGCGTATTCTCGATTTTGAGGGCGGGCGCATCGGATGGCATGACAATTACTGCCGGAATATCGAGCAGTTGAGCGGCATGCGCGACACCTTGCGCGTGGTTGCCAGATGAGTATGTGACGACACCGTTTTTCTTTTCAGAATTAGATAGTTGTGACAGAGTATTAAAGGCACCACGAAACTTAAAAGCGCCGGTTCGTTGCAGCGGTTCTGCCTTGACCAAAAGCTGGCCGCCAACGGCCTCGTTAAGATGTGGCGATTCTAGCAACGGCGTACGCACGGCATGGCTGGATACGCGCTCCGCCGCGGCACGAATATCGTCAATGGCGGGGAGTTCGATTGGCTCGGTCTGCGGCTTGTAGGGCGTCATTTAACGGCTCCGGGACTTGCGGCTCTTATAACGTCGGCGCATGTCCCATCCCGGGTACTACGACGGCGTCCAAGTGGGGCAGAACAACTTGCATGCGGGTTAGCGTTTCGGCCAAGAGAATATCCGACTCTCCGCCACGCACAACCACCAAAGGGCCGAGACGCAATGACCGGAAC
>CAYXUT010000272.1:2663-3196 GCA_964468005.1 uncultured Magnetovibrio sp. | reverse complement strand
TCATCGACGCAATGATCAGCGTCGAGACCGGCAAATGGCTTATCGAAGTGAATGGTTATGGTCACTCCAACGTTAAGTCGTTTGACCAATTTACTGACGATCAGCTTGGTGAACTAGGATTGACCCGTGATCCGTCGGTGATACTCGATGCCGGCAAGTTCCAGGTTCCTCAGACACAGGAGTTTGAAACTGCCATGAATCAAGAATTCGAGCAGATCAAGGCAGGTTTCTAGCCCAGATCATCATTGGTTAAGAAAAGCCGCGGTCGCTTCATCTCCGCGGCTTTTTTCTGTGCAGTCCAGGACATACTTTTTGGTGCTGGATTAAGAAATGACGTGAGTCTCTAGATTCGACGTGCTGTTCGAGCCAGTTCAGATCGGTCCGGTCACTGCGAAGAACCGTTTCTATCAGGTGCCGCATTGCTGAGGAATGGGGTTTAACTGGCCACAGCCACACGCCAAGATGCGAGAGATGAAGGCGGAAGGTGGCTGGGCCGTGGTGTGCACAGAGGAGTGCATGGTTCACCCGTCGTC
>CAYXUT010000272.1:0-2653 GCA_964468005.1 uncultured Magnetovibrio sp. | reverse complement strand
ACCTTTGATGTTTGCGGAGCACCAAACTGTTATGAGCCTGGTTGGATGCCAAACGGTGACCCTATGGGTAACGGAAAGATGACCCTCACCATCGATTCGGTTAAGGGGTTGCTGACGTTGAAACCCTCACAGGAACTATTGAACAGCACACGTTACGTGTCACTCCATGCGCATCTGTATGACCTGCAACACCGATATGACAACTCGGAACTTGGCCAGTCAACTATTTGCTGGGCCTATTACAACCACAGCGGACGCGGTGGTCACTGCGCGAAGGACGACTATGATTGTCAAACGTTGACAGGCGTGGAGAACTGGCCTTGGACCAAGTATGGCTATTCTGAGGATTGGTACAGAACCTATCAACGAACAGAGCCAAGAGAAAATGCTGAAGCATGGTAGTTTATGTATCATTCTGCTCGGGGACAAATTGCTACTGACAAAAATGGACACCTTATCGAGTGGGATGGATCCCCATTCATGGAATCGTCTTTTCTAGGAGAAAACAAAATCAGGCCTGATTGCAACGCGCGATTGGGTCGACCTCTGGCTAACAGGGACTTCGGTCTGGGAGACCAGTGTAACCGCATGCTTCATGGTGTTATGGCTGATGATTACTTCCTCGATGCGAATGGGGTTAGGTGGGTTGATCAAAATGGCAATCTGACCCAAAGTGCCATCTCGCACGGCTATGACCTCGAAACAGAGTACTTGTTTTACAACTATCGTGACAATGGTCAGTCGGATCGTTGGGGAGGGCCAGATGGTGGAGCAGGTGGTTTCATCACTGGAGATATGGAAGGTCGATGCGCCCAATGGCCGCCGAAAGATTACGGTTCGCCCCATACACATAAGGTGAGTCAATGAAGTCATGCAAATTTGGTCAAGATTAAAGAATCTGTTTCCCACGGTGTTCTTTAATATGAAGATACTAGGGATCATCGCGATAGCCAGTGTCACGACGATCAGTTACTAAACAATAGGCGACGCACTAGCCAACGATGCGAGGCCATTCACCCGAGCTGAACTATACGCTTACATTTCAGAGAAGACGCAGGTCTGGAGTGAGGGTCGCGTGTTTCATTCGGAAGCGGGAACTCTTTTACTTCTGTGGGAAGGTAAGTATGGTAAAGGTACATGGACAACGGATGATAGCGGGACCCTTTGCTGGCATGTCTGGGCCTGGGATGAGGTGCTATGCCAGGCTTTTTATCGTAATGATGACGTTGTGAGCATCGTCTTTAAAGAAGAAACGTTGCTTGCTCCTGAGCTAGAAGAAGGCAATACGATAGCTAATTTAGCGGATGGGGGGGGATCATCTGCAAAATTCGTGTTAGGGCTCAGTGAAGATTTCGACAATAACCTGTTAAATAAAGAAGAGACTATTAATTTACTTTCTGGCAAAACAGTTATCTGGGGGCCGGGTCAGGGTCTTTATTATTCACCTGATTCAACGCTCATAAAAATCTGGAATGGGGTGCGTGGAACCGGCACATGGACCGTATCGAAAGAGGGTGCTGTTTGCTGGCATGTTCCGGGTTGGGGCAAAACGCCATGCGAGTCCTATTATTACAAGGATGAGGGGTTGATGGCGATTTTCGAAGGGGTACACAAAATAGCCAGAAAACACGTGGATGGCAACATGATTGGTTCTTTCTGATTCATGGTGCTTTACACAGTTGAACTAACGACAACATAAGATACTAATGACACCGGTAAATCAGCGGCACTCGATATGGCCATACTCTGCTGTTTCCCTCTGCAGTGGAGTAGTTGGAATTGCCTTACTTTTCTACAATCTCGGGTCAAATGTTCCACCCAAAGAAGCGCTACACAAATTTAGTGGTACCGTTGACAAGTTATTCATTATGGATGATTTGTCGGGTGTGCAGACCGGATTCATGAAACCAATGAACTCGATTCACTTTACCCTGAAAGGGGGCCAAGAAGAATTTCGATACCCGAGTAGTTGGCCCGGCTACACTAAAATCTATGAACAGCTGTCATTTGATGTTGATGTGTGGGTTCGACAATCTGATATCGGCAATGGTGAGCCAATGGTGGTATACGGGTTAGAACAGGAGGTGCCGAAAGACTGGGTCGTTGCTCCGTTCTCCATCAGTTACGAGAAGATTTCTGAGTCCCAAAATCGCAAAAGGAATTCTTACGTCCAGCTAGGCACAATTCTGTTGGTGTGTTCGGCAGGTTTCATGATGATTGTAGTGCTATTAGGATTCCGGAATCGTCAAAAAAACAAGGCCGTGCTTCAGTAGTGTCAATTCATTCTTGCCAATATTTTGAATCGGGCGTGTCTGTTCTGGTTCTGAGTACAACAAAGGCGTCCTATGAAACCTAGAGAGGTATCTTGTTATGGCTAAGAAATTGCAACAACAACGTCGTCTTCTTTTAAAAGGAATTGCAGCGTCAGCAATAACTCCTTGGGCCGTGAAGGCCGATACGGTAGCCAACCCTGATGTCGTTATTATAGGCGCAGGTATTGCGGGCTTAGAAGCTGCGAAAACGTTACATAAAAAAGGTGTAAGTTTTCTTATAGTAGAGGCTAATAATCGTATTGGCGGACGTATTCATACGAATAACAAAATATTTGGTGTCCCGTTTGATACGCATGCGCACTGGATGAGGGCCTCTCCCG
>CAYXUT010000271.1:0-3206 GCA_964468005.1 uncultured Magnetovibrio sp. | reverse complement strand
GCTTGTTAGACTTTTAAAACTTGAGGGTAGTGACAAAAAGTCAAAATTTTCAGCGTTCAAGAGATCTTGAATCCCGGACTGATTCTCGACCCCATCCGAGGCAAGCGGCGGAAGCGATCTTTTTCCAAATTGCTGGATACCTAGCGCGTAAAGGCGAAAAGAGAAGCCGCTCAAAACGAAATTTTAACGCGTCAACAGTTTAAACGACGGTCCCGTTTGAAGAGGATATCGATTATATTAAAAGCGCATGACGTTCGAGAAAACGATCTCATAGGCGGCTTAAAGGCATCTCGCCGCCAATACCTGCCCAATGTGGCATCCAGACCGTCCGGCGTCGGCGAACAAGTGGACACGGCCAGCCTTTCAAACGGTGCGACGAGCGCAGTAGACCTCAGACAATACTTCTTGGCTTTTGGATATTGCGGAGTTAGATGGGCGCCAGGCCAACCAATTTAAAGAGGTTCGAACCGAAAAATTTTCTCGGCAATGGTTACCTACAAGCCGGGGAACATTTTCCAAGCGGGCATCTGATTGCCAAAACCACACCTAACGCCGGTTACACAAGAAAGCTCTCCAGAACCCGTACCACTTCCTCCGGCCTGTCGACGTGAGCCCAATGGCTGGCATTGGCGATGACCTCGATCTGGGCCTGCGGGAACAGCCGCTCAATCTCCGCTTGATGATGGGGTTGAATGTAGTCGGATTTGCCGCCGGCCAAGAACAGCACCCGGCCTTCAAACGCTCGACCGGAATCGAAGATGGGGAAGTCGAGGATATCGTCCATGTGCCGGGCCAGGGCATCGAGGTTTACTGACCATTTGAAGCCGTGGCCGTTTGGATCGCTTTTCAGGTTTCGGATCAAAAAGCGCACCAGGAACAGATCATCGAGCACGTCTAGGAGCGCCGTTTCGGCCTCGCCTCGCCGCGACAGTACCGAGACGTCCAGGTTGGCCATGGCCTCAAGGTGGGGTTCGTAATCGTGGTCGTAGAGTGCCGGCGCGATATCGACGATCGCAGTGCGTCCGACCAATCTCGGCTCGGTGAGCGCCAGGGTCATGGCCGTCTTACCACCCATCGAGTGGCCGATGATGTCAGCCTTACCGTCGCAATGGTTGTTGATCAGATGAGCAACATCGGCGGCTATGGCCTCGTATGTCATTTCATCGGCCCAGGGTGAAGCTCCGTGATTGCGGAGATCGACGATAAGGACACGGTGATCTTTGTCGAGAGCGCGGGCGATACCGGCCCAGTTGCGGCCCATCCCAAGGAGACCGTGCAGGATGACTAGGTTGTTGCCGCTGTCTCCGATAATATCGAAGGAAAGGTCGATGGCGCTCAATGCTGGGTTGTGGCCAAGGCCAGCTTGGGGACTAGCGCATAGCGATGGTCGAGCGTCGCGCGTAGCTCTTGGAATCGTGCCAGTCCCTTGCCCTTGAGTTTGCGTCCTGACGGCATGCGCACGCGCATTGGGTTCAGTTGTCGGCCTGAGCGCAGAATTTCGTAATGCAGATGCGGGCCGGTGGAGCGACCCGTGGTGCCGACGTAGCCGATGATTTGGCCCTGCGTCACCCGCCGGCCCTTTCGGATGCCGCGCGCAAAGCCCTTCATGTGGGCGTAGGCGGTCTTGTAGTTGCTGTTGTGGCGGATGCGGACGTACTTGCCGTAACCGCCCTTGCGGCTGGCGTATTCAATGGTGCCGTTGCCGGCGGCGTAGATTGGCGTGCCCCTCGGCGCGGCGAAATCAACGCCGCGGTGCATCTTCGTATAACCCAGGATCGGATGGCGCCGGCGGCCGAAACCAGAGCTCAAGCGTGCGCCGTCAATCGGGGTGCGCATCAATGCTTTTTGGGCGCTATGGCCTTTCTCGTTGAAATACTCGGTATGGCCATCATCGCCCGTGAAACGGTAGATGGCTTTGCGCTTACCGCTTAGCGTCAGGGCAGCGAAAAAAATCTTTCCGCCATTGGCGGCCTTACCGTCCTCGTCGGTGATGTGATTATACATGACTTGGAAGCTGTCGTTCTTACGGATATCGCGCTGGAAATCAACATCCCATGAAAACAGCCGGATCAATTCGGCCAGGGTCGAGTCCGAGAGACCTCGCTTCTTGCCGGCCATGTAGAGCGACGTAGTGATCACGACTTCCAATCGCACGGATTGGCGGACCACTGGCCGGTTGCGGGTCTGGCTTGTAAAGCCGCCGTCATCTTCTCGCAGCACCCGGACCTCCTGTTCGTGCGAGGCGTTGTAACCAAAGCCAATAAATGTGCCGGGCGTCGTATTGTGATCCTGGTTCTCAATGATATGCGGCTTGTAGAAGATGCGCAGCCTGTCGCCCTTGCGAATGCGGCGCGGATTGTGAACCTTGGAAAATGCGCGGATCGCCGCATGTGCGTCACGGCCTCCGATGCCGGCGCGAACCAGCACCTTAGCTAAGGTGTCGCCGCGTCCGACGGTGACGGCATGTTTGATCGATTTGGGCGGGTTGGGTTGGGTTGGTAAGGCGGCAACCTCCGGCGAAGCGGTCTCAATACCGGGTACGGCAGCCGGATTGCCGAGCGACAATGGTGCTAATGCGAGGCTATCGCCGCGCGACTGGGTCGGCATTTCGACCGATGCGGTCGAGGTCAGGACATAGCCTGAACAGACCGCCGCGGTGGCGATCAGAACGGCAATTGTCGCGATTCCTCTGAACATCATCGAAAAAATCCAAAAATTTCCGCATCGCACCATCTCGGCCGGAGGAACAATGTCCGCAGTGGCCCGGCCTGTCAAGAATAGATCTCTAATTCTCTCAACAGAATCAATGATATGTAGAAAAAGTTAACAGACGGTTTTGTTTTCTGCACAGGATCTGAAAAATATTGTAAAATTATGTCCTTAAAGGGTTTGACACCCTGCGGTGAAAGCCCTATAAACCGCCTCCGCAGCGCGCTGGACCGATATCGGCAATGGCACGCGAGCACGCTATTTGACATTATGAATACGTTTTGAAGGGATGCGCGGACGGCGCTGGGCGTATGTGGCTTTGGTCACAAACCGGCGACTAGCGCTCTAGCTGTGCATCTCAAGCTTTACTTACCATACTAAAGTGATGATTTGTGCAAAGGAGCTCTTGTTGTTCCTGCGGTTCGGCCTCGGCCGGACCAAGGGAAATTCAACTTGAGAGTTTGATCCTGGCTCAGAACGAACGCTGGCGGCAGGCC
>CAYXUT010000270.1:2765-3209 GCA_964468005.1 uncultured Magnetovibrio sp. | reverse complement strand
ACCAAGATGCACGGTCGATTATTCAGACCGTCCAAGTGTAGTGATTCATCGCGGCATTTTTACTCGTAACCTGAAGGTCGTAGGTTCAAATCCTACCCCCGCAACCGAAAATATATAATTAAAACAATTTTCTATACAGCCTCGGCCTCCACTTTGGGAGGTCTTTTTTCTGCCTCAGTGACAAACCAGTGACAGAGGGCTGGTAATTTTGGTGGCTACTCGTGCGGGTTCGACCTGCACGATTACCACGAGAGCCAGAACGTACCGCCGCCCAGTGACAAAACCCAGTGACACAGCCGGCGCACTGACCGTCAGGTTTTAACTTGGAAAGTTTTCTCTTATTGATGTAACCATTGCACCTGAGAGTAAGACCTCCGGAGCGGGTGTCTAAAAATGTTCAAACGGTATTGAAAATAAGAATGCGTTTCGGCACCAAAAGGCTCG
>CAYXUT010000270.1:0-2755 GCA_964468005.1 uncultured Magnetovibrio sp. | reverse complement strand
AACGTATCGCCGCCCAGTGACGCGGCCAGTCAACAGACCGCCAGGTTTTTTTATGGTTGCATAAAATTTGCGCAAAGTTTTAGCCAGTAGCTCCAGACAGAAAATATTAACGACAAACAACAGCAAGGTTATTAGAGTGGCAACTGAATATATTTGAGAAGCTTTTTGCAGCCAATTTCGCGCTCATCGGGTTGACACCGCTATTAATGTGAAACTGAATTAATTTTGGGAACAAAACATGGCCGATCTTGGTCAGAAGATAACGTGTCGAAAATGTAAGCGAGCGTACTATAATCTAAACAACGTTCAATTGACCTGCCCTTATTGCGCCAAAGATGCCCTCATTCCAAATGGCACAATCGCAGTTTTAAATATGAGGATAAGGCCAGGTGGCTATAGTGATAAAAATTTATGCCTCGAAGAAGGTTTAGGCACCCAGGCAAAGAGTGGAGCAATTTATCTCAGGTCCTTGGTTACGGTGATCAATGGCCCTCAAAAGAATAAGAAGTTTAGTCTTCCAATCGAAATATCTAGCCAGAAAAATGACTATTGGCAGTATAAGGGGAGAGAACTAATCCGAGAGATGCTTAATTCATCACAAGGCCTCTCTTCCTCAGATAACTCTCGTAAAGCAGTGTTTGGTCGAATGATTCACAGTTACAGCGTATTAAACGGTTTATGCTTCTTAGGGGCGATCGGTATACGGAAAAATCAGAATGGCAGAGAAGAAAACAATATCTTGCGAGTGCTATCTGTTGATGATGAGGAGTACAAAGCATTAGTCGCAGATAAAAAATTTGTTCCGGCTCGGAAGACACCTCCGCCATCTGAACCTAATTCGCCGATGTGGCGGCATATTTGAGCGTTGAAAAAAACGAAAAATGCTCCTTCGTCCAAGACAGCAGGAATTTCTGGATAGAGCTATCGATGCGCTATCAGAGAACGACAATACTCTCGGGATTGCGCCAACAGGAGCAGGGAAGACAGTGCTGTTTTGCCATCTTCTTGGACATTTCATGCGGAATGACGCCCAAAAAAAAGCATTAGTGGTAGCCCATAGAGATGAATTAACGACCCAAAATTCTTCTAAGTTTCAGCTTATCAATCCTGATATTTCGGTCTCTATTGTCAATGCGGACATTAAGGACTGGAGTGGGCAGGTTGTTTTTACCATGGTTCAAACGTTATCCAGGGAGAACAATCTGGAAAAGATCCCGCACCTGGATCTTATCGTGATCGACGAAGCTCATCATACACCCGCCAGTTCCTATCAGGTGATCATCGAAAAATCTCGTCAGATTAACATCGATTGTAAGTTAATCGGTATGACAGCGACACCAACCAGGAGCGATGGTATTGGCCTCCGTAAAAATTATTCTAACGTGGCAGATCAGATATTTATCAGTGAATTGATCGGTTCAGGTCATCTTGTCGTGCCCAGGACCTTCATAATTGACGTAGCACAAGAACAACTTAAGACAGTCCAGAAAATCGCTGGCGATTTCGATATGTCGCAGGTTGAGAAAATCCTGAATAAACGCCCGATCAACCAAGCGGTTGTTGAGAAGTGGAAAGAGTTGGCAGAGAACAGAAAAACTGTCGTTTTTTGCTCAACAGTAGAACATGCCCAAGATGTTCATAAGGCCTTCGTAGAGGAGGGTATTCCTGCAGAAATTGTATTCGGTGAGCTATCATCATCCGAGCGCTCTAGTGCCCTGGCTCGATTTCACTCTGGGGAAAGTAAGGTAATAGTGAACGTTAGCGTTTTGACCGAAGGTTGGGATCATCCCCCAACGAGTTGCATTATCCTTCTTCGACCGAGTTCCGCGAAGGGAACGATGATCCAGATGGTAGGACGTGGCTTGCGCACAGTTAATCCGAGTGAGTATCCGGATGTATCAAAAAAGAACTGTATCATTCTGGATTTTGGAACATCCTCACTAATTCACGGTAGCCTGGAACAAGACGTTGATCTCGACGGAAAAATTGGAACCTATGCCGACCTGTCAATGGAGTGTCCGTCCTGTAATGCCGAAATACCATTGTCATCTAGGGAGTGTCCTGTTTGTGGTTACGAAATTCGTAAAAAAGATGCCAGAGAAAAGGGAGAGGTAAGTGCGGTATCCTATCTGGAGATGGTGGAAATCAACCTTCTGGAACGGTCACATTTTCAGTGGGTAGATCTATTCGTTGACGATCTCTCTTTTTACTCTGGCGGTTTTAACGCCTGGGCCGGAGTTTTTTGTGTGGGAGACAATTGGATTGCGGTCGGGGGCAATAAAAACATCAAGGCAAAGCTCCTGTTAAACGGAGATCGTATTCAGGGATTTGCTGCGGCAGATGATTGGTTGAATAATTACGAAACCGACGATACCGCTCACAAATCACGGTCTTGGCTTGAAGTACAGCCGACTTCCCGGCAATTATCAGCGTTACCTCCAAGATATAGATTGGACTTCAACTTAACCCGCTACCGAGCTTCTTGTTTAATCGGGTTTAAAAGAAACAAGCAGGCAATTCTCGATATTGCGGCCCAACTAGAGGGATCCAATCTCTAAAGAAAGGGTTCGGAAATGGCATTCTCAGTCACAAATGAGCGTTTATATCTCGATATGGCTTTGTCACGTTAATCGGCTTTCGCGTCGAATGGCAACAGTCTAGCCTCCAGCGATGAAACAGATCTGCTATCGTTGCCACCGATTCCCGCCGCAGATCATCCAACACGCCATATGGCTCTATTGCCGCTTCACGCTGA
>CAYXUT010000269.1:0-3215 GCA_964468005.1 uncultured Magnetovibrio sp. | reverse complement strand
TTTCAATTCCTGCAGCAAGGTAACGCAGACGACACCATCGAAATTGGCGCGGAGTTCAAGTCGATATTTTTTCTCAAGTATGAATCTCTTTATCCGGCCTGTCCGCAGATCTAAAGTACTGGGAGGTGAATGGATGACAACGGAGAACGAACCTATTCGCGCGTGATCCCTTAACGATAAATAGCGGCTCATATATGTTTTAGCATTGATCGAGTTGGAGTTTTTCGGTCCCGTGCCTATCAGGTTCTCAATTTTTTGGTGTTTTGACAATGAGGGCGGCGTTTTTGATGCCAGCAACAAGCGCTGAACCGGGTGATTTGTTAGTGGATGTCGAAGACCTGGTAATTGCAGCGTGCGCATACAATAATAGAAATTATTAGGTTGCCATTGAGACCTGGACCCGTGCCGTGGAGTGGGAAAATACTGATGCTATGACATTGTTGTCGGGACTGCATTTGAGCGGCCAGGATGGCCGACCAGGTGCCGGCAAAGCTGCTTATTGCTACCGCCGGGCCGCGTGCGCCGGAGATATCAGTACGCAACTGAGCCTTGGTGACATGCCATCCAATGGCTGCGGGGCGAAACAAGACCTTTCGGTGGGACATTTATGATTTTCTTCTAGCGCGCTGTTGGGGAATGAATGGGCGACGGCACGTGCTGAGGACGTCGGACAAATTTTACCAGGGTTGAAGCACCTCCAGATCGGTACCCGCGTGCAGCACTGGAAGCCGCGCCAGCCTTAATTGGCGTCAGCTTGTGGGTTTGGATGGCTATGATAGGGTTTGACTTAAGACAAGGAGGATACGGCCATGAGCGACGACCAGCAATCAAGCGACGGTACCACGCTTAGCATGCAGTTCGCTAATCAGGTTATAAACGTGGCCAATAGCCGCCTGGAAGATGGTATGGATGCGGCGCTGATTGCCGCCGGATTGCGGCATGCAGCCGCGAACTTCTCCGCTTTCGTCTTTCATCGCTCGGGCGGCGGTGGCGACCAAGAGTTGTCTGCCATCGTTGAGGATTTTTTCCAGGCTTTCGAATACTATCACAACCGCCACGCGCCGGAGCCTGCCGCACCCGCCGGTAGTCTCAAGGATCTGATCGAACAGGCGAAACGCGAGATCTAGAAAACATCAGGCTCCGCCACTGGTAGGCTGAAAGGAGGGCGTAGGAAATCAAAGTCACAGCCGTCTTGCGGCTATTCGATAAGTTGGGGGAACATATAGCCGAAACCGCGCTCGTAGCGTCGTGGTAGTGGTATCCGAGCAGCTTTGCGAAGTTCGCGTCGTCATCCACATTCATCTGGATCAGACATTTCTTGACGTCGCCCGTGATCACGTTGCCGGTCTGCACCAGGGCCAACGGCTGACCGACCTACGATCTCTGCGTTACATTAAGGATGCAGGCGCCAAACTCGCACCACTCATGCGCGTGTCTGAAAAGCGCAGCAGGTCGCGCACGCCTTGTTTTAGCAACAATGCATCGACGAGCGTATCAGGCGCGGGACCGTCGGCTAAAGAACTAGTGACAATCCATCTAGATACAGCAGGCACATAGCGATGGAAGATAACTATTTAAGGTCTCTTCATCCGCCATCAGACCCTTCGAGCAAACCTGCTTCGAACCCATGGACGCGTCTTTCACGTTTTGAAGTTTGCGCCGCTTTGCCACCGTCTTGGCGTTGATGTCTGGAGAGATCTGATGGCGTACGTGGTTGAGGTGCTTCCGTATAAACTTGTCCCATAGTTCTTCCTTCTGATGGCTACAAACTTGTAGGCTTTGATAAATCAGGACTAAACAACTAGTGCGTCTTGATCCAATCGAGCGCCATACTGTCGGCCTTGGCGATATCGGCCTCGGTCATGCGTTGCGCCACTTTTCTTGAATTGTACACGGCGCGCTGGTTGCCGGCATCAGCGGAAATCTCGAACCACATGCGGGCCTTCACATAGTCTTTTTCAACGCCGAGGCCGTCGCCGTACATGTTGCCGATCCCCAGTTGCGCTTGGGCAACGCCCTTCTTCGCCGCTTTCAGATACCATTTCATGGCCTTTCCGTAGTCCTTTTGGACCCCGTAACCGGCATGATACATCGCACCGATGAAACCTTGCGCTTCGGGCTGGCCCTGCTTGGCCGAATCCATCCACAATTTGACGGCGATCTCATAATCGCCTTCGTCAAAGGCAAATTTGCCTTTCAAATAGTTTTCGGAGGTAAAAAAGCTTTCCGCGACGACGGTACCTGATACAGGACCAAAAACCAGAAAAGCCACCAAGATCAAAGTCCGCACCACAGCCATCAGTCCTCAAGAGATTTCGAGCGCCGCCAAAATACAGTATCAGATGATCGTGACAATCGGTTTAATATCAATATTAAGTGAATGGTCGGACCCGAAACCGGCTCCATAATTCTTATCGCTAAAACGAAAAAGTCGCCTCACTGGCCGGCTAAATTCATGAAGAAAATTGGTGCTCCCTGTGGGAGGGGGAAATAACCGGTAAATCTATAATCCACCATATCTTAGTTGAGCCCGATATTTCATGCGACTACAGCATGATTTTGCTCTAAGAATTAATGTCATACACACCATGGGATAGACGCACCCTGCTCCACCCGGCGGGTAAAAGGAGATTTCTCCCTTTTTCGGGTTGATTTCGACCGCCGTTTGAAGCTCAAATTCCATGGCTCCAAGATCATACTCGACGCTGATTTTCTCGCCTGCTGGGAGCTTGACGATACCCTTGGAGTGGTCGAAGTTTTCGAGGATGGTTGCCGACAATGGTACCGGCAAGTAAAGATGGAAAGGCATGACGGGGCTGTTCTGCAATCGGCATTTGGCCGCCATGTCTGCTGTCTCACTTTCCAACTGGCCGAGGGTGCCGTTTCAAGGAACTCGTTTCAGAAAACCTTGACCTTGATCAATGATTTAAGATGAAAATAAGTTTTGGTGTAGACTGAGGTAATAGACGGCTCCGAGTAAAATGTTAGGAGGGATAGGTCTGGGTGGCGATAGTTGTAGGAGCGTGGCCTTCCAAACATGGCGAAAACATCAAATCGAAACCGTCGAAGAGCCGACAAACAAAATTACTTACTTCATTCTGGGAAGTAGCTTATGATTGATCCCGATTTGACGGTTGACTGGGAAATATCGGATAGTTTCATCGTCCGCAAGTGGTGATAGGGGGCCGTAGTGAAACACTCAAAACTGCTAGTGC
>CAYXUT010000268.1:0-3235 GCA_964468005.1 uncultured Magnetovibrio sp. | reverse complement strand
CACCCCTTCGTCCGCGTGCACTTTCGTTTCGCTGAACAGTTCGGCGGAGCGAACAACGTCAATGTTATGCTCAAGGTCGATAAAGGGGATGTGTTTACTGTCGGAATGCTGAAAAAGATCTTCGAAATGACTCAGGCTGCCGACCGGGTAACCGGTGTTAACCATGACCAGATCGAGTCTATCGGCCACCGAACGACCCGGTATCTAACGGTCGCCGGCGGGACAATCGCAACTCCGCCGGTTATGCGTCGACCACCTAAATCGGACAGAGAAGTCGATGAAATTAAAGAGATTTGTTACAATACGGAGACAATTTACGGCCAACTTGTGGCCTTGAATGGACAGGCTTTGCTTATCAAAGCGAACTTCATTGAGGGAAAACTCGACTACAAGGCCGTTTTTGAAGAGATTCGGCGGACGGTCAAGGAACCGTTCGAGACTGCCGACGAGTCGGTCTGGGTGGCGGGAGAACCGCAACTGTACGGCTGGATCTACTATTACGCCAACGAGGTGTTCTACATATTCTTAGCGGCGACTGTGGTGTGTTGGATACTGCTCTACCTCTACTTTCACGATTGGCGTGGCGCACTTCGACCGACCATTACTGGTATTGTCTCTGCGTTTTGGGGTCTTGGTATCCAGGCAATGATGGGATTTTCCATGGACCCGCTGGCCCTGGTGATCCCCTTCTTCGTCACGGCGAGAGCGGTGAGTCACTCCGTGCAAATGCACGAACGGTATTACGAAGAGTATCGAAAATGGCAGTGGAACAAAGAAAAAGCCATTGTTGCCGCCTTCGCAGAATTGTTCGTGCCGACACTCAGTGGAATCATCACCGATTCTCTGGGAATGTTGGTTATCGTAGTCGTACCAGTGGTTATCCTCCAGAAGATCGCCATCTCAGCGTCAATTTGGGTCGCATCAGTGGCCGTCAGCGAACTACTGATGAACCCGGTCGTGTACTATTACTTAAAAGCGCCAGAGCCGGAAAAGGTCATGAAGCGTGAAGAGGGATGGTTCCAGGCCGCGATCGACAAGGCTTCCTACTGGATCACAAGGCCGAAGAACGCGAAGATGATCGTTGTCTTCTGGGTAGCTGCATTTCTCGTATCGATAACACAGATTCGACACCTGACAATCGGAGACCCCACTGCCGCGACGCCGTTGTTGCACTTGGAGTCTCCATACAACCAATCACATATCGAAATTCAGAAATATTTCGGCGGGATTGAGCCGCTTATCATCGTCGTCGAAGGTCGCGACAAAGAGGTCCTCAAAAATCCAGAATTATTGAGGAAATTGGAACTCTTCCAGCGGCACATGGAACGCGACAAAGACATTGGGTATAGCTTTTCGTTAGCGGATATCATCCAGGCTATCAACATGACATTCTACGATATGCAACCGCGTTGGGGCGCTATCCCGGCCGATGCTCGTAGGGTCAGTTCGTTGTTCTTTTACTATTTCGCCGGGACCCCTCCCGGAGAGTCCTCGAAATTTTTGGACCCCAGCTACACGGTCTCGCGAGTAACTTTTTACTGTGCGAACCACCAGGGCGACAACATCGCGAGGATTATCCAGGAAGCCCGTCGTTTCACCGCAGACAACCCCTTACCCAATGCAGACTGGCGGCTCGCCGGTGGACTCATCGGAGTAACAGCAGCGGCCAACGAAGAGATCCTCAAGAATGACATCTACATGCACGGACTCGGGTTCGGCACTATCTTCTTGATCGTGATGTTTACGTACCGTTCACCCGTGGCCGCACTCGTTATGTTGAGCGGTCTTTTCCTTGCAGACGGTGTCGTAAACGCATACATGAGCGTGCGAAACATCGGTATCAACCTGCAGTCGTTACCGGTCGTTACCGTCGGGGTGGGTTTCGGCATTGACTATGCCCTCTATATAGTCAGCCGGGCCGTCGAGGAATACGACGGAGATATCAATGAGGCTGTTCGTCTGGGCCTGTCCACTGCGGGCAAGGCCGTCGCGTTCACGGCCGCCACATTGATTATTGCGACCGCCCTCTGGGCATTCTCCAACATCCGGTTCTGTTCGGAAATGGGACTCCTCCTCGCCCTCTGGATGGGGATTAGCTTCTTTGGGGCCTGTACCTTCGTCCCGGCCGCGTTGGTCCTCTGGCATCCCAAGTTCTTCACTCGAGCTAGCGAGGAAGGTATTATCTTATAATCGAGCCCGGATCTTAGGAACCGGACCAAAAAAGGGACAGCATTAAGCTGTCCCTTTTTTTTGCGCAACCATTTTTCTCGTCTACGCGGACAATCATCCAATTTATCAGCCGAACCGGTAAAAGGTCCCACCGTAAACAGACTTGTCCTCGCAACGACAGGCGCTAATACGATAACTAGAGATCGTGTCGATTAAAGCCCTGATATACCGGCCCAACGACGATAATCGTTATTAGAGGTGCGGCATGCATAGACAACTAACCGACTGTATGGGTTGCGTAATGTAAAGATGCGGAAACGAAAATAGCGCGTGACATTTTACATCACGCGCTATCCAGGAGGGAAGAGAATGGAGGACGGGGCAGCTCGGCGTACGATTGATCGTTCTACTCGCTTCCGAGGTCGTCGGCTCCTTTTTTCATCGCATCAGGATCATCCAAGAGGGATCCTCCGAGTTGCCCGGGGCTCGCGGCCAATCCCGGGTCTCGACTTTCCTTGTTTGCCTGTTTGTACTGATCCACTAACGACGTTTTCGGTTTCGCGTCCTTTTGCTCGTCGATCGGGGGTGCTCCCAACTCACAGCCCCCGAGCACCAGCACTGAACCTACACCACAAGCGACAAGGCTTTGCCGCAACCATCTACCACAGTATGAAAATTTTTCTTGCATGGTGCGGACTAATAGAGAAAGAACATCCTTTTGTCAATACCAACGATCGAAAAAACATGTTGCCAGGCAGTTGCAAAATGCATCGAATAGCGCTAGAAGCAGCACGGGATACAAATTCATCCCTGTACGAGGCTGGACATGGGATACTGGAAAGGGGGTAGCCAGCGGAGACTGGTAGAAGGAAAAGCGATTATAGGGATGTAATTGTTTAAGGAGGATAAACTTTTGTTACAGGAGGGATGGCTATGATCGAACACTTTAAAAAGCGAAGGTTGGGCTTGAAAGGATTTCTCGCCGGGCTATTCGCTGTAGCAGGGCTTGTTTGGCTAACGAGTCCGGCAGATGCGACGATTCGAATAGGCAACTCGGAAGTCCAAG
>CAYXUT010000267.1:1743-3239 GCA_964468005.1 uncultured Magnetovibrio sp. | reverse complement strand
TCGTTGTTAACGACGAGATAGTGATTCGTCCAATGATGTACCTAGCCCTTAGCTACGATCATAGAATAATCGACGGACGCGAAGCTGTCTCATTCCTAGTCCGCATGAAGGAATGTCTCGAAGATCCTCAGCGAATCATGTTGGACGTGTAATCGAACCGCCTAAACGGAAAGGCTAGGAACTATGAGTGATGTATATGACCTAATTGTCATTGGCGCCGGGCCTGGCGGTTACGTCGGTGCTATACGGGCTGCACAACTCGGATTGAAGACGGCTATTGTAGAAAAACGCATGACTTTGGGCGGCACATGTCTCAATGTCGGCTGTATTCCTTCCAAGGCCTTGCTACAATCTTCACATCATTACGAGATGGCTGAAAAGGAATTTGCACACCACGGAATTAATATCTCTGGGCTAACACTTGACCTTAAGGCGATGCAGGCTCGCAAAGAAGAAACCGTGATCGACCTAACAAAAGGGATCGAGTTTTTAATGAAAAAAAACAAGATCGACTTCCACTTTGGAATGGCAGAGATTACAGAACCGGGGCGGGTTTCGTTCAAACCAAATAAAAAGGGAGCTCGAAAAAAAACACTTGAGGCCTCCGATATCATGATCGCTACCGGCTCAAACGTGACGCCACTCAAGGGTGTAATGATCGATGAAAAACGGATTGTTTCCTCCACCGGTGCCCTTTCCTTGTCAAAAGTACCAAAATCTTTGGCTGTCATTGGTGCCGGCGTGATTGGTCTAGAACTCGGCTCCGTATGGCGCCGGTTAGGGGCGGAAGTCACTGTAATTGAGTACCTTGACGCAATCCTTCCCGGCATGGACGCCGAAATCTGCGAAAACATGCGACGCATTCTTACAAAACAGGGTATGAAGTTTAGAATGGCAACTAAGGTTACCGGAGCCAAAGCCACAAGACAGAATGTAACCCTGACTATGGAACCTAGAGTTGGCGGCAAAAAGGAAAGCTTGCAAGCCGATGTGGTTTTAGTTGCTGTTGGCCGAGGCCCGTTTACAAAGGGGTTGGGGCTAGAAAAGATTGGCATTGACATCGACGGCCATGGTTTTATCTCCGTAGACGAAGATTTCCAAACGAATATCGAGGGCATTTATGCTATCGGTGATGTCATCGGCGGCGCTATGCTGGCTCATAAGGCCGAAGACGAAGGCGTAATCTGCGCGGAGATCATCGCAGGCCAATCCGGCCACGTCGATTATGGATCCATCCCGGGAATTGTTTATACCCACCCAGAAGTAGCCGTATGCGGCAAGACCGAGGAGGAGCTTCGGGAAACAGGTACGGAACATAACATTGGAAAATTCCCCTTTACCGCCAACAGCCGTGCACGCTGTAATGCTGATACTGCCGGTTTCGTCAAAATTCTTTCTGACAAACTGACTGATAAAGTGCTTGGCTGTCACATTATTGGTCCTGCCGCAGGCGACCTCATACAGGAAGTGGTCAACGTCATGGAATTCGAGGGCTC
>CAYXUT010000267.1:0-1643 GCA_964468005.1 uncultured Magnetovibrio sp. | reverse complement strand
CTGCCGCAGGCGACCTCATACAGGAAGTGGTCAACGTCATGGAATTCGAGGGCTCCGCTGAGGATATTGCGCGCATCTGTCATGGCCACCCCGGACTGCCAGAAGCTGTTAAAGAGGCGGCTCTCGCGACCGCTGGCCGAGCAATCCACCTCTGAGATTGGCCTCACCGTTTTGTTTTTTTTCCGTAATCCTATTAGATTAGGTGTTGATGAAGAACGGGCTCAATCCAGCATCAGGCCAAATCTGCCAATCCAAGAGTAAGATTTTAATATTTCGTTAGAGACAGCTTAACTATCCACAGTCGCACACAACAAAAACTCAGTAGGGTCGGTCACCTGCAATCTGAACCCGTCGCATAACACGACGATAATCGTATACATCATCGACAGCAATGTGCTTAGTACAACGATTGTCCCAAATTGCTACTGAACCTTTCCGCCAACGGAAGTGGCATGTAAATTCTGGTCGATGTCCCCAATCCATTAGCCAATCCAGCAACGGCTTGCTTTCCTCGTCACTCATTCCCTCAAGGCCAACCGTATAGGAATGATTGACAAACAAACTCTTACGCCCCGTCTCAGGGTGGGTTCGAACCACTGGGTGGATGCTTATTGTCTCTCTCCATTCACAATCAGTCCGCGCTTTTGTGGCCCGTCCAGAACTGCGAGCGGCGGCTCCCGGACCCGCTACAAGGCGATCGGAGTTAACCGCTTTCAAACTTTGTAGTAGGCTTTTCATGCCGTCAGAAAGTGCTTCGTACGCAAGGTGCTGATTGGCAAACAATGTGTCACCACCATAGTCCGGAACCTCGATAGCTATCAAAATGGCTCCCATCGGGGGCTCAGGCATCATCGTCGTATCGATATGCCAGTCCTCACCGACAATCCGGGTATCACCAGGTTCCCGGACAATAGTTACTATTTCCGGATCATCTCCATAAACAAAGAATGGGTGGATAAAGATTTTGCCAAATCGCCTAGCCAGACGTTTGTGTGCATCAGCATCAAAGTCCTGGTCACGAAAGAAAATGACACCGTACTTTAGTAAAGCTTCTCGCAGCACCGCTACTAGGCTCTGGCTCAAGTCCCCACCCAAATCAACACCTGCAACCTCAGCACCCAATGCCCCTGAAATGGGTGTGACAGTGTAGGAGAGGTTAGAACCAAACATGACCTTCCTCCAGTGGGCACTATTTTGACCTTGAAGGCTTTAGCCTCAATCAACCTTTACGTAACCAAAGCCCAGAAAGTCTAACCTTTTTCTAGCTAATGTTAAATTAATTAGTCCTACAGCATTAAGAATGAAGCAAAAAATATGCTAGCCTGTAACAAGTCAAAATTGACCTACTTGCTTCCTTGAGGTTTGCCATACCCACTGAAAAACCTCCTCTCACCGTGTATCTAAAATGCATCTGTTTGACTTTTGGCTAGTTTTTCACTGCAAACCTGCCATGGGGTACGTACTGGCTCTAAACTGTGCGCAAATTCAAGCTTTTCGCCTTTCGTTCCGGGGCATGGCTTATTTTAGCTTCGCCGTGGCACTACATCCCAGAGGAGAGCTGTTCATCACTTTCACTACGATTACCTCTTTTTCCACCCTGGTGCGCCTGCCGGCGAGTGTGTTGGGCTATGAGTTGTCTCGGC
>CAYXUT010000266.1:0-3239 GCA_964468005.1 uncultured Magnetovibrio sp. | reverse complement strand
AATTTGGCACCTGAGATAAGCGATTGGCCCCGGTGCGCAGTGCTTGGGCAGCAATGTCCAGTTCGTGTTGCGTTGCCTATATAGTGTAACGAAATGTCGCGTCTCGGATCGTACTCAGCATCCCATTCAACCAAGAGAAACCTGTTTCCATATCGTTACCATATGGATTCAAGGAGTTAACCAGAAATGGCGGGCCTTTGGTTTCTTTAAAAACCCCCTAGGCTACACTTCGGCTACATCTAATCCTAGTGATGTGGAGAATATAACGGCCTTAAGATAAGCCGAAAAAGAATATTAATAAGAGCGATGAGGATGTCGTCCATGTTAGTAGGCACTAGCGCTTGCTGGGCCAAGAAACCTTCATTGCAAATGCTATACCTTCACTTGTCTGAATTTGTTTGCTTTAGGTATTCTTGAAGTACAGCAAGGCCGATTGGACGAGCAGGACACCGGTGCTACAGTTATCGCCAATGCTTTGGTGCGGGAATGTCCGCGATACAGCGATGGTCGATACGCCGGGTATGAAATTGAGGGAGCGGCGACGTGTATGATCGCGGCACCCACAACGGAGGGGACGAATTATGACCGAGCCATTTTTGACGACTGTTGTCGGAAGCCTGCCGAAACCGGCGTGGCTTCTGGAACAAATTTCAATGAACGCCGACGGCGGCAAGCAGGTCCATGGCCGGGGCGCCGACTGGATGCTCAAAGGCGACGCCCTCAAGGCCGCTCAGGACGACGCAACCCGTCTTGCCGTTCGCGACCAAGAGCGGGCCGGAATCGATATTGTAAGCGATGGCGAGCAACGCCGGAAATCGTGGTTGACCTACGTCACCATGCAGTTTGATGGATACGATTACGAGAACCTAGTAAAAAAGGTAACCCGGGCTGGCCGGCGGACGGCTGAAGTGGGCCAGTGTGTTGGCGAAGTGCGGCGTACACGACCGGTTCTAGAAAACGATCTTCGTTTCACCCAGTCGATCACACATTTGCCAGTCAAGATCACTCTTCCCGGACCGCTTTCCATCGTCGATTCTACCCATGACGCCTATTTCGGTGAAGAACGCACCTACGGCCTGGCCGTCGCCGCTGCCCTGAACGTAGAGGCCAAGGCTCTCGACTCGCTCGGGCCGGCCCTCATCCAGTTTGATGAACCGGCCTTCAGCCGCTATCCTGAAAAGGTCAAGGACTGGGGCATCGAAGCCATCGAACGCGCCATCGACGGCGTCCAATCAAAGACTGGCATTCATATCTGCTACAGCTACCCGATGCTGGGGGTCCCGCGGCCGATCGTCGATAGCTACCCGGTGATCCTGAGAGAGCTTGAGGGGTCGAGCATTGACCAGTTAGCGTTGGAATTCGAGATGTCGGGACTTGACCCAGAATTGCTGAAACTCTGTCCCTCGAAAACGGTCATGTTCGGTTGCATCAGCAACGGTTCCGATGCAATCGAAACGCCTGAACAGGTTGCCAACAAGTTGTTGGTGGCGGCCCGCTACCTGCCCCCCAACCAAATTCTAGCAGCACCGGACTGTGGCCTAGTGCCCGTTTCGCAAGCTGCTAGCCGTGGCAAACTCTCGGCTATGGTCGAAGGTGCCCAACTAGCGCGCGAACGGATTGGCGCGGGATAAGTCGTTCCCTTGAGGATCAGGTCTTGGATTGAATGACAATGCCCATATGTGGTGGAATCTTAGTGCTACTAATGGAGATAAGATTGGTGGAAAGTTGCGAGACATAGTTGCGCAACGAATGAACTTAAAACAGATTGAAAAATCACAAAACCTTGCCCGTGAATGTGTCCGTAAGAAATACAAAGGGTGTTGAGTAAATGAGACACCTACTCACCCTCCTAACCTGTCTGTTCATCCTCTCACCGAATGTCATTTTCTTAGAACCTCGAGATGACCTTCACCTATCCCACGCTCTTTTATATACTTGCCACTGAAACAATTGGTGGCTTTTGTTTTTGGAAACTAGATTTTCTAAAAAAGATTGCACCGAAACTTGCCATCCGAAGTGGTAGAGCTACCAACGTACTTCTGGTGCTTTATTGGTTAACTATCCCCATAATCATCCATCGTCTGATCGCGATGATGTGGATGTTATAATAATTTGAGTAGGTTTTGGGGAAGATAATATCGAGATAAAAAGTCTTTGATTAAATGAGATACATCCTTACCTCCCATCACGGGTATTTTATTTTTAATCGGTTTCTTTGGAAGCGGCTTTAAGTCCGTCACCTGACCTATTAGAAGCTCAAACTCGGTTTAGAAAGAACTTAACAGAAAGTCCAATGTCAAAAACCATACAATGCATCTCCCCCGTCGACGGGTCGGTCTTTGCCGAGCGTCCGGCGTTGTTTTTCGACGAAGCGAAGGCCGTTGTCTCTCGCGCCCGCGCGGCGCAAAGTGCCTGGGGCGCGCGTCCAATTTCCGAGCGTATCGATCTGGTGCGTGCCGGTATCGAGCGCCTGGGCGAAATGAACGACGAAGTGGTGCCCGAACTAGCCCGCATGATGGGTCGTCCGGTCCGTTACGGCGGCGAATTCGGCGGCTTCAAGGAACGCGCTTCGCATATGTGCGACATCGCCGAAGAGTCCCTGAAGCCCATCGTCGTTGAAGACAGTGATTCTTTCGAGCGTCGCATCCTGCGTGAACCTCTCGGTGTGATTTTTGTCGTCGCACCCTGGAACTACCCGTATATGACGGCCATTAACTCCATCGCCCCGGCGTTGGTCGCCGGCAACACGGTGATCCTGAAACATGCCACGCAAACTCTGCTGGTAGGCGAGCGTCTGGTCAGGGCCTTTAATGAGGCCGGTATTTCCGAAGATGTTCTGCAAAATGTGTTCCTAGACCACGACACGACCTCCAACCTGATTGGCGCCAACAGTTTTGACTTCGTCAACTTCACCGGCTCAGTTGGCGGCGGCAAAATGATGGAACAGGCGGCCGCGGGCACCTTTACCGGTGTGGGTACGGAACTCGGTGGCAAGGACCCCGGCTATGTGATGGAAGACGCTGACATGGACGTCTCCGTCGATACGCTGATTGACGGCGCCATGTTCAACTCCGGCCAATGCTGCTGTGGTATCGAGCGGATCTACGTGGTCGAAAGCCTGTACGATGAATTCGTCGAAAAGGCAGTGAAAATCGTCTCCGGTTACAAGCTCGGCAATCCGCTGGACGAAGACACCACCATTGGTCCCATGGCGCACAAGCGCTTCGCCCAGGAAGCTC
>CAYXUT010000265.1:0-3311 GCA_964468005.1 uncultured Magnetovibrio sp. | reverse complement strand
AACAAACGATCTGTCGACAAGAATGACCAAAGCTTCACCCACGTCAGGATGATTCCTTTGGTGCCTCATTCCGTTTGTATTCCAGGGTCATCTTTGAGGGAACTTGGAACTCTTCTCCGCCCTCCTGGACTTTTAGGATCGTTTCTTTCGTTCTGGAATCTATTGATACGACAGCACTTAGCCTCGGCGTCGCTTCGCCATCACTCGGAACAGCGGGTTCCGATGATTTGGTCGCAGGCACCTTTGACTGAGAGACGGTCGCACTCACACCACCCACGCCCATATTCGCATGCGCAGCGTTACGGCTGAGATTGGTGACGTCCATTCTGGTGTCTCCATTATCTACTATGTACAGCTACAGTGTAATTAATACTTAACCACACCAGCCAACCCTATTTATCACATAAATTCACTACTATTTCAAGTTTTTTTTCATTAACACCATATTTTTTTTCAACCCATCCTCAGAGCAAGATAAATTCTAAGGATCTGGAATCAAACAATATTCTCCATATTTCCAGCCAGGCGCTCTTCGTCCTTCACCATATCGATCGCCAATCTTAAATAGACGTCGCAATCCCTAGCTGATAATTCGAAAAAGCCGGCCACACAGAGGGAGATAGGCTATCTAAAGATGTGTTTAAGCATACTTAAGAATGATGGCTCTGCTATTGCCGGCCGGCAAATGTATCGCCCCGAAAGGGTAATAACCGCCTCCCCACTCAAAGCGCCTCGCAAGTCGCAACATCTCCAGAAAACCAGGCCGTATCAAGCTCAATGTTAATGCCATTAGAACTCAAGAGCTCCTCACCATCTTCCACTTGGCCTGACAATCTCAACCCGGGCCGGCTTTTACCACTTGGCCCTCAAATCAGCTCGCTATGTGATCCGCGAACAGCCTGGCACCGGCGCGCCCTTACATGCAATACACCCAAGGGACATGGCTACAGCATCCATTAAATCAATTTGTTAAGCCCGAACGGACCACCCGGGGCTGAGTAAAAACTCACCCCCCCCAACAAGCCGCTACTATTGCTCATCGCATCGGCCAAGAGCTCGCCAGCCGAATTGTAAGACATCACCCCAGGCGGCAAGTGACGTAGCGGGTCCGCCTGCCATTCCCGACGTTTTTCTTCGGTTAAAGGCGATTGGGTCGTTACATAATCGTGCTTATACAACTCACCCAGACGGGTCTGGACCGCGTACTTGACATCAGCCTTTGGGTCGATCCCCTCGGCCCGCGATACCACCATGTAGTAGGTGCCTTTTTTCATGGAATAGCTACTGGTCTTCATTGCCTCGAAGGCCTCGCTGGCTTTTCCCTTCCCGGACGCGCTATCGGCAATCAAACGCTTATAAATATCGTAAAACTGGATGCGAATGGCGTCTTTCTTTTCACTCTGCTCGCCCTCATCCTTGTCACTTTGCATGCCGAACGCCATGGTCCCTTTCGTTAATGTGGCGATCCGATACACTTGTTGTTTGTCGTGGGGTGTCAAGTTGGAAACAACGTTCAAACGACCGTCATTGTTTCGCAGCCAGCCTATATCAGTGGGGTTGGCAAAGGTTTGGTTGGGCGTTTCATAGACGGTTTTCTCCCAGACTTTGACACCCGAATCCGCAGCCGCAGCCTTGATTGTCGTTTGCTCCATTGCGACACCCTATCTATGAACGGTCCAAATAATCATGTCGACACTGATAACCCGCCGCTCACGCTAAGTTGCACCGCGGGTACTTGATCTTCCGAGACCCCGCCGCCGCCTTCGGTGAGACCCGCAGCAATATTCCGATTAATATTAATCAGTGTTTTTAAAACTTCGCTTTCGCCCGCATAGGCGCGCGGCGAAACCTTGGCCACATACGCGGCCAAGGACATTATATTTTGGGCAATTTCTAGCGGCAACTGAACACGATCGGACTCGATTTCCGAATAAAATAGCAGCCAGAGCTTGCTATTTTGCATAACCGCATTTAACAGCGCGTCTGAATCATTGGCTTCCTGCGCCTCGGCCAGTCGCTTGGCGCAAGTCGTCAAAGCACGCGCTTCCAGCGCTCTTCCCTGTGAAACGGTCGCCTCGACCTGTTCGTAATTTGCAAGGCTCATGCTGTCTCCTCCTTTGGAGTTGCTTCCAGGAACTCTTGTTCCGTCTTGATCAAATCGTGTGTTTTGATCAACGCTTCAAAATATTGTCCTGAAAGGATTAACATACTGATATCGCAGATGGCCAAATTCATAAAAGAGTAGGTACGGACCACGATGCGCGAAAGCTCGTGATAAAGCGGAAACAGTTCTTCTTCGCTGTCGGCCAGGTAGATGCCCTGGACCGTGAAGTACAGACGTTTGACCGGGGTCGTCGCCTCATCTTCCAACATAATCAGTCCGCCACGAAGGATTTTCTCGTCACCGGTCACCACCAATACGCAACGAGAGTTTCCTCCGTTGGCCACCCGCGCCCTTCCGATAAGCACGGATTCGCCTGCCGCAAGTTGAATTTTTAATGCCATTCCACGCCTACTTTGGAAAAAGAGGGGAGAAGCGGTCAAAGCCACTTCTCCCCATCTGTTCTAGACGTTAGCCAACCGGACTTACCCGAATAGCCTCAAGACGGACGCATTGGCCTGGGATGCCAGAGCCAAGGATTGCGTGCCCAACTGAGACCGTGTCTGCAGGGCCAGCATGTTAGCGCCTTCCTCGTTCATGTCGGCAAGCGTTAGCTTGTCGGCACCTTCGCGAAGGGTCGAGATAATATTATTCGCGAAGTCTTGTCGGGTCTGCACCAAGGTCAGGTTCTGACCGAAGGTCGATGACTGGTCACGCAGGGTCGTTAGCGCCGCCGTCAGCGACTCGATCGCAGTTTCAACCTTAGTGGTATCAGTCCAGGTACCCTCCGCCACTGAGATACCAAGGCCCGACGTGGTCATATCGACAGCACTTATTGCGAGCTTGTTAGCATTAGTCGCGGCCTCGTTGAACACAACATTCAACGGTGAGTTGGAAGTTCCACCGATCAGATTGGTGCCCTGGTAGGAGGCGTCCTCCACCAGTTTATCAAGCTGTGTGTGCAGCGTATCAAACTGGCTGATATAGGTGTCGCTCGGCACCCCGGACGTAGATCCTCCGGCTTTCGTTCCGAAGGCGGCATACATCTTGACCTGCGAAGTGTGTTCGCTTCCTGTCACGTTGACAGCAAAGGACTTATTAGCGCTTGGATCCGCATTATTGAACAGCGCATGACCAACTGTACCGCTAAAGGTAACGGTTCCTGCGGTCTGGTTGTCGATAACAAATTGGCCCTGTCCGTTCAAGGTTA
>CAYXUT010000264.1:0-3324 GCA_964468005.1 uncultured Magnetovibrio sp. | reverse complement strand
CGCGATACCCGCCAGAGGAAATAGGCTAAAAGGTAGCCGAGCACCAACGTGAGTAAGGTGATCAGACACGAGAGCCAAAGCGTGTTGAACAGCACGCCCAAATAGAACGTATCGAACAGAATCTTTTCAAAGTTGAAGAGGGTCGCACCGGGAATTACATCCATGCGCCCGGGGACGGCCTTGAAGAAGCTGAGCCTGAGAAGGTAGAGGACGGGCGCCACTAAGAGGCCCGCGACGATCGCCGCAGGTGGCATAACCAATAGGGTTCGAACAGAAAAACGAGACATATTCACTGCCCTCTAGCCTACGCCGTAGTGCCAATTTCCCAGGTATCAAGAATTTCATCCGACGGGACAACAGTGGCGAAATAGAGGCCCATGGTTTCAAGCGACGCCTCGTGCAGGTGGCGCATGCGTCCCCGCGTTGCGCAGCAATCTTTCGCGACGACGACATAGAAGTCCTTGTGGCAGGCGTCACGAACCGTGGCCTCGACGCAGCAGTGAGTGGCGACGCCCATCACTACGACGGTGCGGATGCCGTTGGCGCGGAGCAGCAACTCGAGGCGTGTGTCCGGGAAAGGGCTGAAGCGGTGCTTGACGACAACGTGTTCACTGTCCAAAGGACGCGCTTCATCGACAAATTCGGCACCCCAGCTCCCAGGACGGCAGCACTCGGTCGCACCGACGCGGTTGCCCGAGTACAGACTCACGTCTGATGCAGAATCAAGACCGTACTCGGCCTTAACATGGACCACCATGACCCCGGCCTTCCGCGCACCGCCCAGCAGCTGGCCAACAGAGGGCAGTATCGCTTGCGCGACACTCAAATCTTCACCACGGGTACCCATTGCACCTTTGGAATCGCAAAAGTCATGCTGCAAATCGACCAGAATAAGCGCCGTGTGCATTGGATTGATCCGTGCACCCAATTCAGCAAGCACGCGACCCTGCTTTACCTCCGGCCGCCAATATCGCGGTGCAGCCGAATTAGCACCCGCCCAGGCCGCAATAATGTTACCGGACGGTAAAACGGTGCCGAAGGTCTCGCCGATCTTGTCGAGGAAGCTCTCCTGGCGCCCCGGTATGGGGTCGGCGACGCAGTCTGCCGGGACCACCACGCGGTAGTCGAGGAAGAAGGCGTCGCGTACCGTAGCGTCGATGCAACCGCTGGTGACTACACCGGTGATGATGACTGTACGAATGCCGTTGCTGCGGAGATAGAGGTCGAAGTCGGTTCCCCAGAAAGCGCTGAACCGGTGCTTGGTGACAACCACCTCACGCGGACCGTCGCTTGGCTCGATGCCGCTATACCAATCGGCTCCCCAGCTACCTTCAAGACATTGGCTGTCGGGGAAATTCCGGCGCACGAATGTCTCGGCGAGCGTGCCGCTCAACACTTCTTCGTCGTAGGTGGCGCGCACAAAGATGGTGAAGACGTCGAGCCGGCGTGCCTCATCGAGCACCACCCGTACGCTTTCTGCCATCGGCGGCACGTGGGACAAGTCGTAACCGGAACGCCCGAAGAGGCCTTCCGGATGGCAGAAGTCGTTCTGCACGTCAATAATGACAAGGGCGGTGTGGGCTGCGTCGATACGATCGCCGAGGCTGAGTTCGCGCCCCTTGTTAACTACGGTATCAATTAGCTTTTCCTATCCCACGATTTCCTTGTTCCAACGCTCCAGCCACTCGCCCATATTCGGCTCAATTTTAAACCAGTCGAGCAAGAGCAGGCTATCGAGAGGTGGCACGCGTTCGGCCGCCTTGCCACTAAGCTTGGCCTTGCGGTTAACGGGCCCGTAACCCATGGCATTGCAGAAAGCCTCCTGTGCCTCGACCGAGATGCACCAGTTCACATACTTCTTACAGATGTCCATTTTCTTGGTGCCTTTGGCAATATGGTAGGACGCCATACCGATCATGGCCCCCTCCTTCGGCGCCAGCCAATTGAGCGGCGTACCCTTGTCGTGGAGGCCCCAGGTCCGCCCGTCGTACCAGGCACCCGCAGCCACCTCACCTCGTTGGAAGAGCTGTGCGGCTTCCGGGTTGGACTTGTAGAATTTACGCACATTGGGAAGTAGCCGTTTAATCGCCTCGAAACCGGGACCAATGTTGTCCTCGCTTCCACCATTGAGCTTAGCAGCCGCGACTAGAACTTGATAACCGCCCGACGCGGTGAGGTCGGGCATCGCGAGTTTACCTTTGAACTCGGGCTTCCACAGATCCGACCACGAGGTGGGTGCCGACACCTTGTCGCTGCGATAGGCGATGCCGAAAGAGGCATAATCAAGTCCCACACCTTTGCGCTTGAAGCCTTCATACCAGACCGGATATACATCGAGCACGTTGGGCAGCTCTTCGGGCGTAAGCTCGATCAGGATGTCCTCGTTGATCGCCTTGATCGACTCGGGATAGACGAGCCACACCACATCGATTTCCGGGTTTTCGCGGTTGACAAGAGCGTTTGTCAGCCACTTCCCAGCATTGCCGTACTTAAGCTTGACCTCAACGTCATATTTCTGCCGGAAGGGATCAACAATAGCCTTCCGATATTCCTTCTCAAACCGTCCACCGAAGATGGTGGACACGATCGTCTCCTTAGCGGCCAGCGAAGCAGTTGGTAGAACCACCCCCACGCTAAGCGCGGCAGCGCCAGAAAGTACATCCCTACGTGTAAAATCGAGACTAGAGTTTCTTACATCTGATTCTCGTTCCGGTCCGATAACGGATTTTTTATGGTTTTTCTTCGGCATTTTTTCCTCCCAAGATAAACATTACCTAATATCACATATATTATACATATGATTAGGGGCAAAAAGAACTCCCAAAACGAACCTGAGAGAAGCTCCTCACCTGCTTACCTTCCATAAGCAATACGCCAATTATTTGTCCCCCCATTGTACCTTTACAGACTTTATAAAGGTTCAAGGGGCAAAGAAGGAGTGCGCAGTAATCGGCTTTAAGATAGGTACAGAAAAGTTTGGTAACTGCGTTATGAAATTGATGGACAGACCGTAATTTGGATTCAGTAGAAGAAGGCATTAAATATTACGCTTCTGACATAAATTTAATGACAGTTCACTTTGAGCCAAAACTATCAATCAATCACTTGCTACTTCTGTTTCGAAACTTTTGAGGTTGATCTAGAGGTAAGCGATTCTTTTAACGGTCATAATGATGAGATTTATGACTGTGTTGTATGCTGTAATCCGAACAGAATCGAATACGACGTTCATGACGGTGAGATAAGTGGCATCGTGGTTGGTGATGGCAATGAATGAGGCGTGGGCTGCTGCAGGGATGGAGCCGTGGTGTTCTCAATGAGTAT
>CAYXUT010000263.1:1334-3371 GCA_964468005.1 uncultured Magnetovibrio sp. | reverse complement strand
TCCATCCCTGTGGCGATTAAATCGCATGCTCGGCGGGTTCGGAATTTGCTTAAGAACTTGGCTGCACACGCGGGAGAAAATTTGACCATCAAGGAATTGAACCCGCAGCCTGACAGCGACGCCGAACTCCAGGCGCTCGACCGTGGATTGCGCCGCGTACCCATGTCTTCTGGCGACCATTTCTATTTTGGTTTGGTGGTCGAACATGGTGGCAGAGTCGGCAATGTGCCTTATTTTGACATCCAGCGTGATCGGTTTCTGGAGTATGACATCGCCGTTGCATTAAACGGATTGAGTCTGCGGGAAACACCAAAAATAGGTATCATTAGTCCGTTACTGCCTTCTCAAGCTGCCGTCGGCCAGGTTCAGGGATTGTCTTTCATGGCCGAATTAAAACGCGCGTACGACATCGCGGTGATCCCGTTTTTCAAGAAACAGCTGCCCGAGGGACTTGCCGCCCTGTTGATTGTTGACGCCAGCATTCTTCGCCATGAAATGTTGTATGCCATTGATCAGTTCGTAATGAAGGGCGGCAGTCTGGTTGTCATGCTGGATCCTTACGTACGGTTTAACCGCGGCAGCAATGCAGTTAATCCATCACCGTCCCTCGAGATCAATGACATATCCGATCTGTTGCTGAAATGGGGTGTACGTTATCTTGGAGATGCTGTGGTTGGGGACGCACGTGCCGCGTCACCGGTTTCCGACAACCAAGAAACACGAATGAGCTTCCCCTACTGGATGCGTATCCGACAATCGGGCTTGGCCGGCAATCATCCGACCACGGCACACCTGAAAGAGGTTTTCATGGTCGAACCAGGTGCGTTGAAAATCAATACGCTAGCTGGGGCTGTTTCCTTGATATTTTCATCATCAGAGAGCGGCTCACAACCGCGCCTGGGGTACAGTGACAAGAGCCCGCGCCAACTGACTACGGAATTCGAGAGTGACGGTGTGCCTAGGGTAATTGCCGCTGCCATCGATGGATCTTTGGAAAGTTCCTTTGCGAGGGCTCCGGCAAGAAGAGATGGTGAGGCTTCTTCCATACAGCATATGGCGCGTTCCAAAGGACGAACCAAGATTTTTGCAATTGCTGATGTGGACTGGTTGTTTGATCCCTTTTCGTTACAGCAGATCGATGTCGGCGGACGAACGGTCGTGCGGCCGCTCAATGACAACCTGTCTTTTCTCCTCAATCTGGTCGAGTATGCCACCGGTGATGTTGCGCTTACGTCCATTCGTTCGCGCGGTCAATTACAACGGCCGTTTACCCGCGTGCATGATCTTTTTCAAAAAGTCGAGAAGCAATACAGACAAGAAGAGGCCGCGTTGGTGCGGCGGGTTGCGGAGGTAGAAGCAAATATGACGGCGGCCTTCAAGGTCGTCGGTAACAAAGATATCGATAAGCTTCCGCAATCCATGAGGGATGAAATCAAAAAATTTCGGAGTGAACTGATAGATGCCCGAAAACGGCTCAGAAATTTGCGGCTCTTGATACGGATCGAAGTTGAAAGCCTCGGCCGCGCTTTGACTATCATCAATTTCACCGCGGGCCTTGTATTGATCTTTTTGTTTTGGGGCGTTGTTAACGTCCGGCGTCGGTGGGCCGGCCGCGGATGGGCCGATGCCTCGTTTTAAAATTGACCAGACGCTATTCTGCAACCTCAAACCATTGGTTCATGGCACCGCTGCCGCACATTTCCTGACAGATTGCGGTAGCAATTCTTGCCATCGGCATAATCGGTTCTGTCGGCGACCAAACTAGGCCAACTTCACGCGTAACCTCCGGTTCCACCAGCTGAATTTCTTTGGTGCCAGAAAGGCCTCCAGGGATCCTGGCAAAATGGCTCGGGATGATGGTCACCATGCCAGCGAACATCACATGGAAGATCAAATTTAGGATGGAGTCCGAGGCAACGACAATTGGTGCTGGCTCACACTGTATTTTGGCAAAGGCTTCATCGATGATGCGACGCTCATGCATTGATGGATCCAGCAAGCACAAAGGCAGTTTGGCCGCTTCCGCCCATGTGATCG
>CAYXUT010000263.1:0-1234 GCA_964468005.1 uncultured Magnetovibrio sp. | reverse complement strand
AATTCTATCAATTACTTAAGCCTTTTCCTCATAAAGTTCTAATAGTATGATTGGGTGGAAACTGGCGGCGCTTGTAGCTGCGATGACAAACATTGATAGGGAGGATGAAATGGCTGAGAAAAAGCGCCAGAGAGTTACAACTAGAACGTTACAAAAGAAAATGGAAAATGGTGAGCAGATCGTTCAAATGGCGATCTACGATTACCGGAGCGCCGTCATCGCTGATCGTGAGGAAATTGATATCCTGTGCGTTTCAGATACCGGTGGAATGATCCTGTTTGGTCATCAAAGCACCGTAACCGTAACTTTTGATGAAGTGATGATGATGGCAAAAGCCATCGACCGAGGCAGCAAGTATGGCATGCGTATGGTAGATATGCCGTATTGGAGTTATCACATTTCACCAGGACAAGCGGTCGAAAATGCAGGGCGCTTCGTCCACGAAGCCAACACCGAAGTTTTGAAATGTGAGGGTAATTATAATCACGCCCGCAACATCGAAGCCATTGTCAGGGCTGGTGTCCCTGTGCAGGGCCATATTGGGATCACGCCGATGCGTATTCCGCAGCAAGGTGGCGTCTTCGCAAAAGGCAAAACCGCTGACACTGCCAAACAAATGGTCGACGATGCTCAAGCCTTCGTCGATGCTGGTTGTTTCTCGATCCTATGCGAAGTGACATCCGAGGAAGTCTGCCAATACCTGGCGGAAACCTTACCTGTTCCAGTCGTCAGCCTTGGTGCCGGCAGCAAAGCCGATGGCGTGCACATTATTACATCTGATCTATTTCATCTCTGGGAAGAGTTCGTTCCAAGACACTCTAAGATTTACACAGATTTGATACCGATCATGGAGGACGTTTTCCAACGCTACCGTGACGAGGTGCGTGAACACGTTTATCCCGGTCCCGAACACACCGTCTACATGAACGACGATGAGTTAGAACAGTTCGCTAAAGACATGAACTGGGACAATGGCCTTGAAACGCTCGAACAACGCAAAGCCGGGTCCTAACCCCTAGGTAACATTGGACGCACTGGCGTATCTTGTTCCATACAGGGGTGCACAGCGCCTGCGTCCAATGTTCTAGTGACCCAACCTTTTTATGGCATTTGACCACCTTAAAATAACACCGCAATGCGGCGCCAGCCGCGTCTAGATTACAATTATCAAGTACTTTAGGAAAGCACGGAGGCGTTGAATGCCTAAGAGTGATATTGAGATTGCCCGCGCAGC
>CAYXUT010000262.1:0-3375 GCA_964468005.1 uncultured Magnetovibrio sp. | reverse complement strand
ATAGCAGATCTGTTTCATCGCCGGAGGCTAGACTGTTGCCAATCGACGCGAAAGCCGATTAACGTGACAAAGCCCTGACGAGTACCCCACAATGATTTGCATGGGTGACAATAATCTAGGGTTTCTGCGGTTTCCTCTTGCATAGCCCATCATAGATACACCTATTTATAGCCATTTGTACGAATCCTCTGTCACTCGTTTTTCACTCCAGTGACACGCTCAGTGACAGATCACTTTGGTTTTGGTGCTGGTGCAGGCGGCGGTACGTTCTGCTTCTCATGATAATCAAGCGCAGCGCTGGCCTGGCGCATTCAGAAGCTGATCTCCTTATTGAAGACGCGCAGGCTGATGTAGTGATCTGTCTGCACGCAGATCAGTTTGCCGGTCGGCACCCGGCGCGCCGCCCAAAATTCACTTGGCCCCCATTCGTCTGGTTCATTTTAATGTCTCGCAAACTGCATCAGCTAACCTATCGGTATATGCATCCGCCCAAGTGTCCCATTCGGCCCTGGATTACCCGCCCTTGTTTACGTTCCCGTTGAGCCGGGTTTGATCTGGGTAAAGGCTTTCATCTGAGCCGTCAGCCGCATAGCTTATGCTGCAAAAAAGACAAGATGTAGGAAGAAACCAGATGACTATCGACATAGAACCAATCCATCTCGAACGCCCCAATTTCGCTGGTTTGTTGTCGGGCGTTTCCGTGGCCAACGGAATTTCAAAAGAAGATGCCACGGAGATTGAAGATGGCATGAATCACTTTGCCGTACTGGTTCTGCGCCACCAACAGATTACCGACGACCAACAATGCGCTTTCTCGGAATATTTTGGGCCGCTTGAACAGGCAACTGGCGATATCGACCAATCCGCGACACGACGACTTTCGATGAAGGTGAACGATATCTCAAATCTGGACGAAAACGGTGAAGTCATGGCAATTGACGACCGGCGCTCCCTGTTCTCTCTAGGCAATCGGCTTTGGCATTCGGACAGTTCCTTCAAACAAACACCCGCGAAATACTCCCTACTATCGGCACGCGATATACCGGCAAGCGGTGGCATTACACAGTTCGCCGATATGCGAGCTGCTTGGGATGAATTGGCTCCCGAGATACAGGCAGAATGCATGGACAAGATTTGTGACCACTCCCAACTATATTCCCGAGGACTGCTGGGTTTTGCAGAATGGACTGACGCCGAGATCGCGTTCAACCAACCGGTCCCCCAGCGACTGGTGCGTCGCCATGCGGGCAGCGGTCGCCTCTCGCTGTATCTCTCCGCTCATGCGGGTGCTATTCACGGTCAGCCCATGCCCGAAGCCCGGATTTTCCTGCGAGAATTAAACGAGCACGCTACCCAGCACCAATTCATCTACAGCCATGAATGGCAACCCAACGACCTGGTCATCTGGGATAATCGCGCCACCATGCACCGAGCTACTCGCTACGACAGTGATCAGGTCCGCGACCTACACCGCACCACGGTTTCCGACAGCGCGCCGACATTGCAACAACCTTTGTGAGAGCTTTGTCACGTTAATCAGGAGAAGCACATGTCGGACTGTCTGTTTCATCGCTGGAGGCTAGACTGTTGCCATTCGACGCGAAAGCCGATTAACGTGACAAAGCCTTCGCGCCGTTGTTGAAGTCGACAACCGTGTCGGCCAATTGAGCCTTCAGGCGTGTTGATCTTCGCGGGTTAGGTCCGCACACTTCTCACCAACCATGATACTCGGTGCATTGGTGTTCCCTGACGGCATGGTCGGAAAGATTGACGCATCCGCGACTCTCAGGCCTTCCAAGCCATAAACGCGCAATCGCTCGTCAACGACGCCGTCGGGACCCATCCGGCAAGTGCCGATGGGGTGATAGGCGGTTTCTGAAGTAGTGCGGATCCAATGTTCGATTTCGTCATCCGTGGCGACGTCGGCGCCGGGAACCAACTCGGGGCCCCGGATTTCATCTAGTGGTGCCTGTTGAGCAATATCGCGGACCATCTTCACACCATCGATCAGCGTATCACGATCCAGACGCTCGCCCATAAAATTGAACCGGATTGCCGGTTGGGCGTAGGGATCGGCCGAACGGATATGAATGGACCCCAGGCTTTCCGGCCTAAGCTGGCAAACCGAGATACCCATGGCTGGAAACGGTTGCGGCTTGCGGCGTTTCACATCCTTGATTGCGTACGGTATCATGAAAAACTGAATGTCTGCGCTCGCCACCTCCGGTCGGGTTTTCAAGAAACCCATAATTGGAGCCGCGGGAAGGGTGAGAAAACCGCGACGAGTGAACAGATATCGGGCGATTTCTCCAATAAGCCCGAGACCTGATGCACGCTGATTATAAGAATAGTTGGCTTTGGAGATCCTCCACTGCAACCGGGGAATAATGTGATCACGGAGGTTCTCTCCAACCGGTGCCAATTCGTGTAGAACCTCGACCCCGTGCGCCTTCAGGACGTCTGGGCGACCGATGCCCGATAACTCCAGGACCTGTGGTGATCCGATCGCACCCGCGGATAAAATAATCTCACGTCCCGCTCGGACCCAATGGACTTGGCCGCCGCGTTCGTATTCGACGCCAACGCAGCGTTTGCTCTCTAAGATCAGGCGGCGGATGTGGGCCTCAGTAATGATGTTAAGATTTTGCCGGTCGCGAATGGGCTTTAAGTAACATTCCGCCGTACTCATGCGCAGGCCGTTCCGGATCGAGGCCTGTGTCCACACAATGCCTTCTTGGTCGGCACCGTTGTAGTCTGGGTTGGGTTTGTGGCCGGCGGCTGCAGTGGCGGCAAAGAACGCGTTGTAAAGTGGGTTTCGGTCATTAATTTCAGTAACATTTTGTGGGCCAGTTCCGCCCCGAAATTCATCACCGCCCTTTTCGTAACTTTCCATCCGTTTGAAGATTGGACCGACGTCGGACCAGCTCCACCCTCGATTACCAAATTGGCCCCAGGTATCGTAATCAAGATGCTGGCCTCGGACCCAAACCTGGCCGTTGATCGATGATGACCCGCCGAGCAGCTTACCCCGCGGTACCGGAATTTCCCGGTTCGCGGTGTTCTCTTCTGGCTCAGAGAAGAACCGCCAGTTTGGACCAGGCTTATCGATTAACAGGCCAAAACTGATTGGCAGAGGTGTGAACGGGTGAGTGGCCTTTCCAGCCTCCAAGAGCAGCACCTTAGTTGCAGGGTCCTCACTAAGACGGTGGGCCAATGCTGACCCTGCCGAGCCAGCTCCGATGATAATATAGTCCGCCTGCGGTTCTTGCCTCTCGCGCATAATGTGAATTTCTCCGGTCGCCGATAACCCTAACCTGTGCGCTTCCAAGTGGACAAGCCTGGTTCTCGGTATTATTGGCCTTCTGCACAACCATA
>CAYXUT010000261.1:0-3427 GCA_964468005.1 uncultured Magnetovibrio sp. | reverse complement strand
TTTTTCAGAGCTAGCCAACTGCCTCACGCCGTTACTTGAACATCTTAGAGAAGTTGCCCAGGGGAATCGAATAATTAACCATCAGGGACTCGGTACCGGGATTACTATCCCCCAATCCCGCGTTAGAATAGTGTGAGATTGAGAGCCCAAGGCGTGATCGGTCATCAAAACGGTAGGCGAATTCCAATTGCGAGCGAAATTCAACTCCGTGCCCGAGGTCAAGATCGTCCGTCTTACCGCGCCACCACGTCGGCGCGAAACTCGGCGTCACCACCCACCGGCGACCCAAATATATATCCATCAAGATACCTGCGCCCAGAAATGTCATACCGTTTGAAACAACGGCCAAGGTTCCGAAGGGCTTGAACACCCATAATTTCTTGTTCAAGCGGTATTCCAGCCGAAGTTCTCCACCCTGATCTTTCTTTCGGTTAAAATCAAACCATCCGGCCGAGAAGCCCAGAAAATCCGGGTCATCGGCTCTTGATGCCGTCGCACTAAGCGCACCTATGACAAGAGCGACGACCGCCAATATTAAGTTTTTATTTTTCATAATTCGGGCTTTTGCTCAGGGGGGCGCATCTTAGGCGTTTTAGCCCATTTTAATCAAGGTGAACTCGAAACAGCGTTGAAATCACGATTTATTTTAAACACCTCGGTCACAGCAACGAGACCTCTGCGGATGCCAGGCTCCATGGCCGAATGACCGGCATCATTAATGATTACCAAGCGTGACCCCGGCCAAGCCAAGTGCAACTCGCGTGCCGTCACCATGGGACAGACCATGTCGTACCGCCCCTGGACGATAACGCAGGGCAAATGAGAAATTTTTGTAACCTCGCTAAGAAGATCGAGATCCAAAAACATACCGTTGACGAAATAGTGCGCCTCAATCCGGGCAAGCGCCAATGATGGCGAACCGGCTACGTTTCCGCCACCCTCGCTCCGTAATGTCGAACATTCTGTCTCGAAAGCATTCCACGCGCGCGCCGCCCGACCATTGATATCGGATGCGGTGTCCATTAAACGTACATGATAGGCGGCAAGAACATCACCGCGTTCAGACTCGGGCAGGAAACAGACAAATCGCTCCCAGGCTTCTGGACGAACGGCACCAACGCCTCCTAAAAACCACTCCAACTCCGAAGTACGCGCAAGAAATACGCCGCGCAGTATCATCCCGAGGCAACGCTCGGCATGCCGGGTCGCGTAGGCCACGGCCAAGGTCGCTCCCCATGACCCACCGAACACCAACCACCGATCAACTCCGAACTCCTCACGCAGCGCCTCGATATCGGCGATCAGATGGTGGGTGGTATTATCTGTGATTTCGGCATAGGGCGTTGATCGGCCAGCGCCACGCTGATCGAAAAGAAAAATACGGTAAGCCTTCGGGTCAAAAAACCGGCGGTGGTTGGGTGAGCATCCGGCCCCCGGACCGCCATGCAGGAAAACGACGGGAATTCCGTCCGGGTTGCCGGCCTCTTCCCAGTAGAGCGTGTGTCGGTCATCAACGTCAAACATACCGTGCCGACTGGGTTCGATTGTCGGGAAAAGGTCGAGCCCTGATTGACCACCTACCTTGGTACCGCGTTCACGCATAAGGTTTTAGAGCTTACCTTCGAGCACGTAGCGAAGCACTCCTACGACCTGTTCCGTCGTTTGGGCTACTGCCATGGCGACACCATTCACTTCTTTAAGCGGATGGGTCAACTCGGGGTCATGCAGCGTTATAATCGGAGTTCCCAAAGCATGAGCATATCCGGCATCGAAGGCGGCGTTCCACTGGCGGTACTTATCACCAAACCGCACAACGACAACGTCCGCGCGCTCAATCATCGTGTGGGTGCGGATGGCGTTTACTTTGGCCCCCTTGTGATCCTTCCAAAAACTGTTGTCCTCGGCACCGAGAATAGAAACACCGCAGTCATCACTGGAACCATGGTCGGTTACGGGTGCTAGAAACTCGATATCGAGCCCAGCGATATTGCAGGCATCCTCGATACGGTCACGCCAATTGGTGTGAATTTCGCCGGAAAGATACACGGACAGATCCATCGTTTTGCTCACTGGGTCTTTCCCCCATTTTTATCGTTTATGTTTAAAGATGCAGGCCAGATACTACATCCGTATACCCTGGACTTTCCGGGTCGACAAACCCGTGGCGCACCAAAAAATCGATGACCACCAAAGCAGCATTGAACTTGAACACACCTTCGTGGCCGACCTCTTCATGTACCTGCGCCATAGGCCACAACATGAACTCCGCCACTTCACCGTCTTCATTGACCGGCGAAAAATTCGTAGGCAAGAGAAGATCGTAATTGAAGAGTACGTCGTGGCGCAGTCCTTCCTCGCGTTCAGTAATATAAGAGACGGTCCCCACCGATACCGCTTGGCGCGCCAAATCAGCGTGAATGCTAGCTTCTTCCTCACATTCTTTGATTACGTTTTCCATCAGCGCCATGCCTGACGGCAACCCGCCCGCAACAACTTGATCAAGTAATCCTGGCCCCGTCGGCTTGGTCAAACTTCTCCGACCGATCCACATCATCGGGCCATCCTCTGTCTTGACCCAACCATTGATGTGCACGCCGTAGCCGCGAATACCGAAAAACGGCACTGCCGCGCGTTCGATATCGAAAACAGCAGGATCGCCAAACTTCGGCGCCGCCGGGTACATCTCATCGCGCCACCCGGCAATCAGCCCTCGGTCTCGAAGCGTCCGCGCCACCTTACCCATGACCCTGGTTCGTTCGGCAAATCCCCGAACATTCGATTTCAGCTGGATTTCCTGATCTGTGAAATCAAAGACATCACCAAAGTCGGTAAGTTCGACAATAGCGTCCGCTCGGATCTGCCCGATGCTTAGACCGGCAACAACAAAAGGGCGGAAATCTAACGCGCGGTATTGAGCGCAAGATCGGACGCGCTCGAGCAAGGTCATGGCGCACCGCATCTGTAATGTGGACAAAATTTATCTATGATATTTCGAATTTTCTCACCTCGCGCTAAGCAGCCACGGAGTTAGCTTCACGAGGCGACCAGTAAAAAAGCATAATCACACCTCAATGAACTATACCGTTACGTTCGTGATCTCATTTGATCAGATGATGGTCGCTCCTAGCGGCAAGGAGCTCAAGATCTTATTGCTGGAGATCATGCAGGCATTCAACAGTACCGGCCAAGATGCCACAAACATAAAGGAAACCAATTACGAGAAATCCTTTGCACATGTCAAGGAAGCCCATGACGTGAGTCTACAGACGCTCATTCACGTTGAGCATGAATGACATAGTCATCCTGGTCAAATTGGCCTAACGCGGCAAGGACGGTTCAGCAAAAGCTGCTCGCCAATCTGAGCAACAACAATCTTAATATTTTCCAGGAAGACGCCGATTACCGATTGCAGGAGAAGGTGTCGGCG
>CAYXUT010000260.1:0-3438 GCA_964468005.1 uncultured Magnetovibrio sp. | reverse complement strand
TTCCAGTGCGAATGCTACTCAATCACCAAGCGGGCCTGCCGGCCGTCCGGAAAACCCTTCCCGCGGGCGCCTACGCCGAGTGGGACCTTATGGTGAAAGCACTGGAGGAAGAGAAGCCATTCTGGGAGCCCGGAACTGGCAATGGATACCACGCCATCACGTACGGCTGGCTGGTCGGCGAGGTCGTGCGCCGAATATCAGGTAAATCCCTTGGCACATTCTTCAAAGAAGAGATTGCGGACCCCCTGCACTTAGACTTTTGGATAGGTCTTCCTGAAGAAAAGGAGGGCCTCGTAGCGCCAATGATCCCGGCGAAACCGGACCCTGCAAGACCTTTATTTCAGGAACTAATCAAGCCCGGAACAATACAGGCGCTGACCATGGGCAATAACGGCGGCTACATGGGCCCACCTCCTATGTTCGATTCTCGAGAGGCACATGCTGCGGAGATCGGCGGCGCAGGAGGTATCACGAATGCGCGCGGACTGGCGGGGATGTACGAACCCTTGGCTTTGGGCGGCACGAAAGAGAACGTCGAGCTCGTGAACAAGGAGACCTTACACCGGATGGGCCTGGTTGCGTCAGCTACAGGGAGAGACGCCGTCCTGGTTACTCCTACCCGATTTTCATCCGGGTTTATGAAAGCAATGGACAATAGACGAGAACCCGAAGGGTTACGGGATAGCGTCTTAATTTCGGAGGATGCGTTTGGCCACGTAGGCGCCGGCGGGTCGTTCGGTTTCGCAGATCCAAAGTGTAGTATGTCGTTCGGTTATACAATGAATCGTATGGGCCCGGGACTGTTACTAAATGAGCGTGGCCAAAGTTTGGTTGATGCTGTCTACCGCACATTGGGTTATACGAGCAACAGGTCAGGCGCGTGGGCCTAGTGGCCCTCGGAAGCTGGGTACCCCTTCTTAGGTTGGGCATGCCAACGGCACGGGTCCCAGCGACTCAGCAACAAGCAGCCGGACCTATCGGAAAGATATTTTGAAGACAAATTTTCTCGAACCTAGAGGAACAATCAAGGTGCACGACAGGGTTCTACTGCGTTTAAGGATTTTTCTGGCCAGTAGCGCCATCACCAGGCACACCAAGAATCCACTTCTAATTAACATCATGCTTGCCGCCACCTAGGGCAAAGCCTGTCGCTCAAGAGGTCACCTTATGAACAAATTATCCCGAGAGAAGCCCTTAGTAGGGAGTATGGACGGCACTGCCGATTCGGAGAATCCGCAGGACTACTACGAGGCAATCAAAAAAAAATTTGCCGAAGAACGAGATCTCAGGCTCGACTACCGGCCGGAAGGCACCTCTCAATACACCTCCGACCTTTCAGGTGCCTTCGCCAAGTACGAAACAGACCCGTACGGCGGCGAGTTAACAGCACGGGAACCAATCACAGATACGGTTGAGTGCTTGTTTATTGGAGGAGGATTTTCCGCGTTATTAACTTCGGCGCGGTTACGGGAGTATGGGGTGGAAAGCATCCGGATCGTGGAACGCGGGGCCGACGTCGGGGGCACGTGGTACTGGAACAGGTACCCGGGTGTTGCCTGCGATGTCATTTCGTACGACTATCTTCCTTTGCTAGATGAAATGGATTACGTCCCCACCAGACATTACGCCGGTGGCGCAGAAATCCTGGGACACTGCCAAGCAATAGCGAAGAAGTATAAGCTGTACGAATTGGCTGTTTTTCAAACGACAGTGATATCGACCGCGTGGAATGAAGAGGAAAGAATGTGGCATGTCCGAACTGACCGGGGCGACCACATGAAATCACGTTTTGTCATCTGCGCAAACGGTACTCTCTCCAAACCAAAACTCTCCAAGATCCGAGGCATGGAAACCTTCAGTGGACATTCCTTTCATACGTCACGGTGGGACTACGCCTATACGAACGAGGACCTGTCGGGCCTAACGGACAAAGTAGTGGGGATCATTGGAACTGGCGCGACCGCAGTCCAGGCCATTCCCGAACTTGGCGGTGCCGCAAAAGAACTCTACATCTTCCAACGAACACCTTCTTCCATAGACATTCGGGATGACTGGCCCACAGATCCAAATTGGGCCCGGAAGCTTCGATCCGGTTGGCAGGCCAAACGCCGAGAACGGGCAATGAAAGGGCCTCAATTGACGGAACACCAAAGGATCGCACGTAGCAATATGACACGTGAGGAAAAGATCAGACGGCAAGAAAATGGAAATATCGACTACATGATGAAAATTCATGAACGCATAGAGGAAGTCGTGAAAGATCCGACCACGGCAGACGCCCTGAAGCCCTGGTATATGTTTATGTGTAAGAGACCTTGCTTTCATAACGAGTATCTACCGACCTTCAACAGACCCAACGTTCATTTGATCGACACTCAGGGTAAAGGCATAACCGAAATCACAAACAAGGGGCCTGTGTTCGAGGAGAAACAATATGAACTTGACCTTCTCATTTATGCAACAGGTTTCGAGGTACAGAAAACCGGCATTTACAATGAAATAAAGGGACAAGAAGGCGTGGACTTAGAAGACAAGTACCGCACTGGGATTCGCACCCTTCTCGGCATCCATTCGCAGGGTTATCCTAATTTGTTTATCATGGGCGGATACCAGGCATCGTTTCAATTCAATCTCACGGACATGCTTCAATCTCAAGGTGATCATATTGCCGCCTGCATAAATCATGTAAGAAGCGGCAACTATTCTTCTATCAACGTAAAACCGGAGGCGGAGGAATGGTGGGTCCAAGAAGTCATACATCACAGGGGCAAAACGAGTCGGAACCAGGATTGTACGCCCGGTTATTACAATTTCGAGGGTGAATCTCAGCGGCGACAAGACGGCAACTACAACGGCGGATTCCCGCAATATGTGACCCATCTCAAGCAAGTACAATCAAGAATGAGCGAAAACTTTGTTTTCACCGGGAGGTAGAACGCACATGAGCTACGACACATTCACTATCGAGCACGCAGGACCAATTACAACGGTATCCTTCAATCGTCCTGCGAAGCTGAACCCTCTCAACGAAAAAGTCATGCGTGAATTATTAGCGATTACTTTTGAACTCCAGGAGAATGTAGACGCACGTATCATTGTTTTGACGGGAAAAGGACGCTCCTTTAGCGTCGGGGCCGACATGACCGCACTCTCTGCAGGCACGACGACGGAAGCGCAGGCCAAACAAACGGACAGTGACCGACTGCGTATGGGCAAAATAGGCTGGCGCGTTATGGACGAATGGGAGCGACTCGACCAAATTACCATCGCGGCAATAAACGGGTTCGCGGTGGGTGGGGGTGTATCCCTCGCAATGGCTTGCGATTTTCGAATCGCCGCTAAGGGAGCCCGTCTGTGGCTCCCGGAGGTACGGCTCGGCGTTCCTTACATGTGGGGCTCAATCACGCGGATGATCAACCTCATCGGCATGGCAAAGAC
>CAYXUT010000259.1:0-3445 GCA_964468005.1 uncultured Magnetovibrio sp. | reverse complement strand
AAGAAGAGCGAAGGGCGGCCTGATTGGAACTGATCGCAGGACGGTTGTAAAATCAAACTATTAATACAAATAAAAGACTACAAAAAGCCAACGACACCATTTTATTCTATGCCCTGATAACTTCTCCGCCGACCTTCCACAAACATAGAGGTGACGTTGGAGGAGGATCAAAATCACCGCCTGCATTACACACGGCAGGAATGCATTCGCCCGTATACAGATCGATTAACCTGCCGGGTCCGGTGGAATTATCCGATGTTTTCAGAGATGCCTCGTGAACGAGTTCAAAATGCTGACCTCCTTCACCAACCAAAGAGACTTGGGCTCCTTTATTTTCCGGCGAAAAAGATCTGGCCTCAGCAAAGGCTGCGGTGAGGTGGCGGGTGACCGCGAACCCAGGCCGCGGGTTGTAAAATCGATTGACGACGCCGTGCCGGCGATAATAGCCGCGGTCGACGTCGGCAAACGTATCGGCGTAGACGTGGACATCTTCAAATGCGCAGGCAGTTGCAATGGCCTCGGCAACACGGTTCGCGACCCAGTCATCATCTGTCTGCTGTGACCCCGGCGACCCTTTCGTCATGCGGATGTGCAGAGACGCCTTTAAACCATGGCTACTGCAGGCGGCCAGTGCGCACCTTGCTGCTTCCCACGGTGAGGTCGCGCCCTCGATGCGGAACACCAATCCGTCGACACCGGCGAGGCCGGCGATCTGTTTAATCTGTTTGTTGTCGTCGCGGGTAAAGCCGTGAACGATCATGTGGTGGTACTTGCCGCCGGCGCTTTCCTGATCTTCCCTGGTGCGGATACGCGATAGATACAGGGACATGCCGGCCGCTTTCACTGTCGCGCGAACCGCGTCCACCACGTCTGGCAGTTCTTCCGTCGTGTCGCAGATTTCCCACATGTCGATCAGACCCTTGGCATTCCCAACAGCATCCAGCAAGCGTTTGTCGGGAAACCCAAAAGAGAACAGCGTGAATTGAAACCCAAGGCAGGCGCAATCTTCCAACCGCGCACGATGTTCCGGGATGAGCAGGTCGGTCGCCGGAATACGCACCCGCCTGACCCCCGTTTCAACGAGCGCCATCAAGGCATAATCGTTGCGCATGCGTTTGCGATCGAATTCATCCAGCGAGCCTGATGGTGGAATCTCCACCTCTTCAAGCCAGTTTTGACGCATGTCGAAACCAAAGCGGGAATGTGGATTCTGCAAGGGATGAATGGCCGGCACCTGGTCCACCGGCGCAGTGTCCGCACTGTCCGGTTCCGCGATGGCCCCGAAAGTTCTCACCCATTGGCAGAAGTGGCCGTGTTCGTGAACCTGGATGACAAAGTATCCGAGCTTAGCAAGATCGCTGCGCCCACCTTCGGTGCCGGGTAGCGGCGCGGCGCGATACATCTCGGCATAATCCTGGCGCACGAAAGCGGTTGACGGCAGCGCATAGCAGTTGGTGACGCCAAACCGGTTGAACCAGAAGTTATGCACGTGACCTGAGAACTGCGCCTCAACCCGATGCTGTTCCATTAGATTAAGCAACCAAGAGCGGCCCGGCTCCGCGAGGTTGTCGAAATGCTCGTCCTCGCCTGGTGCCGTCAGATAAATCGGATAATGGGTGTGTACGAAGATGCGCATGCCTCGTTCGGCGGCATCCGCTATCTCGGCTTCCAGCCAAATCTTTTGTTCCGTCTCGGCGGCCAGTCCGCTGTTAATAATTTGAGAATCGATCATAAAGAACCGGCCGTCCCGATGATCGAAACATTGATAATTCGCACCGAAGTTTTTCTTCCAAAGTGCGATGTAATCGTCACAGGCGACGGCGCCAGTACTCCAGGCGATCGGCTTTTCGCCGATATCATGGTTGCCTGGCACGAGGTGCAGAGGATGGCGTAAATCGGCAACTTGCTGGCGGAAACAGTTGGCCGCCATTTCGTAGAGATCCGGCAGCGCCGGCACCGGGTGCACGATGTCACCAAGGTGGACGACAAAATCTAAGTCGCGATGGTTCAGGTCTCGGATCACATGCCGCAATCGGCCATTGGCACGCTGATTGATTTCAAACTCGGAGTTACACTGCGTTTCGCCGAAATTGACGTGCGTATCGGTGACCACCGCGTAGGAGAAGTGATAGGCGCCTAGATTGTTCGACATTTCTGGTTCTCCTGTGAGCATTATGTGACTTACTCGCAACTCTTATCCAAGCATTCACACGGTGACATTGACCCAATTGTGGATGAAAGCATACCATAGGAAAAATATTATTTTTCTATCTTTTAAATTGGTATTTACGATGAAATATACGCAAGTACGGTCGTTTCACGCCGTCGCTAAGGCCGGTAGTTTTACCGGCGCCGCGAAAGAATTGAACGTGTCCCAACCGACCGTCACCGAGCAGGTTCGCGAGTTGGAAGCCACCTATGGGGTCAAGGTCTTCAATCGCGCCCAACGGAGTGTCAAGATGACCACGACGGGCCGTTCCCTGTTTGAAATCACGCAACGCTTGTTCGGTGTGGTTGCAGAAACAGAGAACTTCCTTCGGGCGGCCGGCAACTATGGTGCCGGCCATCTCCGGGTATCATCGGTGTTGCCGTTCTTCATCGTTGATATGATCTCGACATTTCGGGAGCGCTACCCAAAGGTAAAAATTTCGGTGTCATCAGGCAATTCGGCCGCAACACTAAAAAGTCTGTTAGCCTATGAATCCGATGTCGGCATGCTGTCGGACCATGACCCGGACCGCCGTCTCTACACTCAGATATACGATAGTCACTATGTTGTGGCCATTGTCGGGCGCGATCATCCTTGGGCAAAGCGCGACAAGATACATATGGCGGAACTGGATGGCCAGCCCATGATCTTACGCGAAGTCGGCTCGAACACTCGCCGATCGTTCGAGGCGGCAGCGGTTGCGGCCGGTATTACGCCGGATGTGATCATGGAAATTGCAAGTGGCGAGACCGTTCGTGAAGCCGTCGCTAAAGGCCATGGCATAGGTGTCTTCGGAGAACTGGCCTTGCCGTTCGACCCTCGCCTCAAGGTCCTGCGCTTCGTTGATGCAGAGATGCCGATCAATCGCTACATGGCCTGCCTGCGCGAACGCCGCGATGAGTTGCTGGTTGATGCATTCTACAATGTTGCTGGTCTCTCAAGGTGATTTTTGCATGCCACAAGTATATTCTGCCGTTTGCTTATGGCGCCAGGATGAAAAAATCGTCTTACATAATTCACCCCGCCCCCTGACCATGCTCTGTCGCGTTGACCGGGGACGCCATGTTGCCATATGGATGCTTGTTTTCGTGCATCAGTTGGTGGGTGTGGCCTATTTTGTCGAAGCTAAAGATGTCGGACAGACAAGGATGAACCTTGCCGGCGATGACCAGTTCGTTGACCGCGGCGGCTACGGAGAAATCGCCGGCGACATCGAGCCCAATCTCTACGACCGGA
>CAYXUT010000258.1:0-3449 GCA_964468005.1 uncultured Magnetovibrio sp. | reverse complement strand
CCTACTTTTCATTCTTTCAAAAAAGAGTGCCTTACCTCTAATTTATCCGACAGAGCGTTAATATATAAAAAACGGCACTAGGCTTATCACGAAATTGAAAGCCTGTCGTATAGCGTCTCGCCCGTTGATTGAAAATTTTCTCACGTGGGTCATCAACTCAACATAGAAAAAATTTCCGAGCTTCAGAACTGCCGCTGAGACCTTCCTCGAAAACCTCAAAATTGCACTTGAGATGCGAACCCAACAGCCAGTCTAGCCCCAGCAATATCAGTCAGTCCGAGAGCAACGAATTGATCCTTAGATCAGAGTTTCGCCACAACGTTAGCATGTCATTATTTTAATGTGAGAATAGCATGTTAGATGTGTTCTTTTAAATTCATGAACATGCGAGGAAGGTTTTTATTTGATGCAAGAGCTTTCATATATGTCGTTTGCAAACTTGTAGTTTGTCGTTTGTCGTATTCCGCTAGAAGTCTGACAACAACATCGTAAGACATGTAAACGTCATTGAGGATAACCGCAGCCTTGAGAAGTTGTTCATCGGAATATACAGATAAATTCATATAGCCCCTTACAAATATCGCATCGGCCCATAGGACTTGGCTCATTGCCTGATAAGGGTTGTCGAGGGTAAGCGGGCGTAATGGTCTTCCGGCGATATCGACGAGTTTGTGTAACATAAAACCGTGCTTGGCAAAAAACAGTTGGATGTCGCCAAAGAGCGGTTGATCTTTATATATCGGAACAAATTCTACCTCCGTTTCAACAACGAGGACATCGGAGAACGTATCCAGTGCATTTTCCATAACCAATAATTCGGCACCCTGAACATCGATCTTAACATAATCAGGCAACGTCAAATCGCTGATGTCATCCAAGCGAACTGTTTCCACCTCGACTGTTTTAGTCACTGCGAAATTACCGGAGCCAGGCTCCGCTCCTATGGAAGAAAATAAATTTATGATCTCTTCATTTGGTTGCAACAAAGAGGCGCAACCTGGATATCGAGTGAGATGAAACGTAGCCATTTCTCCGTCACCCAGGAAATGTGGTAGATAACGATAAGGTCCTTGGCGGGCGTTAAGGATTTTCAAATTCTTCGAATTTGGCTCAAAACCAGTGACTTGTCCCAGGCCTTGCCGAACAAGGGGTTCATAGCGATCTTCCCCTTCAATCATCGCGCCAATGTCCATGATCTCTATTTGCGTTAAGGATATAGAAAGGACGTCTTTGAGAAAAAATTGGTCGCCACACACTATCTCTTGATCACGTTAAATAAATTTGACAATTGGTTTAGCAAGCGACCGTTTTCAAATGTCGCTTACATTCATCCAAAATAGTCCTAATGGGACTTCAAAACACCGTTATTTTTTAACGAAACGAGCGACCCAAGCATCGTGTTTTGGCCGGGCACCACCCAGCGTCAGGAACCAGTTCTGATCGATGCACTCGGCCTGCGCCTTGCCATTGAAGGATCCGTCGCAGGCATCGTCCGTCGGCTTTTTAGGCCGAAAGAAATCACGCGTCACGCCCTCGCTCCAGGCCCAGAGCTCACAAGACCCTTGGAGATTAGTTCCCGGCCACAACTGAATTAATCAATGGGCTCATTTTTAGTATCTGCCAATTAAAAAAATTAAAAACATATCTTCATTTGTGAACAATTACCTTAGTTAACAGTTTTTCTCTTTCCCTACCAACCTCTCTATGCTTAAACTGGGGGTCTTTTCATACTTATGTTTATCTTCTTTTAGAAACTTGCTCAGAAGAGGGGGGATCTATGAACGAAGTGGGCATTTCACCGGCGACCCGAACGGTCCTGTTGGGATTGCAGCGAACACGAACGGTCCTTGAAGTTGCCTCGCAACATATTACGACGGGGTTAAGGGTCAAAAGCTCGATTGACGGCACCACGGCTTTTTTTGACGCTCAAGGCCTTACGAACCGCGCTGCAGATTTATTGACCATTAAGAACAGTATCAGCGACGCGGCATCCGTCATTGGAGCTGCTGTCGATACGATCGATTCTATGATCACTCTCATTGACGAAACCAAGGTTACGATCAATGCGGCTAAGGGCCAAGCGAATTCGGACGCAGTGGCGACGAAGATCACCAGCAATGTTGTCGCTGACGCGTCTGCAATTGTTAAAGACACGGTCGGAGCTGTGTCGGGTGATAGCTTCGAAATTACTTATAATGGCACCACCACTGCGGTGTCCATTTCAAACTCCACCACATTTGCTAATGTAGCCACGGCAATTAGTAATATTAGTGGCTTAGATGCCTCCCTGTCTGACGGCAATGCGCTCATCATAACCGCTTCCGACGGTCAGGACATTCGTATTACTAACAAAGTCAATGACCTCGCCACCGATTTGAACCTACACACGTCTACCGCCGGCGCACTAGCTTCCAACGACGAGCGACGGGCCGCCGAGGCCGAATTCGACTTAGTCAGAACAGAGATCAACGCCCTGGCGGGCAAATCTACCCTCCTCGGTCAGAATTTGCTGGGCACTTCCCCCGACACTCTTACGGTAGACCTTAGCGATATCTCCACCGCCTCTCTGTCGGTTACAGGCACGACAACAAACGCTCGCACTTTGAACATCAGTGCAGTTGATGAGAATGACAGCTTCGTCACGGATGGGGGAATTACAGCTGCTGTCGCTGAACTCGACACAGCAAAAACCAAATTGCAAGAAACCAGAACGGGCTTGACTTCAAATTTAGCCGTCGTCGAGGCGCGGCTCGCTTTCAATGAGGAACTGCTCAAAACGGTGGAAGAAGGGGCGGCGCTGTTAACCGAGGCCGATATCGACGATGAAAAGGCCACCAAACTGGCCCTTGAGACCCGTCATGACTTGGGTATTAACGCATTGGGTTTCTCCTTCACAAACGGAACGGCGCTTACCCAGTTATTAAAATTGGGCTGATAGGCCATTTCGATTCGGGAGCCAGACCTTAAATTGGTGGTTCAAACAACACTTCGAGAGACCGTCTGATATGTACAAAGCTGCGTCTGATGCTTACAGCCAGAAGCAAAATCTAGCATTGCCACCCAGGGAAATCGAGGCAATGGCTTTTTCCAGGGCGGCACACGCCCTTGATCGGGTGAGAGAAACTGCCAGCGATCACGCTTCGCGAGTGTCGGCCCTGACCTTTAACCAGATGCTGTGGACACTTGTTCAGGCGAGTGTCGTCGAGAAATCCTGCGATATTCCCGCCGAGCTTAAAGCCAACATTTTGAGCCTCAGCATTTTCGTGGATAAACAGACCTTCAAGGCGATTGTCGATCCGAAGGCCCGAGACCTTGATATTCTTATCCGCATCGATAAAGCCATGGCGAGTGGCTTGCTCTCGAATTCGGGGAGCCCAGAAAAAAAACCAGTCTAATGGGAGAGATGACAAGCCATGGGGCGACTGGATCAGGATTATTTGATTGCTGCA
>CAYXUT010000257.1:0-3557 GCA_964468005.1 uncultured Magnetovibrio sp. | reverse complement strand
CATGTCCGTATATATATTGCATTTCTTCGGCGACCGAATCTTGGTATACGGGAACCGGAATTCCGCCCACCGCTTGAACAGCTGTAATGGACCAGTAGAGTCTGGGCCGATTATCTCCGCATATGATAACTTTATCGCCGTCTTCAATGCCAAGCGTTTTTAGGCCGCATGCCAGCAAGCGCACTTCTTCCGCAACTTCAGCCCACGTCCAACTTTGCCAGATACCGAAGGCCTTCTCGCGGATGGAGACACGGTCGCCGCGAACGGCAGCGTTGCGCGCAAGAAGTTTGGGAATTGTGTCCGCTGTTTGAGTGTATACAGCACCTTCTGACATAAGCCTCTCCCCCGGCCTCTTAAAATTTCTTCGTTTCTCATTACCGCCCGTACTATGGAATTGGCCGCAGTGTTGAGCGGAAGGCGCCCTGGAATTTGTTATTATTATCTTCCAGTATGCGCATATTGGATAATGAGGGTCTCCTACTCAAGCGCAAAGGTCCGGTCAAGCATTACTTGACCTTTAACGTTAACACAGACGGGCGAATCGGGTTTTCTCGCGTCCCAAGGTGACCTGGAATTAACTCACACAATGAAATGCTGGAAATGCCTCCTGATATATGGTTCTAGAAAGCACAAATTTGCATATCGCATGCTCTGGGTGTAGGCATGGACTTTGTTCGCACGCGTTGGGGGATGGCATAGGGGAGGTTTACTGTGTCCATTTTAGGTCATGACAGCTTGAAAGCACGCCGCACGCTAAACATCGATGGCAAGGAATACGATTATTTCAGCCTTGAGGCAGCTGCAGACGCGGGCTTGGGGGATGTGGCCCAGCTCCCCGTGTCGTTAAAGGTTCTTCTTGAGAACCTGCTTCGGCGCGAAGACGGTCGCACGGTATCCGCCGATGATGTCAAAGCCGTTGCCTCTTGGGCTTCGACACGAACCTCGAAGCATGAAATTGCCTACCGCCCGGCGCGCGTTTTAATGCAGGATTTCACCGGTGTGCCGGCTGTCGTTGATTTGGCTTCCATGCGTGACGCCATGGTCGATGCCGGCGGTGATCCGCAGAAAATCAATCCACTTAGCCCCGTCGATCTGGTTATCGATCACTCGTTGATGGTTGATCATGCGGGAACGCATGAGGCCTTTGCCCAGAACGTCAAACTCGAGTTCGAACGAAACCAGGAGCGCTATGAGTTTCTAAAATGGGGGCAAAGTGCGTTCAAGAACATGCGCGTCGTGCCGCCGGGCACCGGCATTTGCCACCAGGTTAACCTGGAATACCTGGCACAGGTGGTTTGGACCCAGGAAGAGGGCGGCCGTGAGATTGCCTATCCCGATACCTTGGTTGGCACCGACTCCCACACTACTATGGTCAACGGCTTATCCGTTCTTGGCTGGGGTGTTGGCGGCATCGAAGCGGAAGCCGTTATGCTGGGCCAGCCGATCTCCATGCTGGTGCCAGAAGTAATTGGCTTCGAGTTGACCGGCGCTATGACCGAAAGCACAACGGCGACCGACCTAGTGCTCACTGTCGTTGAAATGTTACGCAAGAAGGGTGTCGTCGGGAAGTTTGTGGAATTCTACGGCCCTGGCCTCGATAACCTGACGCTGGCTGACCAGGCGACAATCGCCAACATGGCGCCTGAATATGGTGCGACGTGCGGCTTCTTCCCAGTTACCCAGGCGACGCTCGATTATATGACCTTCACTGGCCGTGACGCGGCGCGGGTCAAACTGGTTGAAGTTTATGCTAAGGCGCAGGGTATGTGGCGTGACGCCAACTCACCGGACCCAGTGTTCACTGATACCGTGGAGCTGGACTTGGGTGATGTCGTTGCCTCCATCGCTGGCCCAAAACGTCCGCAGGACCGCATTCAGGTCAAAAATGCGGCATCGACCTTCAATTCCCAGTTCACTGAAATGGCTGGTGGTCGTGGCGAGCAAAAATCTGTTGCCGTCAGCGACGCCGACTTCGACTTGGCGGAGGGCGCAGTGATGTACGCCGCTATCACGAGCTGCACCAACACTTCCAACCCCGCAGTGCTGGTTGCCGCCGGTCTGGTAGCCAAGAAAGCTAATGAAAAGGGCCTCACCGTCAAACCCTGGGTGAAGACGTCACTCGCACCGGGTAGTCAGGTCGTCAGTGACTACCTGGAACAGGGCGGCCTGCAAGAACATCTCGATGCACTTGGCTTTAATTTGGTTGGCTATGGCTGTGGGTCGTGCATCGGCAACTCCGGCCTGATCGAGGAAAACCTGATTGAGGCCATCGAAGACAACGACATGGTCGTTTCCGCGGTCCTGTCGTCAAATCGCAACTTTGAGGGCCGTGTCAGTCCGTGGACCAAGGCCAACTACCTCGCATCGCCGCCGTTGGTGGTCGCCTACGCGCTGGCCGGTAACATGAACTTCGATTTATTCAATAACTCCCTTGGCGAAGATGCTGGTGGCAATGCCATCTACCTCAAGGATATCTGGCCGACCAACAGGGAGATTGAGGAATACATTAACACGGTCCTGACGCCGAAAATGTTCCGTGCACGCTATGCTAACGTCTTGGACGGTGAGGAAAACTGGCAGAACATCAAGACTACAGCCTCGGAAACCTACCAGTGGTCCCCCGGCTCCACCTATATCCAGCATCCGCCGTTTTTCGCCGATGCCGATACCACGGGCGAGACCAAGGACATTACGGGTGCCCGACCGCTGGCGTTGCTTGGCGCCTCGATCACCACGGATCACATTTCTCCGGCGGGATCGATTCAGAAGGAAGGGCCGGCTGGAACCTATTTGATCGAGCACCAGGTGCGGCCGCAAGACTTCAACTCCTACGGCGCGCGCCGGGGCAACCACGAAGTGATGATGCGTGGCACTTTTGCCAACATCCGCATCAAGAACGAGATGGCGCCAGGGACCGAGGGTGGTTGGACGACGCATCAACCTTCTGGTGAAGTCCTGTCCATGTACGACGCGGCCATGAAGTACGATGAAGAGGGCGTGCCATTGGTGGTGTTCGGCGGTTCCGAATACGGTACAGGATCAAGCCGTGATTGGGCGGCCAAGGGCACCCGGTTGCTGGGTATTAAGGCGGTTATCGTCGAAAGCTTCGAACGTATCCACCGCTCCAACCTGGTAGGCATGGGCGTGCTGCCGTTGCAGTTCAAGAAGGGCGAGACCCGCCAAACCTTGAACCTGGAGGGCACCGATACTTTCGATCTCATGGGCATTTCCGGTGGCATTACGCCAGGCATGGACGTGACGCTCAAAATCAACCGCGCTGATGGCTCAAGCTCCGAGACCTCGCTTTTGTGCCGGATTGATACGCTGGATGAGGTCGATTACTACCTCGCTGGTGGCATCCTGCAGTTCGTGCTCGAGAACCTGAACCAAGCGGCCTGAGCAGGCTGCCGGGCGAATCACGATTGCGTGACAACGCGAGAAATCGCCTTAGGCTCCTTTGTATGTGATTGGCCCCACCCTTTGGTTTGCGCCAGTCATGGGTGCGATGAAAACGGGACATGCTTTATTTCTATCACTGCTGACGGCTTGGTGTTGCG
>CAYXUT010000256.1:0-3572 GCA_964468005.1 uncultured Magnetovibrio sp. | reverse complement strand
GTGCGGTCGTCGCCCGGGTTAGCATCGGTATGGGAGTCCACATGTAGAACTGTGAGATCTCGGTGTAGCTTGCTCAGGGCGCGCAATTGTCCAAGGGTGACGCTACCGTCACCACCCATGGTAACCGGAATAACTCCGGTGCCTGCAATCAGGCCAACCGCACATTCGATAGCCTTTTCGGCTTCCTCTAGGACACTTGGCACCAATTTCACATCGCCGCAATCGATGACACGAAGCCGTTCCAGTGGGTCGAAGTCTGCATTCGGCGGCCGATACCGGCGGATTAGGCGCGACGCCTCGCGGATAGCTCGCGGCCCATCACGGGCACCGATGCGATGCGGGTGGGTCCCATTGTCATAGGGAATACCAAGCACTGCTGCTTTCCGGTCTGTAAGATCGTGACCGTAATCAAGGTCCATAAAGGTACCGGGCGGCTTAAACAGCCTGTCATCGAAGATTTGTCCCATGACTACACTCTCGCATACGGAACAGATATACTCCAGAGACACCAGACCCTTAATCAGCGGGCCCAGGTTCTGGGGCTGAGCGGAAGCGAAAACCCAGATGAGTCAACGCGAATGCCCGGCTGTTCGAAAGGGTCGAGTCGATCCGGCGCGAAGCGAGCCAGCGCATGGGCTTTTGCGACGTTTCTGATGTGGTGATACCGAAAGTCGGGCTTCTAGCGGAACCCGGCGGCGCGGGCGACATCCGCTCATGGTACCTGACACCCCATAAGCTGCATACGTCGCACGCGGTGACGGGCGCCATATGTGTTGCCGCCGCCGCAGTCATTAATGGCACCATCGCTCACCGCTTGGCGCGATCCGATCATGCCAACCCCCGAAATGTCGTCATCGAACATCCTGCCGGTAAAATTTTGATTCGGATGGAAACCAAGACGACTGGCCCGTCGATCGATATTGTGGCGGGAACCATACGGACCGCGCGATTAATTATGCGCGGCGAGGTTATGGTTCCAAATTGACGGATCTTTCGGACTTGCCTAACGGAGACGACAAACCCAGCCGGAAATTCAGCTTTCGGGATAAGAACGGACATTTATATCGATACGGTGTATCCTTTTGGTTCGCAAGATATAGAGAAAAAATGAGCCCAGCTCAGGTTGCTAAGGCTCAAGAGCCGGCGTACGATCGCGGTGCGACGGCGAAGGGACTCCGAGCGGCAAACCTGGCAAATTGAATGGCCCTTAGTCGGAGCCTAGACCAGACCCAGACTGCGCAAGCGACTATTAACCCCAACGGACGCGATGCCTAAAATTTAGAAGAACTCACCGATGAACACACAGATCATTCAGGATATCCGGCCAAGTGTCTGCCCCCTGGACTGTCCCGACACCTGCAGTCTCTCTGTGGCGGTCGAAAGCGATAGGATCATCGAAGTCAGCGGATCGCGCACCAACCCGTATACGAAAGGTGCCATTTGCAGCAAGGTCGCTCGCAGCTATCCAGAAATGGTCCACGGTGATGACCGGCTCCGACATCCACTTCGCCGGACTGGCAGGCGCGGAGAACCACAATTCGAGCGCATTCCCTGGGAGGCCGCGCTGGACATCATCCACGCAGGCTTCTCCGCCGCGATCGACAAATATGGTCCACAATCCATCCTGCCGTTCAACTATTCCGGACCACACGGTCAGCTTGCCGGTGGTTCGATGGACCGGCGGTTCTTCCACAAGATGGGGGCGTCGCTGTTATCGCGCGCGCCATTGTGTGGTGCAGTGAAGGGAACGGCCTACGCATCCCTCTTCGGAAATTCACCGGGCATGCCGGTAGAACAGGCTTTGGATTCGGACCTGATCGTGATCTGGGGCAACAACGTTACGGTGAGCAATCTTCACTTTGCACAGGTCATCCAGTCTGCGCGCAAGAAGGCCGCCAAGGTTGTCGTGGTCGACCCGAAGCGCATCAAAATCGCGGAGCAATGCGATCTTCACTTGCAACTGCAGCCCGGTACAGACGTTGTGTTAGCATTGGCACTGGCGGCCGAGCTTGAGCGACGCGGCGGGCTCGACATGAGCTTTATCCAGCGGTTCACCGTCGGGTTCGATCAATACATGTTGGAGGCACGCAAGTATTCGGCTGATGACGTCATCGCGATCTGTAAGCTTACCCCGCAAGAGTTCGAGGCTATGGTGCAGATGTTTGTCGGCTCAAAAAACATCGCGACGTCGATCGGCAACGGCATCGAACGTGGGCGCAGCGGTGGATCCGGTCTCAGAGCAGCGATGGCACTGCAGGCATTGACCGGAAATCACGGCCGCCGCGGAGCCGGCGTGATTTCAAAGCAGGGTCTCGCGGCGCCCAAGACAACCGACAAGCTGCAACGCCCGGATCTTGTTTCCGATTGCACGCGGACGATCAATATCGTTGATGTGCCCGAACTGCTGCTCGACAGATCCTATGATCCGCGCCTTGCCGCGATCATGATCTACAATCACAACCCCGTTTCGACTCATCCGAACCAGATGCGGATGGTCGAAGCCTTGCGCCGCAAGGACCTATTCATTGTTGGCTGCGATATCGTCATGAACGACAGCATGTTGTTCGCCGATGTCATCCTGCCGGCGGTCAGTCATTTTGAACACGATGACATTTATGGCGCGTATGGGCAGCACTACGTGCAGCGCGCCGCGCCGGTTATTCCTCGTGTCGGCGAAGGTCTTCCAAACACTGAAATTTTTCGACGCCTTGCTGCCCGGTTCGGATACGACAACCCGATCTTCAAAGAGAGTGATGCCGAACTCATGGACGCTGCAATGGACGGCAATGATCCTCGCATGCAGGGGTTCAAGCCCAGTGAAGTGCCGCTCGGCTGTTCACTTGAGATGACGGCACAAGACGGTAGCGAACTCATCATGTGTGACACGGTCATGCCAACGACGCCATCAGGAAAGATCGAGCTTTTTAGTTCAGATTTGGAGCAACGGTTCGGCTTCGGCGTGCCCCGATTCGAGGTCGTGAAACAGACGAGACCGTATGTCCTGATCACGCCGTCTTCGGCCAAACGAACCAACGCAACATTTGGCGGTTGCGAAGATTCGCTCGGCTTGGAGGTTCTCGAGCTGCATCCCGATGACGCGGCTGCTAACGGGATCAAGTCGGGCGATGTCGTGACCATCTCGAATGATCTCGGTGCCGTGGCGCTGGAGGCATTTGTGAGCGGTGCGGTCCGGCCGGGTGTTTTCTACAGTCCGAAAGGAACATGGTTCCGATCAAGTCCGACGGGCATGACGACGAACGCCCTGATACCGTCCGACATCCGCGCAGATATTGAACGAGGCGCCTGTTACAATGAAACGTTTGTCGAAATTGCTGTCGGCGGTTCACATGCCGAACAGGCGCCCATACAGCGAATTTTGTGTTAAAGCCCAAACTACCTGGAGCATGCCGGAGATCCTCAGCGCCTGCCATATAAATCAAGGGGTTAGAGCAGATTTAAATATCTCTCTGACCTCTTGTTTTTATAAAAGTAGACGTTTAGTAGACGCTAGTGTTTGTTTCATAGCTACTTTACGGCTCTTTCAAGTTCATTCTAACCACCATTAATCTAAA
>CAYXUT010000255.1:0-3573 GCA_964468005.1 uncultured Magnetovibrio sp. | reverse complement strand
GCCGGCCTTGCCGGAGCTGTTCGATCGCCTATACTCCGCCCCGCTCGTAGCAATTGCGACTAGGAAACAATCATGGCGACGGACGTGAAGAAGGTGGTGCTGGCCTATTCCGGCGGGCTCGATACATCGGTAATCCTGAAATGGTTGCAGGATGTCTACCGCTGCCAAGTGGTAACCTTCACCGCTGATCTTGGCCAAGGCGAGGAACTCGAGCCGGCACGTCAGAAAGCCGAGATGATGGGCATCAAGGAGATCTATATCGAGGACCTCCGAGACGAGTTTGTTCGCGACTACGTGTTCCCGATGTTCCGTTCCAACGCCATCTATGAAGGCACCTATCTGCTGGGCACTTCGATCGCGCGGCCCCTGATCGCCAAACGCCAGATCGAGATCGCAGAGAAAACCAATGCCGATGCGGTCAGTCATGGCGCCACCGGCAAAGGCAACGACCAGGTTCGCTTCGAACTCGGTTATTATGCCCTCAAACCCGACATAAAGATCATCGCGCCCTGGCGTGAATGGGATCTATCCTCACGCCAAAAACTTATCGAATACGCCGAGAAAAACCAGATACCCGTGCCTAGGGATAAGCGCGGCGAGCCGCCGTTTTCGCAGGATGCCAACCTGCTGCATATCTCGTCGGAAGGAAAAGCGCTGGAAGATCCTTGGGTCGAACCAGAATGGGATCATGTGCTCACACGCGTCGTGCCCCCATGGAAAGCGCCCGACACGCCACTCGAGATCTCCATCAATTTCGAGGCCGGCGATCCGGTAGCGGTCAATGGTAATAAGCTTGGTCCCGCCGATTTGTTGGCCAAGCTCAATGAAATTGGCGGCGCCAACGGTATCGGCGCCATCGACATCGTCGAAAACCGCTTCGTCGGCATGAAATCGCGCGGTGTTTACGAAACACCCGGCGGCACGGTTCTGTTCCATGCACGCCGCGCCATGGAGAGCCTGACGCTCGACAGGGGCGCCATGCACACCAAGGACGAGCTGATGCCGAAGTATGCCGATATGGTATACAACGGCTTTTGGTTTGCCCCCGAACGCGAACTAATACAGGCCGCCATCGACAAGGCTTCTGAGCCGGTGACTGGCACCGTGAGGATGAAACTCTATAAGGGTAACGTCATCGTTACGGGCCGCAAATCACCCAATTCGCTCTATTCGGAAGACATCGTGACCTTCGAGGACGACGACGTCTATGACCAGGCCGATGCCAAGGGCTTCATCAAGCTCAATGCGTTGAGATTACGCCTGCGTAAGCATTTCGGCTGATCACCCTTGCCCAACACAAGTGCCGGGTGCATCATATTCGCCGGTCGAAACATGACGGTCACTTGAAACTGGGAGAAGACCATGACTACCCAGCGCCCAGAGGGTTCGTTCGTAGCCCTAATCACACCGATGAACGCTGACGGCTCCATAGATTTCGAGGGCTTTCGCACCCTTTTTCAGTTCCACGAAGAGAATGGCACATCGGCCTTGCTGATCATGGGTTCGACCGGCGAGGTCTCGATGCTGACCCAAAAAGAACGCCATACCATCGTCCACCAAACCATGAAGATGCGCACTGGCAAGATGCTAATCTACTACGGCTGCACAGGCCCCACGACCGAGACCACCATCGACTATGTGGCACAGGCCGCATCCGAGGGTGCTGACGGCGCGATCATCGCCGCACCGGCCTATATCTGTGCGTCGAAAGAGGATATCGTGCAGTTCTGCCTTGATGTCGCGGATGCTTCCGATATCCCTCTTGGGTTCTACAACAACCCGCCCCGCGTCAACACCGACCTCACCACAACTGATCTGCTGCGGATCGCCAAGCACGAGAACTTCGTCGTGCTCAAGGAATCGACCACCCGCGTCGGCCAGGTGGCGCAGATGTGTGCGGCCAAACCTGATATGGCGTTGATGTGCTGCTGCTCGCCGAACCTTGGCCTCGTGGTGCCGATGATGAGCCTTGGAGGCCATGGCACTGCCAACATGAGTGGCAACATCATCCCGCGAGAAATGGCCACCATCTCGACGCCATGGACGACAGGCGAGGACGCCTTTGCCTGCAGAGAGGCCTGGCTGACTAACCTATCGATGCTGCACTTCGCCTATTCGGCCATCAACCCGGTACCTATAAAGTCGTTGATGCGCGCCGTAGGCCTGCCCGCCGGCCCGATGCGCAAACCGCTGCGCTCGCTCGACACCGATGCCCTACGGAAAGGACTCGATATCTGCCGAGATCTTAGCCTGGATCAGAGATACGGCTACAAGCTCGACACGGCCCAGGCCGTCGCTGCCGAGTAGCCGGCCAAGCCCTTGCCACGTACAATCCTGATCACCGGCGCCGCCTCGGGCATCGGCGCTGCCATCGCTAGGCGCTTGGCCAGATCAGAGACGCAACTTTTCCTACACAGCCGCAAATCTGCCGAAGCCTTGGAGGCTGTTGCCTTGGCATCTCGCACAACAGGCGCGGAAGTCGAAACGGCACTTGTTGATCTTTCCGATCCCGGCGCTGGCAGAAAATTGATCGATCAAGTTACGAATAGCTTCGGCGGTCTCGACGTCATCGTCGCCAACGCCGGTTTCGCACATCCCGGAAACATCAGCGAAGTCAACCGCGCTGGACTCGACGCCAGCCATGCCGCCATGACTGGCGCTTTCTTCGATCTCGCGCAGGCGGCCATAGAGCCCTTGAAGCAAACGGGGGAGGGACGCATCGTCGCCGTCAGCTCTTTCGTCGCCCATATCTTTGACGAAGACCGACCCTTTGCCATTTCCGCTGCTGCCAAGGCGGGACTGGAAGCACTGGTCAAGGCGCTAGCCCGCGAACTCGCCGGTGACGGCGTCACCGTCAATGCCGTCGCGCCCGGCTATACCAAGAAGGATGCGGCGGGGCATAGCTCACTCGGCTCAGATGCTTGGACGCGAGCGGCGGCGCGCACGCCGACAGAACGCCTCACTGAACCTGACGAAGTTGCTGCGCTCGTCCAATTTTTGTTGAGCACCGGAGCGCGCCAGATAACCGGCCAAATCATCCACGTTGATGGCGGGCTGACACTAGGAAAGTAACGCCAAAGGGGAAACGGGCATGAGCCTTCAAGGCAAAGTTGGCATTATCACAGCAGCCGCATCGGGCATGGGCCGTGCCGGTGCGGAGATCTTCGCCCGAAAAGGCGCGGCGGTAGCAATCGTCGATCGCGACGAACAGGCCATCAACCAGGTCGCGGAAGAGATCAAGCAAAAGGGCGGCAAGACGCTCGCCATTTCTGCCGATCTCAGGGACGACACGATGGCCACAGAAATCGTCGACCAAGCGACGAGCGAATTCGGATGTCTCGATTTCGTCTGGAACCACCTGGGTCATCCGGGCCCGGCAACAGTGGAAGGCGTCAACATGGCTGAGTATGAGCTCGCCTGCGACCTCAACATGCGCGCGCAACTGGTGACCACGGAAGCCGCCATCCCGCATATGCGCGAACGCGGCGCGGGCTCGGTGGTCTAGACGGCCTCGACCGCCCGCATGATAGGCTCACCCATGAGCCCCGTCTATTCCATGGTCAAGCACGGCAT
>CAYXUT010000254.1:0-3580 GCA_964468005.1 uncultured Magnetovibrio sp. | reverse complement strand
CGCCATCCAGCGGAGTGTGTAACATGGCTCTGCCCCCTATCCCTTATCCGGTTGTTCCGTCTGCCCCCAGAAGCCTGCCCGCCGGTTATTATCATGTCAGCGTCGGATGTCTTTGCCGACGCCCTTTGGGCGAAGGTCTGCTATAAGTTAGAATTGTTTAAGAAAAGTTTTTTAAAGGTCAATGGGGATTTCCCTTTTAGGAGTTAATTTTCCTCCAAATTGGTGTTTTGCTTGCATTTATCGACACAAGAGAGGGTTGCCACCCACAAATAGACAACACACGATACCCAATTCCAAAATTGTCTGGAGAAATCTTCATGCCGAACCGAATCGATTATTATATGAGCCTGCTCTCGCCCTGGACCTACCTTGGCGACGCACGATTGATCGAAATTGCCGCCAAACACGGCGCGGAAATCAATATCAAGCCCACCAACCTGGGCCGCGTCTTCCCGGAAACCGGTGGCCTTCCGTTGGCCAAACGCGCGCCGGCCCGGCAGGCCTATCGCATGCAGGAACTCAAACGCTGGCACGATTTCCTGGGCGTCCCGATCAACTACGAGCCGGCGTTCTTTCCCACCAATGAATGGCCGGCCGCCGGCGTGGTGATCGCCGCCAAGCGTCAGGGCATTGATTGCCACCCCTTGCTAAAAGGGTTTCTAACCGCCGTATGGGCGGAGGAGCGAAATATTGCAGATCGTGGCACCATACTCGCCATCGCGAAAGAGTGCAGTTTCAATGGCCCAGCACTTCTTGATGAAGCGGAAAACGACCCCGATATAGAGGCGATTTGGGTATCCAATTCCAACGATGCCCTGGAAGCCGGCGTCTTTGGCGCGCCCTCCTATATCATTGGCGATCAATTATTCTGGGGCCAGGACCGACTCGAATTCATAGACCGCGCACTTGCAGACGAATGACACGGCTCACCCAGATTATCGGTCTCGCAGTACTAATCGTTTCCATATGGATACTCTCCGCGGCAAACGCGACAGATACTATCAGTGACAAGGTGAAGGTAATTTCCAGTGATACCTTGGCGATCAACGGGCAATACATCCGAATTTTTGGCATCAACACGCCGGAACTCGGCCAGTCCCGCCACTGGTCGCGCAAAACCATCGATTGCCGCAAAATTTCGCATAAGGACCGTCTCGGCCTGATCGCGCAAGCGACCGCGAAACGCCGACGCAAAAGCAGAGCAAGCGACGGCAATTGGATCGCGACATGCCAAGCCAAAGCCTTCGATGTCGAACGAAACAAGGTGCATACCGGCTGGCCCATGGTGACGCCAGATGATCTAGCTCGCTACAGCACCACCCAGAAAAAATCAAAAAAGACGAAACGTAGCATTTGGCGCATTACGTTTATGCTTCCATGGTTATGGCGCCAGCAACACAAATAACGAGAGACGATAATGACACCGGCCTAGAGTGGGTGTTCGGCTATGGCTCTCTAATGTGGAACCCGGGCTTTCCCCATGCCGAACGAAGAGCGGCGACGCTACCGGGTTTTCACCGCGCGTTTTGCATCTATTCGCAACACTACCGCGGCACACCGGAGCGTCCAGGACTGGTGCTTGGTCTGGATCGCGGCGGCGAATGCCGGGGCGTGGCATTTCGCATTGCGCCATCGGATTGGGATGAGGTCATCGCTTATCTGGATGAACGAGAACTTATCGGTTACGCCTATCAACCGAGCCGTTTGACAATCACCTTCGACGATGGAGCAACAGCGATGGCGCATACCTATACGGCAGACCGCGCACACCCGCATTTCGCAGGCGACCTCACCGTCGCCGATTCGGCTAAATTGATCATCCGCGCCGAGGGCATCGCCGGCACCAACCGAGACTACGCGGTAAATGTCATCCAAGAGCTTGAATCTCGCGCTTATCTTGACGTCCACCTACATGAGCTGTTGGAAAGGGTGCGTCAAAATGCAAGCTTCGGCCCCGAACCGTCATGAAATCGTTCTCGCTTGCGTCCGATGTGTTAGGATAAGCGATGTGCCGTTAACCCCGGTTTAACCGGCCTGCGGCGATAGTGGTAGCATGGTTGAAAAAGGCTTGTATTGATGACTGACAGCTCGGATTCGCAAACAATCGGTGAATTGCTTGGGCTTGATACGGATGTCGAGGCGGTTCTCGACGTGGAGGTGGAAATCACAGCAGTGCTTGGCACGGCCATGATGCCCATTAGCCAGATCCTTAAACTCGGCCGTGGTGCCGTGGTGGAACTGAACCAGGGGGTCAGCGAGGATATCAAAATTCACGCCAACAACCGGCCAGTGGCCACTGGCGAAGTTGTGGTGATAGAAGACAAGCTTGGCGTCAACATCACCGAAACCATCAAATTGGTCGAAAGCGCGAAACGGTGAGCCTACCATGAGCACGCAATCTGAAATTCTTCGCGCCGCAAGTCTTTTGGTCGATGCCTACGGCGAGATGGCCCTGGTCAGCGCTTTTATCCGTGCCGATGAACTGAGCGCGCGAGGCGACGAGCCGGGCCATGCGCGCTGGTGTCGTGTTGCGCGGGCAGTGGAAGACCTATTATCGCAGGGCCGACCGGCAAGCGCAGCAGTTCACTGATTGATCATGGCCTGAGGATCATCCGATCGCCTCTAACCTCATAACCCGATAAACGCCCCAAGAAACTCATCCCCAATAGCGAACGGATCGCATCCGCCCTATTCACGGAAGCCCGCACATTCTCTAGCGTGACCGGGCCGACTGTCATCCGCTTGATCTTGACCGGAGCAGCCCGCACCATGCCGTTGGCCGTGCGGTAGAGCTTGTTAAACGTAAGGTCTTCGGACCTGAACCCTAATCTTGTCGCGTCATCCATAGTCAAAATCACATCGCTGGCCCCAGTGTCGACCAGAAACCGTATGGCGACACCATCGACATCGGCCTCAAGCAGGAAGTGGCCGTGTCTGCCGGCACGAATTTCCACCGTCTCGCCGACGATGCGCACACTATGGGGCAACAACTCGGCCTTCATGCGCTCGAATATATCTCGGGCATCGTGGCGAAAACTGTAGGCAAGGACCAATCCCGCGCCAATAGCAACCCAGATGGCAGCGTACTTGGCGGCATGGCCGAGCGGCAATCGCCGGTGCAAGAAAAGACTGGTGCCGATAAGGCCAAGCCAGATCAAACTGTGCGTCAGGTCAACTCTTCGACCTTGCCCAGCCAAGACTTCCGGGTAGCGAACAGCCAACCATACAATGAGAGCGCCGATGGCTAATGCGACAACGAAAAAACCGACCCAGCGGCCTGATATTTTCATACCATCGGCCCGATATTCTCGTGAAGATGCACGTCTTTCATGGGCTCAGCATAACACGCGAAAATCATCAGCAATAGCGCCCGAAATAGCATACGGCTCTCAGAGTTATTATACACAAGCTTGCCACTAGCATGGAGAACGTTCGTTCGCGCACATCGCCATAAAGGCGGTAATGGCGGCCGAGAAAGCGGTTACTTAGCGGCGATACAAACACAAAGTCCTGAAATGCGAATGTTTTGGGAAAAAACCGACAAAACCTGTCATAGCCGCAAGCGAGATAGAAGTTTGGA
>CAYXUT010000253.1:0-3581 GCA_964468005.1 uncultured Magnetovibrio sp. | reverse complement strand
TACGCAAGGGGCCAACATGGCTGGCGGCGTTGTCTGGTTCAGTGCGACCTGTGGTGACCTATCTCATCATCGTCGAATGGCTGGCCATCAACTGGGCGATCGCATGGCTGATCATCGATGAGGAAGGCATCACCGTGTGCCTATTTCGGTGGCTGAACTGGATTGACGCCGACGTCGGCGGCGCGGGTTCTCCGGGTGGTTCCCCAGACCGGGGCTTGGGTGTCTGACGTCAGACAGATGCGGATTATTTCATCGATGAACATTTTAAAACCTCCGGCTGAAACCTGATGATGAACTCTATCGTGTCCTAGTCCAAGAGCACCTAAAGGCCACTGCCTATTGTATTCAAGTAAGCCTCAAGCGCTTAAAAGGTGATTACTAGGCTTGTAGCCGTTGTTATGATTGGGTGTATCCGTGTAACATTTTCAGGTTTACATGACGGATTTGCTATGACTGGTTTTCTCGACTTCAAACGTATTCCCTTTAGCCCCATTAGCGAGCGGCACCAATTCCAATGGCCCGGCGGCGTGCGCCTGGCTTGTTACCTTGCCTTGAATCTTGAACATTTTATCTATGGCGAAGGCGGGGTGGATTTGGACCGTGCTTCGGCGCCACCCAATCTCCGTAGTTATCTTTGGCGGGAATACGGCAACCGGGTCGGCGTGTGGCGGATCTTGGACCTATTCGATGAACTGGATATGCCCATGGGTGTCATCGTCAATACGGCAGTCTACGATCATGCACCCGAGATCATGGCGGCACATCGGGCCCGTGGTGATGAAATCATCGGCCACGGTGTTACCAATTCAAAACCGCTAGCGGCTATGGATGAAGCCGAGGAACGGGCGATGTTCGAAGACGTTACGGCTGCGCTAACGGAGGCCGAAGGTGCACCGCCCCATGGTTGGTTGTCGCCTTATCTGGCTCCGTCCGAGCGAACCCCGGACTTACTGGTTGAGTTCGGGTACAAGTATGTCCTGGATTACGGTATGGTCGACGACCAACCCTTCTGGTGCAATACGGTGCGAAGCAAGAATGTCAACGACTACGCACCAAAACCGCTTTTGTGCCTGCCTTACCCTATCGAGCTTAATGACCAGCCGGCCATGGTATTTCGACGTGACAGCCCAGAGAAATTCTTCACCCACGCCGTCGAACAATTCGACGAGATGCGACGTGCCAGCGAAAAATATGCCCAGGTCTTCGTTGTCTCCCTCCACAGTTTCATCGCCGGTCAGCCTTACCGCCTGAAGCATCTGCGCCGGTTATTGCGGCACATCAAAGCCCATGAGGCGGAGACCTGGATTACCAAACCGGGGGAAGTAGCCGCCCATTACCGCAACCTACCGGCTAATTAGCGTGTCTGAGGTCAGCACCCATGGGCACATCCATGGGTTTTCATCAGGGCATATTTTCAGCTCAGGCATCCTAAACGTTTTGGTGATGGACAATTATTCCTGGGGCCTACAGATCCGTTGAACAGCGATTACTAGAAGTGTGGATTTTGGCATACACGTTAGCTTAGGCCCCCCCGTATTCTTCATTTCCGAGTTTCTAGGTCTGGTCAATACTCCACTGCTTCACGCTTGAGGACTGGCGCCGTAACGGTGAATGTGATGAGGTGTCAGAGCGAGACCGGGACAAAAGCTACCAACGATGCGTTCGAGACGATCGAACAGTTTTTTGCCTGGCTTATTGACTCTCGCTAGACGTGCCCGAGCTGCTTCTACTTTCTTTGCCAGACTACTCATATCGACATTAACAGGTAAGCGATCTTCCACCACCATGCGCCCGCCGACCATCACATGCCTGACCGAAGAACCATCCTCAGTATGTACCAACTGGTTGGTCGGATCGTTAAACGGTACAAAGTTGATGCTCTTTAGGTCGAGAAACACGATATCAGCCTTATAGCCAGGGGCGATACGCCCGATATCTTTCCAACCAAGCAACTGCGCACTTCCCTCCGTAGCTGCGGCAACGATTTCCTCCGTCTTCAACCACTTACGCTGATCGGGTCCTTGAACCTTGGAGACCATGGAAGCGATTCGCATGGCCTCATACATGTTTTGGTTATCGGAACAATTCGCCCCGTCAGTGCCAATGCCGACATTGACACTCCGGTTCAACATCCTTCGAGCGTCAGCAAGGCCACTACCAAGAAGCATATTGCTCCCCGGGTTGTGGGCCACCGAGGAGCCATGATCCCCTAGCCGTCGGCAGTCATCGTCGTCAAGCCAAACCCCGTGGGCAACCGTGAAATCAGGCCCAAGAAGGCCAATATCGTCGAGATGCGCCGTCAGCGACTTGCCATAGGTTTTAAGGCCGGAAACCGCCTGGATTTTTGATTCGGCAACATGACTGTGCAAGCCGACACCAAACTCTCGCGCCATCTTAGCGCAGCCCTTCATGAACGCCTCCGAGCAATGTAGGGGTATAGTCGGTGCCACTGCTAGGCGAACGAATTCGCCGTCCAACGACCACCCGCGCAACGCCTTACGGATATTGGCGAGGCTGGTTCGATAAGGCGCTAGGCGTAGTCGCTCCACATCCTTGCGGAGACTTGGCGTCAGCGCATCCATCAAGCCCGGGATGGCTTCGTAAAGGGTCTTGTCGGCAACCATCGGGGCAATCACTGCCCGCATACCGACATCGACATATGCTTGGCCGGCTGCCTCTAGGCCTTCTGCTGTCGGTGCCGGCATTTCAAGCATCAGGTCGTAACACGCTGTACAGCCCTTTGTCACCATCTCGACAGCTCCAATTGTGGTCGAAAGATGAATATCTTCGAAAATGCGTTGGCCAAAAGACCAAGGGCCTGACGCGAGCAACAGTTCTAACGTCCAGCGGTCTCCCATACCCTTCGCCAAATTGCCATGACTGTGTGTGTGGGCGTTGACCAAACCAGGATGGAGTAACATGCCACGAGCATCGACCAACTTCGCGTCTTCGGGCGCCTCTAACCCAGGCCTTCCAATTTCAATGATGGTGCCACGGTCGACTAGGATATCGGCGTGGGCTGCAGCATGAGCCGGAGCATCAACTATACGCCCACCACGGATAACGGTCTTGGAAATAGCGTTCATGGAGTTTTCCTATGCAATGGTGGTTTCCTGATTTGCCGCAGACCACGGAAAAAATATGCGCTCAATTATAACTACTATCTGGAACAGCACGACACCCATAATCGACAGCAGGATCAAGGCGCCGAACGCAACCGGCGTCTTGAAAAACGCCGTCGCGGTTATGATCATGTATCCCAGCCCCTTGTCGGCATTGACAAATTCACCGACCACGGCTCCTACGACAGCCAACGCGATTGCTACCTTGAGACCGCTGAAGATAAACGGTACAGCGTACGGGAGGCGAATTCGATAAAGTTCTTGCAATTTCGAAGCCTTAAAAGAGCGGCCTAATTCGGTCAGTTCGTCTGGCACCGCCATCAGACCAACGGCCGGTGGTTCGGACCCACTCGCTCAGACCAATATTTTCAATGAGTTAGAAGGTTATTAAGAAATTCCAAAAATCCATACCCCACTTCATCCCCACTGACTTTCTTCTTAATACCCCGTTTTAAGGTG
>CAYXUT010000252.1:0-3586 GCA_964468005.1 uncultured Magnetovibrio sp. | reverse complement strand
ATGCGGTGCTCACCTTAGAAAGCGTTTACGACATGTCCAATATCATGGCGATCATTATTTACCTGGGTATCCTGGCGCTGATCATGGATTGGTTTATCGGGCAACTCCGTCAGTTTGTGACGCGCTGGGCCGAGACGGGAAAAACCGAATGAGTCACTCCGGGATAATAAGCGCGGTGGACGTCTGGTGTGTCTTCAAGCACGTTTCGGGGAGAAAAGTCGAGGCGTTGCGAGAGGTTTTCCTTGATATTCCCCCGGGTCAGTTTGTCTGCGTCGTCGGCCGTTCAGGTCACGGCAAATCGACACTCCTTCGCGCCTTGGGCGGTCTCAATCCTCTGTCTGCTGGTGAAATTTATGTTGGCGAACAAAAAATCATCGGACCGTCGGCTGAACGCAGCATGGTATTCCAAGACGACACCGTTTTCCCCTGGATGCGTGTACGTGATAACGTGGAGTTTGGTCTCAAGGCGCAATCCATCAGCGGAGCGGAACGGCGACGCATTGCCGACGAGTGGCTCGAAAGGGTCGACTTAGTCGATTTCGCTGACTCCTGGCCGAAGGAACTATCTGGCGGCATGCGCAAGCGAGTAGCGCTGGCGACCGTGTTTGCTACGGGTGCAAATATACTTTTGATGGATGAGCCTTTCGGTTCGCTCGATTACGTAACGCGCTTGATCCTTCATGGCTTGCTACTCGACCTCTGGCAACGAACCGGGCATACGATCGTGTTCGTGACCCACGACGTCGAGGAGGCTCTGATCCTAGCGGACAGAATTCTAATCATGAGGGATGGCCAGATCGTGGACGACCTGATGGTTAATTTGGAACGCCCACGCGACGAGGAGGTCCGGGCACAATCCCATGCGGTCCAGATAATCAAGACCATCGTCCAGCACCTTGGCCTCGTCACTGCGACTCAAACACAAGAGCAGCAAAACGAGGAAGTGGTCGACACGTGATGAGATTGTTTGGGCAGGTGGCAGAGTATTTGTACGAACGGTGGATCAGTGTGTGCGCCATAGTAATTTTCCTTTTAGCCTGGGAGATTGCTGGGCACCTCAGCCCCACGAGCGTACTAATACGATCACCTATCGTACCACCGTGGGAATTTGTATTTGGGCCGTCCCTGCTCGGCATGTCCGACTATTGGACCTTCGACTTTTTGGCACCAGTGCCTACGGCCGGAGGTGAGCACACCTATAGGGGAGCGGTGTTAGCGATCGTATACCACTCGGCGCTGACGCTAATGCGGTTGATCTTGGGATTGCTGCTCGGAACGATAGCCGGCATATTGCTCGGCTTGGCATTTTCGTGGTCGCCGTTCCTACGACGCCTGGCATCGACGCCGCTACACATCCTGCGGATGTTTCCCTTGCTAGCAATGGTGCCATTGTTTCAATTCTGGGTTGGCGCCACCACAATGGGCGCCGTCGTGTTTGTGGCCTATGGTGTCGGGGTCGTGTATTTTGCAACCACTATTAATGCGGTTAGCAATGTGCCAAATCGATATTTCGAGTATGCGCAAACTCTTGGCGCGTCACGCCTGCGAATTTACGTCTCGATTGTTTTCCCGGCGATAGTGCCGGAGCTATGCGCCAGTGTAATGTTGACCTTAGGCCTCGCCTGGTCAGCTGTCATAGGAGCGGAGTATATCGGACTGGACTCCGGCATGGGGCGGGTCATTATCTTTGCGCAATTCTTCAGTGACACCGGTCGCATGACCCTGGCAACGGTGTTCATCATCCTTTACGCTGGCCTCTCGTACATGTTGTTCCGTCGTATTTCGGCCCGAATTCTTCGGTGGATGCCATCCACACCTTTTGGAGTGGGGAATCAGGCTGTCGCGTCCACCGTAGTCTACGATGATAAACGAACCGATCAATGAACCGTCTTGCCGACCGAACGTCTCTCGTTGTCGGTGCAGCTAGCGGTATCGGCCGTGAAGTTTGCCGATTGTTCGCACGCGAAGGTGCCCATGTCGCCGTGGCCGATCATTCACAAAGCGCCGAGGCTGCAAAACTCGTGGAGGAGATCAAAGAACTTGGCCGTGAAGCTATCTCAATAAAGGTCGATGTCGTCGAGGACGAGCAGGTGAAGTTGGCGGTTGACACAGCGCTCACACAATTCGGACGGATTGATATCATGGTCAACAATGCCGGTGTTGGTAGCACCATGAAGCCGTTTCACGAGGAAGATTGGCAAGCGTGGGACCAAATCATTGCAGTCAACCTCCGCGGTGTGGCTAGCGGGATAAAACACGTACTGCCACACATGCTGCAACAAGGTTATGGGCGGATCATCAACACGGCATCGCAACTTGCACACAAGCCAGCGCCCGGAGCCGCGGCTTACTGCGCGTCCAAGGCAGGGGTGGTGGCGCTGTCGGCAAGCGTTGCTCAGGAGGTTGCCACGAAGGGCATCACCGTAAACGCCGTCTGCCCGGGACCAACCGATACTACTATGTGGCGGCAGTCGGATCCCACATGGAACCAACGGAAGATTCAGTCCTTACCGATGAAGCGCATCGGCCAGACAGTCGAGATCGCTTGGGCCTATGTATATTTGGCGTCCGACGAGGCGAGCTATGTGACGGGACAAAGTCTGTCGCCGAACGGCGGAGACGTCATGTGGTGATTTTAGTGGATTGGCGCCCCCGTTTGCGGACCGCAGTCTGTAATCTGATCGGGAGATCGTTCTCGAGGCAGTAAAAAATGGGGGCTCAGCTATTCAATTTGCGGACCCGTGTCTGCAACCTGATCATGAGATCGTTAGGGCTGCATCTTAGGTTTGGCTCTTATATGTGAGGATGCGCAGGTTTGGGGTGATAATTATAAATTGCGAGTAACCTCTCAATTCGCCACGTATTATCATCCGGGTGAATACGTCCCTCCGTTTACATGGTAAGTTTGACCTGTAACCATTTTGGACTGATCTGAACATAAAAAAATGGCCATATCGGCGATTTCTTCTGGCTGAATTAGTCGGCCGAGTGGAACTTTATCAGTCATTTCTACTAGCTCGGCTTCAGTATGTCCGTAGCGAGGTTGAGCAGTATCTGTTAGACCCGGTGCAATGCAGTTGACCCGTATTTCATGCTGAGCAAGTTCAAGGGCAATTGCTCGGGTCAGTCCAACGATACCGGCTTTACTAGCAGTGTAATGAATGCCGTTAGGTGCGTGCCCACTAATTGCCTGTGATGCAAGGTTAATGATGCAACCACCGCGATCGGACTTGATCATAAATTTTGCAGCGGCTTGGGCACAAAAAAAACTACCTTTTAAGTTTATATCAATAACGTGATCCCAATCGGACTCATTCATTTTCAAAAATGGAATACGAGGGAATACCCCGGCATTATTGATTAAAATATCAATTGAACCAAAGGTTTCGAACACCTTATTTACAATTCTCCGAGCATCATTGACTTTGGAAACATCGCCTTGGATTAATTCGGTCTGCACTCCGAGGGTTCGGGTGATGTCGGCAACCTGGTCAGCTTTGTTTTTATCGTCGAGCCAATTAATAGCCACATGAGCCCCTTTCTCGGCAAAGGCTATCGCCATACTGCGGCCAATTCCTTCTTGTGC
>CAYXUT010000251.1:0-3600 GCA_964468005.1 uncultured Magnetovibrio sp. | reverse complement strand
TGTCGAGCAATAATGAGCCTCTGAATTTGGTTCGTGCCTTCATAGATTTGGGTCAGCTTGATATCGCGAAATAAACGTTCAACACGATAATCCTTGGAGTAACCGTTGCCACCGTGGATTTGTAGAGCATTTGTCACATGCTTCATTCCCATGTCCGTAGTGAATAATTTTGCATGGGCGGCCTCTTTGGCGATTGTGTAGCCGGCGTCTAACAGGCGTGCCGCATGATGGACCAGGAGCCGCGCCGCAGTAATATCTGTAGACATATCCGCAAGCAAATTTTGCACAGCCTGAAATTCAAATATTGGTTTCCCAAACTGGATCCGCTCTTTAGCGTACTGCAGCGCATCCTCATAAGCTCCCCGGGTGATACCTAGTGCCATGGCAGACATTAGGATGCGGCCAAGATCAAAGTTAATCATAGCCATTTTAAACGCGTCGTTTTCAGGTCCGATGCGCATCTTTTCCGAAACTCGACAATCCGTAAAGTTAACCTGTCCGGTAGCCAGTCCATGCATCCCTAGTAAGTCTTCTTTGCGCCCTCGGTTAAGACCTGGATTGTCACCGTTAACGAGGAAACAGCTTAAACCACGTTGGCCGCTTTCAGGGTCAGTCTTGGCAAAAACAAAAAAAAGATTCGCCACCAAGCCCAGACTGACCCAGGCCTTAGTGCCATTAATTATGTATTCTCCGTTGTCCCTTACTGCCGTCGTTTTTATGGATGCCACGTCAGAACCAAATTCAGGCTCCGATACGCAGGTCGCCGGAATCAGCTCCCCGCTCAGGATACCCGGAATAAATTCTTTATGCCGGTCACTCCCAGAATTATGTATTAAGTGTACCGCTTCAACGGGAATAGCTAAAATATTACCGACACTGCCCGAACAGCGCGCCAGTTCTTCCATAGCAATAGCAATAGACACGGTGTCAAAACCGCTTCCGCCCGCTTCTTCATGTAAAGTTGTACCGAATAGCCCCAACTCTGCTAATTGAGCATATATTTCCTTTGGAAAGACGTCATCGCGATCAATGGCGGTGGCAGCGGGGAGCACAACACTTTCGGCAAACTTGCGCACGCTCTCGCTGATCATAATTTGAGTTTTGGTATAAAATCTTTCCACTGCATTCTCTGCCAAACTGGAAGCCCTGCGCCTATTGAGTGGGCGTTTCCAATCTAGCCCTTGCTTAGTGGTGCCATTTAATCATGCCTAATTTGCCAGAAAGAAACAACCCAATCTGCTGGGAAGAGAACCTTCCGGTTGACTAATCAACATGACACGGTCTTCACTGAGACCGAGCATGTGAAACTGCTATAACGCGACGGCGCCCAGAACTAAGAAGCCGCGCGCTCTAGGATAGCTTCGCGTAAGCCCATGGCGCCGTTACTAAAAATACGGGGGTCCATCTCTTTTAGATCGCAGGCGACGTGGGGTTTGAAGTCCATCTGGTCTAATATGTCCTCTTGGAGCCGTGCACCTGGTGCTAGTTCGGTGACGGTAAGCCCTTCAGGCTTCATGGTTAGCACTGCACGCTCCGTAACAAACATGGTGGCTTGGCCGCGTTCCTGACCGAAAGCGGCATTATAGCTAATCTGATTAACCTCAGACACAAACTTCCGAATCTTACCTTCCGAGGTGATAGCCAACAGCCCGCCCCCAACATCCCCCTTCAGTCCTTGACCAGTCAAGGTTCCACTGAAGACGATCCGCTTGGTATTCTGGGTGATCTCAATAAAACCGCCCGCGCCATCGTTGCGGTCACCAAAGCGGGTAACATTGACATTGCCTCGAGCATCCACTTCGGCGAACGAGACGAAGGCAACGTCAAGACCGCCACCGGCATAGAAGTCAAACATGTAACCCTGTTCCATAATTGCCTTTGGGTTAATCGAAGAGCCGAAATAGAGCCCCTGGCCGGGGATGCCTCCCACGGGGCCAGCCTCGACGGTGAGGGAAACGAGGTCTTCCATGTCCTCTTCTGCCGCAACGTTGGCGATACCAGCAGAAACACCGACACCCAAATTGAACACGGCATTTGGCGAAAGCTCAAAAGCGCCACGCCGGGCAATCACTCGGCGAAGGTCTAAGGGATAAGGCTCGATAGTTGCCAGTGGCCGTACCGTTTCCCCACTGCGACTCGGGTCATACGATTCGGCATAATTCTGCATTTGATCCGGGTCCACAACGAAATGATCGATCAGAAATCCAGGCACACCAACTGTTTTTGGATCAAGCGTCCCACGCCGCGCTAGCCGTTGCACCTGACAGACGACGGTGCCGCCAGCATTGTGCACGGCCTGGGCGATGGACAGCGCTTCCAAGGCGGCGGCCTCGCGTTCCATACTGACGTTGCCGTCCTCGTCTGCCGTGGTTCCACGGATCAAGGCGAAGTTGGCGCGGGGTGCGCGATAGAAAAGCCACTCGCGACCCAACAGTTCGACCACTTCGACCCGGTCATCTTTGGTGGCATCGTTCATCCGGCCGCCTTCCTGACGAGGGTCCATATATGTGTGCAGGCCGACATGCGTGATTACACCGGGCTGGCCCGCCGCCATCGCGCGGTAGAGCTGGCACATCACGCCTTGGGGGACATTGTAGGCCTGAATCTCATTACTAACGATTAGTTCCTTCATGAACGGCAACTGCAAGCCAAAGTTACCACCAATTACCCGCCGCACCATGCCCTTGTGTGCCAGATGATTAAGTCCCCGGTCGGTAATGGCGCCAACGCCGGTGGTATGAATAATACCAAGCCCGCGGGGCGACGCGGTCTCTAAAAACCGTCTTTCGAGGGCATCGAGAACCGATTCCGCCACTCCCATACCCGCCGATCCCCCAACGATAAGATCATCGCTATCTTGGATGAGCGCAGCAGCCTCGGCGGCAGTGATCAGGTTTTTTTGCATGTTAGCTGGACCCGCTGGCGGCTTCTGTATCGATCACCAACTCGCCGCTGTGTCCGGCATTTTCTTTCGGCACATCGAAAAGGTAGACAGTTACGATGTCTGGCGACACGTCGTAGGCCTTGCAGGTTGCCTCGGTAATGCCCTTGACGATTTCGCGTTTTTTATCGGTAGGGCGTTCAAATCCATAGACATGTATGACAGGCATGCACGTGTCCTCCCTTAGGCGGCATTTTGTGATTGCGTCCAGACCACCGGAAAAAGATCACTGTCCAATGGATCACCCGGTGACAGCCCGGGGTCGCGGATCAGCTTTATCATTTTCTGGCGGCAAATATAGCGTATGTCGTCGCCTGTCCAACGAACCGAGAGAGCCCGCCGGCGGTGCTTTGCAGATGCATTTGCTCGCGCGCTATGTAAGATAAGGCCGTGAAAGACAAGTGCATCGCCTGGCCGCAGGTGCCAGCTGACGATATCATAGGATTTGCGGTCACTTTCGATATCTGGTAGCGGCGCGAATTCCGATTCGACTGATGCATCCTCGCCACGGAAATCAATGAATTGATACCGCTCACCCGTACGATGCGACCCACGGACAAACTCCATCCCGCCGTTGTTCAATCCAACGTCATCAAACGTAATCCACATGGAGCAGATCTGACTCCCCTCAGCCGGCCAATAGTTCATATCCTGATGCC
>CAYXUT010000250.1:0-3659 GCA_964468005.1 uncultured Magnetovibrio sp. | reverse complement strand
GACGGCATATATTTTTTCATTCCCGGTGATCCGGGCCGGTAGGCGGTGCGTAACTCTTACATGGAGGCTAGTATTCACATTGACAACTTATCAGCGCCGGTGGATATCTTTCGCCATGTTCACCCACCGAAAAACAACATGGCACGGCGCGTTATGACAAACGGACCCGCGGACGAGGATCGAGCCGGACGGATGAATGATCTGTTGGTTGCCGTGGCGATCGATCATGATCGAGCCGCCTTTCAGGCCATTTTCCACCACTTCGCGCCGCGCCTGAAGGGGTTTGTCATGCGGCAGGGGACCAGGGGCCAACTAGCCGACGAGGTGATCCAGGAAACGATGGTCAGGGTCTGGCGCAAAGCTGGGCAATTCGATCCTGCCAGAGCTTCAGCGTCTACTTGGATCTTTACCATCGCCCGAAACATTCGCATCGATCTAATCCGCAAAGCCAATCGGCCCGAGCCGGACATGAACGATCCCGCCTTCGTACCCGACCCTGAGCCGCTTCCCCATGACAGACTGTCCCGAGAGCAGGAAGCGGGCCGACTCCGTGACATCGTCGCGGATCTGCCGGCAGAGCAGCAAGAGGTGTTGCGCCTCGCATTCTTCGAAGAGAAACCTCACCCCGAAGTCGCGGCCGAACTGGGCATTCCCTTGGGGACCGTAAAGTCGCGGATCCGGCTGGCGATGAAGCGCATCCGAAACGAATTCGGAGACCGATCATGACCATACAACATCACCCAAGCGATGAACTACTCGTCGATTACGCTGCGGGCGCGCTTGGCGAGGCCTGGAGCCTGGCCATCGCCACGCATCTGGCTCTTTGCCCGAGTTGCCGGCAAAACCTGTCGCGTCTAGAAGCGCTGGGCGGCGATTTTCTGGACGCCGCGTCTCCCGAGCCGGTCAACGACAATCTTTTTGATGGCGTGATGGCGTGCCTCGACGACGCGGACGCGGTTACCCCCGATGCCCCGGCGACGGCGCCTCAAGAACCGGCGCAATACGTCGTGCCCCAGCCCTTACGCGGATATCTTGGCAGTGATGTGGATAGGCTCCCATGGCAGCGTCTCGGGTTGGGCGCCCAACAATTGCTCATTCCCATAGACGGTGAAAAGGTGACGGCGCGGTTGCTGCGTATTCCAGCCGGGCGTCCGGTGCCGAAACATTCGCACGGTGGCCTGGAGTTGACCCTCGTACTTAGCGGCGCGTTCTCCGATAAGACGGGGGCTTATAGCCGCGGTGATCTGCAGGAGGCCGACGAAACCCTCGAACACCAACCTCATGCGGCACCCGGTGAGGATTGCATTTGCCTCGCGGTGACAGACGCACCGCTGCGGTTTAAAAGCCTGGCGGTGCGGATGGTGCAGCCCATGTTGGGCATTTGAGTACGGATCCAAGGTTAAGTTTAGGAATATTTCGTGCTTGGAAAACCGGGGCGAATTTACAGCCGCAAACTCATTGGCACTCGAACCGCTTCATCAGATATTTCGTAGAAGCGGATCCGTTACATCTCTAAGAACTGATGAGTTCCCCGCGTGACGCTTAAGTCAGCTTCTGAACCGAAGGAGACGTCATTGCACTCAACCAATGTCAATTCATTTACTCAAATGAAATATCAAATCGGCGATATTGTAACGGTCAACGACAGTATGCAGCGATCATATCAGTATGTGATCGAAGCCCCCTGTGGTGCGGAATTTGAGAACAGTTTCACCCCCTACTACTCCCCCGAGCAGATGCTACAGATGGGGGTGTTTGAGGGAAAGTATTGTAATGACTGCCACGCTGAACTTCCTGATGCCTGGTTCGCCAAAGCCAAGACTTCAGCCCAACCCGATCCGTCATCAAATTATTTTGGCGTAAAAAGTCGTCAGTCGTTAGCAATTTGGCGCCAAAAGGGCTGGATTATGGGGCCTGATCCGAGAGGTTGGTTCCAGTGGTATTGTCGTTACTACCTTGGACGGCGACTACCGGATATAGATAATCGTCAGATAAAGCGATGGCGTGCGTTCAAACGCCACGCCGCTCAAGTGCGCGCCAATTGTGATGTTGGAGATTGGACCTGCCGTCCGCGTCAGAGACAGGCTTTGCTTCAATGGGCCTATGATGCTCTCATTTGAAAGTGAGCAGTCCCGGCACCTCTGCTTTTGGCCGTTTTAATATTCTCTGGTAGCCCATCATTTTGGTCCGCCGTTGCGGGTGGACCGGACGTTTCTGAAATTGACTTCCGGCGGCGGTGGCAAAGTAAATCCGCCGCACGCTTGACGATTTACACCGCTGGTGACCCGAATGCGACCTTCGATGATCCAATCTCCATTTGCCGACGTACAACTAATACAAAGCGTTATGGATAACGTCCGATGCTGTATCACGCCTACACAGTGATTATGAACTCTGAAGTTAATGGTTTATTTCGGCTGCCCAAAAATGTCCGCTTTCAGTTAATGACAGTGCTCGCCCTTATGTGATCTGTCGTGTTTTGTGTTTGGATGGGCGCTGTATCAATGGTCGGACCCTCGATGGCGGCACATGCCATTCTTCTCGTTGGAAATTTCTTTACCGCCGACATTTTTCGACGATCCGACATTCGGAGTCCGTTGGATCACAGAAGCAAATTCAAGGACCCGCGCGATGGGTGTGTGCGTTACGACGATGTATGGGGCGGTTGACGTTCAAGTTAGTTGCTATCGCTAGAACCACGTCGATGGGAGATCGTTATGGGTCTGAACACCGCGAACAGGGCGAAGGAGAGAAAGACCACGGTGTTCTTTGATGGTTCTTGCCCACTGTGCAGCCGAGAAATCCGTTTCTATCAAAATAAAGACACGGAGCAACAATTTCGGTGGCTCGATGTAGCTGCTGAAATGAACGGCGATCTACCAGCAGATCTATCGCGCGACATGGCATTAAAGCGGTTCCATGTTGAAACCGAGAGTGGGGAGTTGTTGTCGGGCGCACCCGCGTTCATACACTTGTGGTCGAAAATACCAAAGCTGCGTATCTTGGGCTGGATGGGTCGCAGCAGACCTGTGATGTGGTTCTTGGATTGGGCATACGATTTCTCGCTTCGATTACGACCAACGCTTCAAAGATTAATGAACTGATACCTGACCACAGGTCGTCTGTTGTTGGTGAAAAGACACAACAATAGGATATCCGCATCCTAGCCCGTAGCAACATAGTATCAGTTCTAGTGTTTGGATCTAGATGCGATCTTGAAAGTTCCGACCGTAACGAACAACCCAAAAAGGAGTAGAGAGTGATAAAAAATTGATACACCAAGATAATAAGTAAGGCCGCTCCAAACCGCAAAAATTATACACCACATCCATGCCAAACCTACCATTATCAGGTGACGAGTATTTTGGTTTTGTACAAACCTAAGCGGATTGTAGCGAGCGTTCATCACGCTGTTATAGCTATCTGTAACAAAGTGTCCCATGGTTTTTCTCCAGCTAATCCAAAAATATTGTTTCTAAAATTTGTTACGCACTGAAAGCACAATTGGATCAGTTCCCAAAAAAAGACTTTAAGGAAGATAGGAAATATTAGTTGTATTGGCTTTATCACGTTAATCAGGAGAAGCACATGTCGGACTGGCGGCGGCCGGCTATGCCGGCAGGGTGACATGGTTCCACGACGCAATTGCCGCGATGCGG
>CAYXUT010000249.1:416-3738 GCA_964468005.1 uncultured Magnetovibrio sp. | reverse complement strand
CCGCCGCCCTTTTCCTTGGACGTCATCGCGGTTAACCGCTGAAACAGCTCTTCCCAGGACGTGGTATTACGTATGACTGTATCTGGCTTCATCGGAAGCTATTCTCAGAGGAATTTGCTTCCAAGACAATAAACGATGCTATTTTTCATATTTTGGTCACTGATGACATGTCGCCTTTACCGGGAAGGGAACAAAGCGTTCCAATACTGGTGTACTGTCGTTTCTTGTTCACCAGACATATCATTTAGTTCTAGTCGTGCGTTCCATACGACTACGCACTCCTGACACTTTCCTGTTGCAGGTCTACGTGCACGATATGCGGGATGTTTACGGCACCCCTCGGCAAGGATTTTAAGAAGTTCTATCTTCCGATTATTTGTTTTGGTCATTCTGCAATATTAGCAGAAATGTCGTGAAACCTGGAGCGGTTAAAGTTTTCGAAAATGATGGCCGCTTGAAACTTCAACCCCGGACATTTTATTGCTGTCCCGGGATGCGTGTTGTTGACCCTAACGGGACAGTACGATCCAGAAGTATAGCCCCTAGAGGAGCTTTGTTATTTGTTAATCCGTATCCTCAAGGCGGAAGACGAAACCCGGTCCGTTCCCGGAATGCAGGGGATTGGTGAAGACCGTTGTATCGTTCTTATTGAAAATAACTTTCCGGGCTATCTTCATGGTACTGAGATCGATATTCAGCCGTCGTTCGAATTTCTCTATGACATCCATCTCTCCGTCGGCCATGGTTCCATCTGCTGCCACGGTGTCATAGAGGTTCATCAGCAAGACCGCCTGCTGACCGCTGGTGAGCTCTGCGGTGACGGTTTTTATGAATTTTTCGAGAGGCGCCGTGCGGGCAAAGTCAAAGGCTTTTCGGCTCAGCGTGGAAAGCTGGTCCTCGGTCAAATCCTTATGAAGGTTGACGTGTTTACCCATTACCGAAAGCAGATGGGATTTCTGTTCAACCTTAATTTTACCATCAGCAACAGTGGCATAAGCCAAAGCAGTGACAAGAATTTCCAGTAGTTTCATTTGGGCAATCATTGTGTTGTGCCGAAATTTGGCCTTTTGGCTATTTTGAGGCCTTCTTGCTACTCGCATTTTTGTCCGCTGTCGAGAATAAAACTATCGTGCACTCTCCGCCACTCGAATTTTTGAATTTGTCGTTTAATGTCTTTCCTACTTGATTTGGGCGAGCGGCTTCTCGGCACGGCTAAGGTGGGAGGTCATTTTCTAGGCCGCCCGACTGTAAAGTCGGCTGCAATGGCTCGTCCAGGGTGGTAGGTTTGTGGGCTGTGCATTTTAGTGCAGGCCGTGGGCCTGGCAATTTCATTAACCGAGAACGACGTGACACCTGCCATCTCCGAAAGCCAATCCCTGTTCAAGGATCGCAATTTTCGTTCCGTGTGGTCGGCGGGAATTTTAATCAACTTTGTGCGTTGGTTGGAGTTTCTGGCGCTTGGCATCTATGCCTTTGACGTGACGGGCTCGGCCTTCCTGACCGCGCTTCTGGCGCTGGCACGTTTCTTACCGTTGGCGCTTTTCGGCGTCATCATCGGTTCGCTCGCGGATCAGTTCGACACCGGCAAGCTGTTGCGTATTGGAATCGTGCTGACCGGCGGGGTATCTCTCTTGATGACGGCGCTTTTCGCCTTTGATCTGGTCGTCTATTGGCATGTCGCCGTGGCGGCTTTTTTGTCCGGTACGTTCTGGGCATCGGACTTTCCACTGCGCAGAAAGTTGATCGGTGAAATCGCCGGGCCCGAGCGTCTAGGCCGGGCCATGGCCATCGATACCGCGACCGCCAATGGATCGCGCTTATTTGGACCTTTGGTCGGAGGGTTTATCTATCAGTTGGTCGGCGGCATGGGAGTTTTTCTGATTGGCGCCGTTCTTTATGGCCTGTCCTATCTCATCGTCCTCAATCTGCATAGCGCGCATGTCCGTGCCGTCCAGGCGACGGGATCGTGGATATCGCGGCCATTCCGTGACGCCTGGCAGGCGTTCAAGTTCGCTGCGGGAAACCGCGAGGTGATGGCGCTCCTGGGCGTCACTATCGTATTCAATATCTGGGGCTTCCCGATGCTTTCAATGGTGCCGGTGATCGGCAAGGATGAGCTCGGTATTTCGGCATCTTCCATTGGCGTAGTGAGCGCGCTGGAAGGCGCGGCAGCTTTCATCAGTGCGATAATTATCGCGCGCGTCGTCAAGCCGGCCTATTACCGCCGGCTCTATTACTTTAGCGTCTGGGCGGTGCTACTTAACGTATTTCTGATGGGCATGCTGCCGGGCGTGGTGACGCTAGTGCTGGGGCTTATCGGCGCGGGGCTTGCCGGTGCTGGATTCGCCACCATGCAATCGACGCTAATTTACATGCTAGCACCCGCCGAGATGCGTGGACGGATGCTCGGCGTGATAACCATCTGTATCGGTTCCGGCCTAATCGGCTTCGCCAACATCGGCTACATGGCGGATAGATTTGGCGCTTCCAATGCGCTTTGGATGATTGGCCTAGAAGGCGTGATCCCCATGATCATCATAAGCCTCGGTTGGCCGCAATTGCGCCAGCGCCAAACGTGAGAAAACCAAGAAAATTGACTTGAAATCCGAGCTTTGAATTGCTCCAGATATGGCCCGGAATTCACAACATCAAGCCCAATCTATATCAGCAAGGAGAGGACATTCATTATGCTGTTTGACGTTCGTACATACACCTGTAAACCCGGCACTCTAGGTGCCCACATGGCGCTTTACGCGAAGTTCGGTCTCGGCCCGCAAAGCAAGAACCTGGGCAAGCCCTTTGCCTATATGACGACCGAAACTGGCAACCCGAACACCTACGTGCATATCTGGGCATACGAGAATGCCGGTGATCGTGAAGCCAAGCGCGCCGCCCTTTGGGCTGACCCCGACTGGCTGGCCTACACCAAGAAGAGTGCTGAGCTTGGCGCGCTCGAACGCCAAGAGAACATGTTGATGAAGGAAGTCGATTTCTGGAAGCCGTAATTTGGCTCGGCTCCGGGCCGAGGATACCGCCGTTGCTGGTAATCCGAAACTCCATGTAACCGTGCCTTGGTTTTGGCGCGACCTACATGATACCAAACTGTGGGTGGTTAGCCTGCAACATGGTTGCGAAGAGACGATGCGGTGCCGTGATCCAAAGACGCCAGGTTTTCGCTATTCCATCTATTGACACAAGGCGGGATCACTCAACTCCCATCCATGGAAATGGCACCCTGGAAGGAATGAATATGCGCGCCTGCGATATTTGCCCTGGCGGCGCATCATGTGCCGGCGGCATTCTGGCACCCTTGTTGGTGCGG
>CAYXUT010000249.1:0-365 GCA_964468005.1 uncultured Magnetovibrio sp. | reverse complement strand
CTATGCCGGTGGTAAGACCGATAAGTTCAAGATCCTTTTCGATCTCGACGAGGACGAGGAAGAACTTCTCGAGATCCACACCACCAATGTCTCGCGGGCCTGTTGGACACGTGCCACTTTGAGCGCTATTGCTGAATTATTGGTGCGGCGCGAAGGCTCGATTAACGAAGGCGTCGCCTGGATGGCAGTGGTGGAGGAAACCTTGGGACAGGCCAAAGACGCCTACGCGCATTTCCCATGGCATCTTCCGGATTTGGTTGAGCAAGCACCGGAACTGCACGAAAGAGTTCTTGACCGCGTGACCAGCGGTGGTTTCGGCAGCTCCGTCTCGAAACGCGCATTCGCTAAGGCCTGCAAGGCGACTG
>CAYXUT010000248.1:0-3740 GCA_964468005.1 uncultured Magnetovibrio sp. | reverse complement strand
CAGCAGCTTTCGGTACTGTTGGAGCCATTGCTCTGCATGCAGTGCGGAATGCTAAGCCTGAGATAGGAGACGTGGTAGCGGTCCTTGGATGCGGTCTTATTGGTCAGATGGTGATGCGGTTATTAACCGTTTCGGGCTGCCGCGTGGTTGCGCTTGATTACAATCCTAAGCGACTGGAATTAGCTAGTGCTCTGGGCGCTGAATGGGCCTTGGACCTTTCTGGGAATGGCATTGAAGAAGCCGTCCGTGAGGCGACAGCTGGGCGCGGTGCAGATTCAGTGGTCATCGCTGCAGCAACAGAGTCGAGCGAACCATTTGAACGGGCAGCTTCCATTGCACGCGACCGGGCGCGTGTCGTCATGGTTGGTATGACCGGCACTGCTTTTCCCTACGCCGAGTTTATGAAGAAAGAACTAAAAATTGTGATATCGCGTTCTTATGGACCTGGGCGGTATGACGATGATTTTGAAACACGTGGTGTCAAGTACCCCGTGGGCTGGGTGCGTTGGACGGAAACTGATAACTTGGTTGAAATATTGCGTCTTATGCAGCCAAACCAGGAGCTACAGCTGGATGTTTCATCACTTATCACGCACCGTTTTCCCCTTTTGGAGGCGAAAGAAGCCTATAGCTTGGTTACGAGCGGGAGTGAACATTTAGGGGTGCTACTTACCTATGAGGAAGAAAAAGAAATATTAACCACACCGACAATAATATCTTCCCGGGGTTCGACTAGCGATTGCGTTGTCGGTGTAATCGGTAGTGGTAACTACGCTCGTACCGTGCTTCTACCAAAGCTTAAGCGGATGTCTGAGGTGTCCTTAGAAACTCTAGTAACTGAGCGAGGTTTTACCGCCGAATTTGGGCAGGAGCATTTTGGGTTTTTAAATGCAACGACCCACGTGGCCGCGGTTATGGAAAACGATGAGATAAACGCAGTGGTTATTGCAACTCGACATGACAGTCATGCAGAGATAGCTTCGCAAGCACTAAAGGCGGGGAAAGCGGTTTGGGTAGAAAAACCGCTAGCGCTCGACCTCGTTGAATTGAATGCAGTTATTGAAGCGCGCAACGCCGTACCAGAAGAGAGTGGGGCTTTCCTGCAGATTGGTTTTAATCGACGCTTTGCACCAGCAACGTTGCGACTTAAGGCTGCTCTTGCTCGTCAGGAGGGACCGAAGGTTTTGATCATTAGGGTTAATGCCGGCGCGATAGCAGCCAACCATTGGGTACATGTATCGGACACAGGCGGAGGGCGTCTCGTGGGCGAAGGGTGCCATTTTATTGATCTGGCGCGTGCATTGGTAGGGTCCACCATTTTAAGGGTAGATGCCAAGGCTGCGGCGAATACAGATGGCGCATGCGATGATGCGGCGATCTCTCTTAGCTTTTCTGACGGTTCTATCGCCAGCATTATTTACACGGCTCGAGGTGATGCAAGGTCGGGAAAGGAAAGAATTGAAGCCTATGCTGGTGGTGCAAGCTATTTGATCGATGATTTCCGGGTTTTTACTGCCTCGGGTGATGTTATGGCGGCTAAATGGAAGGGCAATCAGGATAAGGGCTTTGATGGGTCACTTTCAGCTTTCGTTAACGCCATTGTAAACGGAGGCACAGCGCCTGTAGATGAGGTGGAATTGATCGAAACTTCAAGAGCAACGCTGGCGGTTATGGAGAGTTTGCGAAGTGGACAAGCAGTGGAATTGAATTAGCGCGAGAAATAAAGAGAGAAAGAGTTGTCAAGTATGGAACTCAGGCAGTTTTTTAATAACGAATTTGGCGAGCATGTAACTGTGGCCGCAGAGACACAGAAGGCTCTTTATGAGCCATTTGAAAAGTTAGTGAGCGTTGCCACCAATTGTATCCAAAGCGGAGGTAAAATTTTGCTTTTTGGGAATGGTGGGAGTGCTGCCGACTGCCAGCACTTGGCGACGGAATTGACTATTCGTTATAAAGCGGATCGCGATCCTATCGCAGCCATAGCATTGACTACGGACACCTCGGCTTTAACCGCTGGAGGAAATGACATTGGATTTGAGAACATTTTTGCGAGGCAGGTGGCGGCACTCATAAAACCGGGCGATCTTGCGATCGGCATTTCGACATCTGGCAATAGCGACAACGTAATCCGGGGGCTTAAACAGGCACGAAAGATGGGAGCTCTGGCGGCGGGTTTGGGCGGCAAGGATGGGGGGAAGATGGCATTTGTCGCTGACCCTTACCTTTTGGTTCCGTCGGATACTACGGCTCGCATTCAGGAGATGCATATTACTCTTGGGCAAATGCTATGCGGCGCATTGGAGATAAATTTGGGGTTGGTATGACAGACACTCTTTCACTTATTTCTCTGGTCTCATCAATCATTGGGAAGCGAGTGCGTTGCGTTGGCGACATTATGCTTGATCGATTTGTTACAGGGGTGGTTGAGAGAATCTCCCCCGAGGCGCCAGTGCCCATCCTCCGTATTGCTGACGAGCAAGAAATGGTAGGTGGCGTGGGTAACGTATCAAGGAACATCATTGGGTTGGGAGGGTCTGTCGACCTTGTGGCACTTGTGGGAGATGATGAAGCGGGAAACTTGGTAAAAAACCAGATTGCCGCCCTCGAAAATGCGGATATCAGCCTAGTGGTCGAGCGGGGCCGGCCCACCGCGATAAAAACACGTTATTTGGCTGGCAATCAACAAATCATGCGTGCCGATAGCGAAATAATAGGCCAAATAGATGATAAGACGGGCCATAGACTTGAGGCGGCGGCTACCACGGATTTAAAAAATTTTGCTGCTTTGGTTTTATCCGACTATGGGAAGGGTGTCCTCGCTGATGGCCGGGCACAAAAATTCATCAGCGCGGCCAAGGATGCAGGTGTGCCTGTAATCGTTGACCCCAGAGGCGCTGACTACGCTATCTATGAGAGGGCGGATCTTATTACACCTAACCGCAAAGAACTAGGTGAAGCCACTGGGGTTGATGTCTCTAACAACAATGGCGTGGAGAAAGCGGCGTCTATCCTGATCCGCCAACATAGTTTTGATTCTGTTCTAGTGACATTGAGCCAGGATGGTATGTTGCTGGTCACTGAGAATGAAAGCCTGCATGTCGAAACTCATGCACGCGAAGTGTTTGATGTGTCGGGTGCCGGAGATACAGTGGTAGCAACTCTCGCTGGCGCGCTAGCGGGAGACGCAATTTTAGCCGATGCTGTCAGGCTCGCCAATGTTGCGGCAGGCATTGTTGTTGGCAAGGTAGGTACGGGAGCTGTTTACACGACAGAAATTGTTGCGGCATTACGTCACCATGAGATGTCTCACGCTGAGGCGAAGGTTATGACCTGGGATGAGGTTCATGACCGTGTAGAGGTTTGGCAACGTAAAGGGCTAAAGGTTGGGTTCACTAATGGATGTTTTGATCTATTACATCCGGGACATGTGTCTCTACTTGACCAAGCGCGAGAAGTCTCCGATAGACTGGTGGTGGGCCTTAATAGCGACGAGTCGGTAGCACGGCTTAAAGGGAGTGATCGCCCGGTCCAGAGCGAGGCTGGGCGCGCGACGGTGCTCGCGTCATTGGCCAGCGTTGATGTTGTGGTGCTGTTCACTGAAGACACACCGCTTGAGTTGATCGAATTCCTTCGGGTCGATGTTCTGATAAAAGGTGCTGATTATACTAGGGAGGAGGTTATTGGTGGTGCTGAGGTGGACGGCGGGGGGGGGGACATATACCTTGCCAAACTTGAGCCCG
>CAYXUT010000247.1:0-3766 GCA_964468005.1 uncultured Magnetovibrio sp. | reverse complement strand
ATCTAATCAAGAGCACATACGAAGTCTCTTTGCTGATGCACAATTCCGCGCGATATTGGGTGTAGGCATTCTTGTAGGCATTATTCGTTGGTTGGAGTTCTTGGCCATAGGTATTTATGCATTTGATCAAACGGGCTCGGCATTTTTGGTCGCTCTTTTAGCGCTGTTCCGTCTCTCACCATTGGCTCTGTTCGGCATTTTCATTGGCTCCCTCGCTGACCTTATTGACACAAGTAGATTGTTGCGTATTGGCATTGGGCTGATGACCATTGTGTCTTTATTGATGACCATATTATTCGTATTTGATCTCGCGTCCTATTATCTCGTGGCAACGGCGACATTTATTTCTGGTATTTTTTGGGCTTCCGATATGTCACTACGTCGAAAGCTAATTGGGGATATAGCAGGCTCTGATCGCGTGGGTGCGGGAATGGCTATCGATTCTGCAATCAGCAATGGAACACGCTTGATCGGCCCGTTGATCGGCGGATTTATTTACCAGTGGTTGGGTGGTGCCGGCGTTTTTTTTACCATGGCGCTGATATATTTGGGATCTTTTGGCTTCGCTCAAAGCATTGTCCCATCAAAGTCCCAGGTAGCACCTAACGTCTTATTGCTCAGACAACCAATTGTAAGTGCCAAACAGGCCTTCAAGTATGCTATTTCCAGGCAAGAGATTTTATCGGTTCTGGGCATCACCATCATAGTCAATATCTGGGCGTTCCCCATGTTTTCCATGATCCCGGTGATCGGCAAGGCAGAGATCGCGCTTTCCGCATCGGTCATCGGCGTTATCATGTCGCTTTGGGGTGTTGCCGGTTTCTTGGGTTCGATCATTATTGCCAGGAAGGCAAAATCGAAACACTTTCGTTTGTACTATTTCTACAGCGTCTGGATCATATTGATTTCGGTGTTTGTTATGGGGACAATACCAGGACCGCTAGTCATCTCTCTTGGGCTCGCAGTCGCTGGGTTTGCTAGTGCTGGATTCACTACCATGCAATCGACGCTGATCTATCAACTGGCACCAATTGAAATGCGCGGCCGTCTTTTCGGCGTTTTAACGATCTGTATCGGTAGTGGTTTGGTAGGCCTTGCTAATATCGGTTTTATGGCAGAACACTTTGGAGCCTCCAATGCCTTGTGGATGGTCGCGTTGGAAGGCGTAATTCCGATGGCTGTCATTGGATTTACATGGCGGCAACTCTGGAAACGGCAGGGGACTGGCTGAATAGGAAGGTGGGCTCCATATTGGACGTAGTCAATTGGCCAGTCAGTTATCTCTGTAACTTATCGGCAATTAGACACAAATTGTGGTTGCTGGGTTTGGTGGTAAGTTCTTTGTGGTAGGCAGGTCATTTGTACTTCGAAATACGTCTTCAGTTACTTCAAGATAATTGTTCCATCGTTATCTATAAATGTTGATATTATGATCTTTGGGGATTTGATAGAAATTCAACCTACACCTTAATGTTATTAGTCCGATAACAAAAATTATCCCTGATTGCAATATTCAAGAAACTTGATCATCTTAGAAAGATACATGGAATTGCATATAGTGCAGATGTGAGACAAATCAATCTAGGATTTCATAGCGCCCATGTGGGCTGGTCTCGCTAACGTTCAAGGAAATTTACCAATGGATAGTAAGGTTTTTAACGTTTTATTCTTATGCACGGGAAATTCAGCACGTAGCATTATGGGTGAATGTATCCTTAATCGTGAAGGCATGGGAAAATTCAAAGGTTATAGTGCTGGCAGCCAACCAAAAGGAGAAATATTGCCCGCGGTGCGTACGTTTCTTGAGAGCCAAAATTATGAAACCGGGGAGTTGTATTCTAAAGTCTGGGATGTATTTGCAGAAAAAGGCGCTCCAAAAATGGATTTTGTTTTTACGGTTTGTGACAATGCTGCCGGAGAGGTTTGCCCCATTTGGCCAGGCCATCCCTTAACGGCTCACTGGGGCGTTTCAGATCCAGCAACGTTTGATGGGACGGAAACTGAGAGCCAACAATATGTCTCTGATATCTATAATTTGTTACTAAGTCGGATTAGAGTTTTCGTGAACCTTCCGCTTGAATCAATTGACACGCTGACGCTTAAAAAACAACTGGTCTCCATTGGGGCCGGCGAATCAAACATGATCTAAACAATCTAGCCGCTAACAAGAGCCGCCTCCGGAGAAAAACTCATGCAGGAGAAACCCATATTTAAATTCAGCTGCGTTGGTTTTGTGAGTGCCGTTGGCGGTATTGGAATGTTCGCGGGCTTCCTGTGTTCGACACCAGGTCATGTTCTGGCGTTACTCATTATAGAGCGCTAAGTGTATTGATAGATATTAAACAAAAAAACGAAAGTAAGTTATAATTTTAACAAATCATTTAAAGGAGAGAAAAATGGCGTTGTACAGAATTACTAAATTTACAGCATCAGATATGGATAAAGCACAAGAAATTGCAGAAACCATGCGTGATGTCCTGGAAGGCGTGGGTGCTGACTTTATTGATCTGGTCTCATGTGGGGATGGTGACGGGGTAGTAGTTGCTAAATATCCAAATCAGGCCGCAATGGATGCTGCTACTGAAACAGCTAAGCAGGCATTCGGTAAAATGGTTGAAGCGAGAGCGATCGATGGAGCTTCAATACAGCCACAAACTGGAGAGGTTATCATGTCCTTTTGATAAGCCTTTATCTGTACTTAACGGTTTTCTGAAAAAGATATTTTAGGTTTGTTGCGCCAGATTGAACTGGATTTGGCGTCTGGCTCATCGGTTGAGACGGCGGTGCGGACTGCAGGTATCAGCGATGCGATCTATTACAAGTGGCGCAAGCTATACGGTGGTATGGGCAAGTCTCAGTTGCGCGGACTCAAGGCGATGGAGAAGGAGAACACTCGATTGAAGCGGATCGTGGCGGAGCTTGGACTGGACAAGTTAATCCTGAAGGAAAGTTTGGACTATTTAAAGACGAAGGCCTGACGGTTGCCGATCTGCGTCAGGCTGTGATCCATGTTTGCCAAAGACTAAACGCTTCAGAACGACGGACGTGCAATACGATGGGCATGGTGCGCAGCAGCCAGCGCTTTAAGTCTACAAACAAGACGGATGATGAAGAATTGTGCCTGACCATGATCCGATTGGCCAAGCAGTATGATCGTTATGGCTATCGCAAGACTGGCTAGCTTTTATGGATTGAAGGGCGGAGCGTTAATCACAAGTGTATCGAGGGGTTATGGCGAGAAGAAGATCTTCAACTGCCTCATCGCCATAAGAAGCGCGAACGGCTGTATCACAAGGATAGTTTCGTTATTCGTCTTAGGCCGCAATAGCCGGACCATGTCTGGAGTATCGATTGTGTTCACGACAAACTGAGTAATGGCCGCTGTTACAAGATGCTGACGGTCATCGATGAATATACGCGAGAAACTCTCTGTGTCGCCGCCAAACCCAGAATGGGACATGCCGAGATGTTGGATGTCCTGTATCCGCTATTCCTCAAACACGGAAAGTCAATGTATCTGCGCTCCGACAATGGACCGGAGTTCATCGCCCGCGATTTGCGTGTCTGGCTGAACAAGGTTGGAATTCAACCAATCCAGATTTATCCCGTCAGCCCATGGGAGAATGGATACAACGAACGCTTCAACGGAACGCTTCGTCGCGAGGTGCCCAATGGCGAATGGTTTTCAGCGATCAAACAGGCCCAGGTGGCCACAAATACATGGCACAAACAGTACAATCACATCGGCTCGCATCAGGCGCTAAAT
>CAYXUT010000246.1:0-3766 GCA_964468005.1 uncultured Magnetovibrio sp. | reverse complement strand
GTTAGTTTCAGTTGTTCGTCTGTCGCTTTAGCTAGCGAGCAAACTGACCTTTTGAGTGGTTTATATGGTGGGCTTACCTACTCCTCTTCAAAAATTGATGCTACTGGAACTAAATCTGGGTCTGCGTCATATTCTATAGATGCAGACAATGATAATACCAATGTTGGTCTCTTTGTTGGTTACAACTATAACTTAAGCTCGGTCATTATTGGCTTAGAAGTTGGGCTGCAGGATAAATTGGCAGAGGACCCATCTTCCTCACAATGGGCAGGCAAGGTAACCTACGACTCGCTCATAGAATATAAAATCAAGGCTGGCTACCCCATGGACCAAATGCTTCCGTATGCTTTTTATGGTGGCGGTAGCATGAAGATAGCTTGGTCCGCATACACTGATACCGTGTCTTATTCTGTCTACAATACTATGGGTGTTTGCGGTGATTATTTGTTAAATCAAAACGTAATTCTTGGCTTTGAGTATGCAAAGTCCAGCGTGGACATAACTTATACTGACGCCGTATCGCTCGGTTACATAGACGATACTGATCTTACGGCGATGCGGATACGGATTGGGTATCATTTTTAAAACAACATTAAAAAAAGGCTGGATTTATGCAGATAGCAAGTTGCGTTTGTGAACGCGCCAAAGATCTAATATCTGTCGGCGTTTTCACCACTTATCTAGTCCAAGTCCCCAAATAAAAAAGGCGGCTCTCGCCACCCAACTGTCTGATCATGCCCTTTAAGGGCATATATTGTGTCATACGTCAATAGCTGACACAATATAAGTGTTTAGTGGATCTTGCAGCTTATTTTATAGCAGAAAAGGCGGTTGGCCGAAGGAAGGCATTTTCGACGCTGGCAACGATGGCTCCGTTTTTCTCCGTTTCCGCTTTCTTTTGCGCCCACTCTGGGTCGCTGATGAAATTCGTCCACTTCAGGTCGCGCTCACCCATATTTTCCCATTCTAGGATATAATAAAGATCGTGGTTAGACGAACCGACCTCAACAGTCCAGAAGCCAACCTGGCGTATTCCGTGTTTATCCCAAAGCGAGAGGGTTATGTCTTCAAAGCGTTTTAACAGTGCTGGCATTTGACCACTGATGCAGTGGTAAATTCGTAATTCGTGGATCATCTGGGGGTCCTTATTCTACAAATGTATCATCTAGTTATTACACGGTAAGCCAATTTTGCTCAAACCAGTGGTCCATCGCCAGCGACGGTGGCTAAACACCATAGTCGCGGGTTCCTTATCGACGGTGAGATACGAACACGACCACGTCTCGGCCTTAGCCGGTGCGGCGAAACCGAAAGACGCTACAAAGAAGATCCAGCTAATTATTAAAAAGCCAAGGCTTATGAGGAACCATCGCATGTTCAGAACTCCGTAATGTCTTTTCAGAGTATTATATCCGGTTCCTTCTGATCTGGGTCCCAAGACTTCCCGTATAACAGTTGTCTGGGTGATAGCCATGATCCACAGGCATGATTTATTGCTCAGATCATCTAGACTAACGTCGAACCGCTTGGTTTCCCTCTGGTACCTGCGCGGCTCGGCGTTTTTAGCAGCGACGGGTAAAATACGGCATAATTTTTATAGTATGAGTTTAGGCCGCGCTTTTTCGCGCAGTCCAGTCGGCTAGAGCATTTCGCCCCTTGGCCCGCGTCTCGGCTTTGCTCTCGGGGCTACCGTCACCGACAGGTGCTGAGAGTTCGACGACATAGCCATTTGGATCGCGGAAATAGATGGAATGGATGAACCCGTGATCTACAGGCCCGCGTACATCCATACCGACATCCGTTCCTTTTTTGTACATCGCATGCAGGTGGCTCATCTCAACCTTCAAAGCGATGTGCAGATCGAAGTCTCGCTGTTTCTTAAAATCGAAAGCTGTGTCCGGATCGTCGAAGAAGGCCATTGATGAGCCATCTGCCATCTCAAAGAACACGTGTAGTACACGGGTTTTTCGACCTGTCTGAGTAGTCGTGATTTCAAAGGCATCGGCTAGTGGCAGTCCAAGGAAATTCTCGTAAAAGCCCCGCGTTTCCTCAGCGTCGCGGCAACGGTAGGCGCTATGATGCAAGCCCTGAATGTTAATATCTGTCATTATTTCATCGTCTCCATTCCGTGATATAAGTATATCATGACCTCATTCTCCTTCGCCATGTCAGAAGCCAATGACTGGTCCAGTGCGGCAAAAGAACTAGAAACGGCTCTAGCATTGGGTCCTGATCAGAGGTTCAACGCAAAATTAGGTTGGCTTTACGTTACCGATACCTTAGCCGCGGATTTCAGTAGTCTTGTGACATATCTTAGGCAAACCACCGGCGTTGACAGTTGGGTTGGTAGTGTCGGTATGGGGGTTTGTTGGCAGGATGGTGCGGGCCAAAGTGGAGAGGCGTTTGGTCGCGCAGCAGCAGTCGCTATGATCAGTGAGCACCCCACCGGCAGTTACCATATTTTACCGAGGCTCTGTAAATCTACATCGGAAATATCTGGCGATACGCGCGGTTGGATAGTGGCCACAAACCCGCCCTTAGGTGTTGTTCACGGTGACCCGATGAATGAGACAATGTCCACATTAATTGAAGCGCTTTCCACGGAAATAGAAAACACGACGCTTGAGGTACCAGGATTTTTAGTGGGCGGCCTAAGTTCTTCCCGTGGTGCACATTATCATCTAGCTGGTGAAGTTATGAGTGGAGGCTTATCCGGCGTTTTGTTTGCGCCAGAGGTCGAAGTGGCAACTGGACTGACCCAGGGATACTCTCCCGTTGGGCTAGCCCACCGGATCACTGATTGTGTAGAAAACGTAGTCATTACTCTAAACGGCGAATCAGCGCTAAAAGTTTTCAAAAATGACATCGGAGAGTTGTTGACTAAGGACCTAAGCCGCATCGGAGGCTATATACATGCGGCTTTTCCTATCGCAGGCTCAGATACTGGCGATTATACCGTTCAAAATCTTGTTGGTATCGACCCTGAGCGTGGCTGGCTAGCCATCGGAGGCAATATTGATTTAGGGGACCAATTAATGTTCGTACGCCGTGATCCGGAAGGCGCCTATGAGGACTTGGTTCGCATGGTAACGGAATTGTCGAACCGGCTTTCGAAGCCACCGCTTGGGGGGCTGTATTTTTCGTGTTTAGCACGTGGGCCTAATTTGTTTGGCAATGAAGGCCGCGAAATGGAAATCATTGGCGAAATTCTTAATGATATTCCGATGGTTGGTTTTTTTGGCCAAGGTGAAATTTCAAATAATCGGCTTTATGGATATACTGGCGTCCTTGCTCTATTTCTATGATCAGTTTAATTAAAATCTTGAGTGCAGCGTTTTCCTATCTAGTTCACAAATTTTAACGCTGGCTTGGCTTTCTACGCTAACAAAGTGGGAAGGCACAACGGCAGAATATTGCTGATCGGTAGGTGGATAGGAACAACCGCAAATTAACGCGCCAGGAAGTCTCCTCTGAGCGAGTAGGGCGGTTGATGTCGTCGGGTAGATTAGCCCAAACAGCGCCATCGCTCTGGCAAAGCGTATATGGGCGACAATGTGGACTCTCGAAATGCGGGGGCGCTCTAACATTGCGCACCTTTTCCCAACTAACTAATCTCATCTCATACCTTGTAACTACGATACCCCTCATTTGAGAAATGGAGAGCCCAACATGCCGCCTACCCAAAATGCGCACGAAGACCATTTTGATGCCATTATTGTAGGCGCTGGTTTTGCCGGCATGTACATGCTGTTCAAATTACGCGGCA
>CAYXUT010000245.1:0-3771 GCA_964468005.1 uncultured Magnetovibrio sp. | reverse complement strand
GCAGCGCCCGGATAATTATTACGCAATCTGCGCGCCAGCAAGGACCGAAAGTCCCATCATTGGGCACGAACGAACGCCGGCTATCGACCTGCTATATTAGTCGCTTATAGAGTGCCTGAACGCTGACTAGTTTGGCAAGGTAAAGGCGAAATATCCGAAACGCGGGCCTATCTGATGCGATGCATTTCCGTATAGCCGATCAGCATGATAATCGGCAGGTACGTTTCCTGGGCATCTTGGTCTGTACGAACCCGCGAGATGAACTCAACGCTGTCCGCCAGAGGCATGTTCCAAACGGTAATGACCAGTTCCGGATTATGCTCCACGACCTTGGCGAAGACATCACCACTTTCGACAGATGCGATCTCATTGGCGCCCCTGTAGCCGATGAGAAACAAACTGATCAAGCAGCGGATTTACCGACAATCATCACATACAAGAACTCAAATATCACCGAAATCGTAACCAGAACCGACACAAAAATTTTTCCGCTGAATTTCCATGAGAACGACCCTATATTCACCTCGGTATCCGCGAATTTCCTGATACTCCCTTGCAGCACAGGTTCATGAGAACATTTTCCCAAGAAAGCAATAAGTTTGGCCCCAGCAACGACCTCAAGACCGTCCGCGCCATGTTGCCCTATCTATGGCCGAAAAACGCTCCGGGCTTGCGCCTGCGGGTGGTCATCGCGATGGCATTTCTGGTCGCGGCCAAGGGCGCGAATGTCATCGTGCCACTGTTCTATAAGGGTGCCGTCGATGATTTGAGCAATCCGACGGACGCGATCGTTGTTGTACCTATTGCCCTGCTCGTCGCCTACGGGGGCGCACGGGTGCTCTCGCAGGCTTTCGGCGAATTGCGTGACGCCGTTTTCACCCGTGTCGCGCAGCGCGCCATCCGCCAGGCGGGGCTGCGTACCTTTCGGCATTTACATCAATTATCCTTGCGCTTTCACCTCGAGCGCAAGACCGGCGGCGTCACACGAGCGGTTGAACGTGGCACCAAGGGCATCGAGTTTTTGCTCAGGTTCATGTTGTTTAATATCTTGCCGACAATGCTGGAGATATTCCTGGTTTGCGGGATACTTTGGTATCTCTACGGCGCTCTGTTCGGTCTGGTGACTTTCGTCACGCTCGCCATCTACATCGTCTGGACCACATCGGTGACCGAATGGCGGCTCAAATTTCGCCGCTCCATGAATGAAACCGACAACCAGGCGACGACTCGCGCCGTCGATAGCCTGTTAAATTTCGAGACCGTCAAGTACTTCAGCAACGAAGAGCACGAAACCGAGCGCTTCGATACCGCACTAAGACGATACGAGGACGCCGCCATCCAGAGCGGTGGCTCCCTGGCGCTGTTGAACATTGGCCAGGGTATGGTGATATCGACAGGCGTCGTGGTGATGATGATTATGGCAGGCCAAGGTGTCGCCGACGGGACCATGACGATAGGCGACTTCGTCCTCGTCAACACCTACCTGATCCAGCTTTTCCTGCCGCTCAACTTTCTGGGTTTCGTATACCGTGAGATCAAGCACTCGCTCGCCGACATGGAAGCCATGTTCGATCTTATCAACGCGAAAGCCGAAATCGAAGATAAACCCGGTGCTCCCGATCTCAGCCTGAAAGGAGCGGAAGTCGCCTTCGACGACGTGACTTTCGGTTATGACGCGGACCGGCCGATCCTGAAAAGCGTGTCGTTCAAGGTGCCTCCGGGAAGCACTGTCGCCATTGTTGGCTCCAGTGGCGCCGGTAAATCAACCATATCCCGGCTTCTGTTTCGATTTTACGACATCACCTCGGGCGCCGTTCGTATCGACGGTCAAGACATCCGGGACATCAATCAAACCTCGCTCCGAGCCGCCATCGGCATGGTGCCGCAGGACACGGTATTGTTTAATGATTCGATCTACTACAATATCGCATATGGGCGGCCTGGCGCGACCCCGGCCGAGATTGAACGCGCCGCCAGGTTATCTCAGATCCACGACTTCATTATGAACCTTCCGAAAGGTTATGAGACGGTCGTCGGTGAACGCGGCTTGAAACTTTCCGGCGGCGAACGTCAGCGTGTCGCTATAGCCCGAACAGTGCTCAAGGATCCGAGTATCTTGATCTTCGACGAAGCAACTTCGGCGCTTGATAGCCGCACCGAGCAAGACATCCTACAAGCACTCAAGGACGTCTCAAAAAACCGCACTACCATCACAATAGCACACCGGTTATCGACTATAATCGAGGCCGATCAGATCGTTGTGCTTGAAAACGGCGAAGTGGCGGAACGCGGCAAGCATCTCGACCTCCTGATAAAGAACAGACGCTACGCTAGCATGTGGAACCGCCAACAGCAGGCTGCCGAGGCCATGCAAAAATTGGCGGAGACGGGAGAATCGGATTTGGCTATGCCGCTCGTTGGGGCGGCAGATCAACTCAGTTCTAATTGATGGTATCAGGCAGCACCATGGGTAATCCAGCCGCCACCGAGCACGCGCTCGCCCTGATAAAATACCGCAGCCTGCCCGGGTGACGTCCCCGCCGAGGGCTCGGCGAAAGCAACGTTCCAAAAGCCATCGTTGCCATTTGAAATTCGGGCGGCTACGGGTGATGTCGTCGAACGTATCTTTACTTCGACGTCCGTTTCCGACGTCGGTGCCTCACCGTCGCCAAGCCAGTTGACCATGGCCACCGAAAAGTTTTTCCATAGTAAAGCGTCACGTGGGCCGACGACAACATTTCGGGTATCTGGCTCAATGCGGATTACATAAAGCGGCTCACCAAGGGAGATACCAAGACCACGGCGTTGGCCGACCGTGAAATGTACGATTCCATTGTGGTCGCCGAGAAGTTTTCCGTCCAAATCAACAATGTTGCCCGGCTCCCAACCGGCGGGTCGTAGTTTCTCTAACAACCGTACATAATCACCATCGGGGACAAAACATATGTCCTGGCTTTCCGGTTTCTCAGCAACTGCCAAACCAAATCTCTCCGCATGACGGCGCGTCTCGGCCTTGTCCATACCGCCCAGAGGAAAATCGAGAAAGGCAAGTTGGCCACGCGTGGTGGCGAATAGAAAATAGCTTTGGTCTTTGGAGTGATCGGCACCGCGATGCAATTCTGAGCCGCCTTGCCCTTCAACACGTCGCACATAGTGGCCCGTGACCAAAGCATCGGCATCAAGATCCTGGGCCATCGCCAAGAGGTCCCGGAACTTGACCGTCTGGTTACAGCGCACGCAGGGGATTGGTGTTTCGCCGCGTAGGTAACTGTCGGCAAATTCCTCAATCACTTCGTTACGGAAACGGCTTTCGTAATCAAGCACATAGTGTGGAATGCCGAGTGTTTCCGCAACCCGACGCGCGTCATGGATATCCAGTCCGGCGCAGCATGCTCGCGGGTTCTCTATTGCCGCGCCGTGGTCATAAAGCTGTAGAGTGACACCGATGACCTGATATCCGGCCTCAACCATCAGTGCGGCCGTGGTCGACGAGTCAACACCACCTGACATAGCAACGACAACTCGCATTTCATCTGGCGGCTTATTACAGGTAGCCAGGATCATGGACAGAATATAGAGGTCTCTGCCATGGAAACAAGCCCGCCAACAGGGGCTAATACCTTAAAGGCCTTCGCATTCCAGGTGTGATGAAGCACACAGATGTCGAAATTTTTCGGCAGCACGGTGTTCGTGGATAGCAATAGGCCAATCCTCTGTTCCGCTTGGCATATTGTGGCTGTTCATCACCTCGTGTTTTGCGAGCATACGTTC
>CAYXUT010000244.1:0-3842 GCA_964468005.1 uncultured Magnetovibrio sp. | reverse complement strand
ATATTCTCCAATCATAAAATGTTCATTTGCTTTTTTGTATAGATTTGGAACATCTTTTATGCTCTCTGCAAACGAGTCATTAATACTTGGAAATAGAAATAATACAAAAATTCAAACTGGTCACGCGTGCGCTAGCTCAGGCCGCACCGTATACGAAATACAGAGGAGATCTGCGATGGCAAATAACAAGAGCCCCCAAAGTTTCGCGCGAAATGGCCGGACTTGAATTGGCAATTCCACGCCACGCTCTATGTTCCAGCCGCCCGCCACTATTGTTCGAGATGATCAAGCAGACTTTTTGAGATATCAGACGAACCGAGTGGCGAGATACACGATGATCAAAATTGATGATCTATTTTGTGTCGCACGATCGATACATGATAAGGCCATTCCAACCCATCATGCTGATCCGGTTGCGCCGGAAACGAGCGCCCGGATCTCCGTCAGGGAAGCCGGGATGCCGCGGTTGGTTGTTACGAATTGTAAGAAGGTGTCAAGCTGGGAGTAGAATCGTGCCGTCTTCGCTGTGTAGGTGTGGCTCAGCAAGGACACAGCCTGATGATTGCCGGTATTATCGGCACGTTCAAGGATGACATTCCAGACACGACACAAATCTTCATAGGTCGAAGATTCATTGGCAAGATAATGGTGGTTGGGCTTTCGCGGTGCGGAATCTCCATCAATGACCCCATCCCACCCAAGTGGAATTTCAAGCAGGGGACCTTGTCCACCCGAATCGCTGGCGCGCGATGGTGATTGCATTGACATAAAATAGCCGCTCAACGGCGCACTGGCCCAATTCACAGCCCGCTCCTTCCAGATCAATCCGGGTGCGCAGCTTAGGTCGACCGAGATTCCGAGCTCTGTCAGTATCTCTGCGATCTTGGGTGTCATGCTGTTAGAGCCGCCGCGATAGGCTCGACAGGCGAGCCCTTCGATAGACAACGCACTCAACGTCTCCCTCATCGCTTGTTCGACGATCTCCAAATTTTCAAACCCGGTAGATGATGTGCTCCGATTTTCGGGAAGCGCATAAACATCTTCCTCCATGTGCAACACGAGATCGCCGCCGCCCAATGTCCATTCCTTCCAAAAATCCACAAAGGGTGACTGGATGAACCGCTCTCGGTAGAGCGGGCTGCTGTGCACACTAATCACAGCCTTGCCATTGCAGCGCTCGTTGATCAGTTGTTGGACAATTTTGTATTTTTTCAAAACAGCATCATTGTCCGCCGGCGTATCGACAGGGTCGGGGTCGGCATCCACGTTCACAACCAGGTAAACCCGAGGCTCCATGACAGGCTAGATCCCTTTCTATTACTCGGCGGCTCCGCTAAACGATACTTTGCAAAGGCTAAGGTATTTCACAGGCGCGATCGAACAGTTTTATTCTTGGCGCGCAGACGATGGCGTTGCCACCAGTGACAGCTTGGATGTGCTTTCCGCTGCCTTTTCCAGATGGTTACGCATTAATTCGGCTGCGATTTCAACATGCCCGCGTTCCAGGGCATCAATGATTTTAAGATGCTCACGGCACCAATCGGCGATCCGACGCTGGTTCTTATACCCACGATACTCGAGAAGGCGGCGCAGCTTGTTCTGATGCTGAATCGCCTGCAAGAAAAAGGCATTATTGGTAAAAGAAGCAATCAATTCATGGAACTCGCTGTCAACGTGATAAATCCAGACCGCCAGTTTGGTTCCAGTTTTGGTTGAATAGAGTAAGTCCTGGTGTGCGATCCGGCAAGCCGTGAGTTTTTCATGATCGACCCTAAACTGCTGCAGAAGAATACCGGCTGGCTCAAGCAGCAAGCGCAACTGATACCCGTTCCTCCAAGACCGTGCCTCGTCGAACGTAGGGAGGAATCTCCAGCCGCGGCCTTTCTCACGCTGTATCAAACCGTCATCGAGCATTCGCAACAGGACCTTTTTCACAAGGTTGCGCGAACTGCCGAATTTTGACATAATCTCCACTTGGGTTACGGTCTCGGGAAGACGATTTGCCAGCCGGGAATCCAGGATGGCCACATACAGCTCTTCTTCTATGGTTGGTGGCGCATCGTTTCCGACCGACAGCAAGTCGGCTGCATCCTTTACCAAAAAAAAGCCCCGGTTGGGACGTTGTTCCACCGCTCCCCACTCCTGCAGCAGCCGCAAGGCCGCACGCACAGGGGAACGCGACACTTCTAGCGCTTTGCAAAGGCCGAGTTCGGTCAGATGATGGTGTTTCTTCCAACTCGCGGAGTACGAATAAAGGATTATCTGATGCGCCAACTGTGTCTGACGCACGGAGCGATCATCCCAGACCATCCTTTATAATGTAAGCTTTTGTGCTGCAATGCAATTAAAATTATCCCGTTGGCGGGCCCCTTGCATATAATCGATACAATCGTTCTTCCCGCACACAAATCCAGCCCATCCCGCGAAGGCCTGTCGTCAGTACATCACGAAATCGACCAGAAAAGCGTGGTGATACAGGTCCGGCAATCCCATGGCGCCGGGTCCTGTCGGGGCGCTGGCGTAACCGAGTATCGACCAGGCGCAGAACATTCTACCCATACACTGTTTGTCTAATTGGTATCGAATTGTACTATATGGAAATGGTTGCCGCTCCGGGCACTGGCATCATGGCTTGTTGACGCCGCGCCGGGACCGTACGATGCGGGGACGCGCTGCCAAAAATACTCTGCACCATGCTGGAAAGAGGCGTATTTGACGACTTGAGCAAATGTGTACAACGATGTGCCAGCATATGGCGGGCCGATAAGGCATCGCCCTTGAGGGGCCCCGCCTTAATGGTGCTTGGTTGCAGCCTTATCGTCTTGAACGATGCGCTGATGAAACTCGTCATCGTCGAAATCCCGATTGCTCAAGCGTTATTTGTTCGTTCGGTGGTTGCCATGCTCCCAATCCTTCTGCTGGCCGGGCGTTACGGTGGCATGCAGGTGCTTCGGTGGCGCAGTTTCAGCGGACAATTCATGACTGGGGGCCTCGCGGTTGGGGCATTGGTAAGTCTCACCATTGGTCTGCGCCACTTGCCGTTCGCAGAGACCATCATCCTCGTGCATGCAAGTCCGCTATTTGTCGTCGTCTTGGCGCATTTCTTTCTGCGCGAACAGGTGGGGTGGCGCAGACGGTCCGCCGTAGTGATAGGATTTTTGGGAGTGATCTTCATTGCCCAGCCCACGGGCGGCCAAATAAGCTGGTATCTCTTGTTACCCTTGGCCTCAGCTCTGTTCTCGGCAGCCCGGGACATCATGCTGCGCCGGTTGGTGGCCAGCGAAACATCCGTTTCAATTCTCATGTTTTCCAACGCTATGGCTTTGGTCTGTACGCTTCCATCTGCGGTCTATATATGGTCGCCGATGAACGGTGATCATCTCTGGTTGCTTGTCGCCGCTGGACTTTTTTTCGGCGTTGGAATATTTTTCATGATCGACGCCTACCGGTTCGCATATGCCAGCCTGGTGAGCGGGTTCAGATATTCTGGTCTCCTATGGGCTTTCATGCTGGGCATTGTCATTTGGGGAGATACGCCCGGTGCGCTGGAACTGTTGGGGGTGGCCCTCATCTTTGGCAGTGGCATTTTTGTTCTGCAGCACAACCCACAACGCGAATAGACTCGCTCCCTGACTTGCCTGGAAAACGTTTTATCCTTCTCCTTTACGGGCAGCATGAGGCAGTATTCGCTGCGGTGCTGCCTTGTCCTTCGTTGCGGGTGTCTCCGTCGCCTCAACCAGTAGGCGCCGACGCGGCGCACTCGCAACGTGTCGCTTAAGCCTCCACTAGATCGCGTGAAATGTTGCTTAACGACCGCCATCCGGTCTCAGTGACGATCGCCG
>CAYXUT010000243.1:0-3895 GCA_964468005.1 uncultured Magnetovibrio sp. | reverse complement strand
AGCTTAGAGAGGGATCAGGCTTGTGCGCTCGGCCTTGCCGACACTTCGTCGTACCAACGCTGTAGGGAACTCTGCTCTTCACTCGGACGCTTCTTCACGACCTTGGCGAAATCAAGCGCGCAAAGCGCTGCGATATCTGCAATGGTGTAATCGTCGCCGGCAATAAATGCGCTATCGTCTAGGTGCTCGTTGAGCATGTCAAAAAAGATGTCGATACGTTCTGTTCCGCGCTCTGCTAGGGCTGGAATTTGAGTAAAGTCATGCGGCCCGGCGAGCCCGCGGCCTTCAAAAAATGGTACCGAATTGCGGACTGCTTCGGCACAGGGTTGTAGGCCTTCCAGTTCCATGCGGCGGTGCCACATCTCGACCAAGGCTTTCCCGAGAGCACCGGTTCCAAGCAATGCAGGCTCTGGGTGAACTTCCTCCAAGTATCGGCAAATAGCAACGCTTTCCGTCAAAATAGTACCGTCATCCAACACCAAGGCCGGAACGGCGAGGCGTGGATTGATGGCCTTGTAGCTGTTCTTCATCTGTTCCTTAGCGCTGAGGTCGACTGTAATCATTTCCAAGTCGATGCATTTCTCGGCAACAAAAATTCTCACGCGGCGCGCATTAGGCGCTCGTTCAAAATCATAAAGTTTCATGGCCCTACCCCTTTTCCCTCTTGGTTCTTGTCTTTAGGTGTCGGCCGCTTTCGTGCCGCTGCCAATCTTCCTCTCCTCGCCCTTGAAAAGGCGCCCGATATTTTCGTAGTGGCGGATGATTGACAGCAAGAGCAGGCCGCTAGACATCCAGGCGACTGGTAGCATGTCCATCCAGTAGGCATAGCCGGGTGCGGTGCTCAGGGCCAATAAGGCGGCGAGTGATGAATAACGGCAGGTGCTGGCAACCAAAAGCCAAGTTGCACAAGCTGCAACCCCCACCGGCCAGGCGGTAAACAATAGGACGCCGAACGTCGTGGCGACGCCTTTGCCGCCTTTGAACTTCAACCAGATTGGAAAATTGTGGCCCAAAACCGCCATGAACCCGGCGATCAATCCGGCCTCAACACTCCAAAAATGAGTTGTTACAATGGCCGCCGCGGCGCCCTTTCCGGAATCGCCGGTCAAAGTCAGAAATGCCAGGAACTTGTTGCCGGTACGCAATACATTTGTGGCACCAATGTTGCCTGAACCGATTTTACGAATATCTCCGAACCCAGCCATACGCGTTAGCACCAACCCGAACGGTATGGAGCCCAATAGATAGCCCAAAAGCGCCGCAAAGGTGTGATATGGCTCGAAAGCGGGCAAGATCAGTTCTCGCGCTCAAAGACGGAGCGGCCATCAACAACGGTGCGCATCACCTGGCCCTGTACCGGCCGACCATCAAAGGGTGAGTTTTTTGATTTCGAATGCAGCCTGTCTTCTGTTACCTTCCATCCCGCTTCCGGGTCGAATACGATCAGATCCGCCGCCTCGCCCGCAGCCAGGCGCCCGGCCCGTAGCCCCATCAGTTTTGCCGGCTTGTCGGTTATCAGGGCCATGGCCGCCAAGAGGTCCATCTGTTTGTTATGGACCAGTTCTAATGTCACCGGCAAAAGCGTCTCCAGCCCGGTGCCGCCGAAGGCAGCTTCGGCGAAGGGTAGTCGCTTCGATTCTTCATCTTCTGGCAAATGATCGGAAGCAATAACGTCTATGGTCCCGTCGATCAATCCGGCAATCACCGCCTGGCGGTCCTCTTCGGTGCGTAGCGGCGGCGATAGTTTGGCGAATGTTCGGTAGTCCCCGACAGCGAGTTCATTAAGGGCGAAATAAGGTGGCGCGGTATCGCAAGTAATGGGAAGGCCTGCTGCCTTGGCTTTGCGCACGGCATCGATGGCCTCCGTCGTCGAGAGGTGGGCGAAGTGCTGGGCTCCACCGGTCATTTCGACCAGACGAATATCGCGTTCGGCCATGATCACCTCAGCCTGACGTGGAATGCCCGATAGTCCCATCCGCGTTGCCGTCTCGCCGGCATTCATCATGCCCCCTTTAGCGAGCGATGGTTCCTCGGCATGCTGGACAATGAGGAAGCCAAAGGTTGCGGCATAATCGAGGGCACGGCGCATGACCTGGGCGTTAGTGACGGACTTCAAGCCGTCGGTGAAGGCTACGGCACCGGATTCTGCAAGCAAACCCATTTCTGCTAATTCGTTGCCTTCGAGACCCTTGGTTATGGCGCCGTAGCAATAAACCTTGGCGAGCCCCTGCTGCCGCGCGCGTCTGGCGATGAACTCTAGTACCGACATATCGTCAATCACGGGTTTAGTATTTGGCAGGCAGACCATTGATGTGATGCCGCCGGCGACCGCAGCGCGTCCGGCGGAAGCTAGCGTTTCCTTGTGCTCTTGGCCTGGCTCGCCCGTGTGCATACGGATATCGACTAGACCCGGTGCCAGACACGCGCCTGCGCAATCGATGACCTCGGCATCGTCCGGCGCGCCATCGGAGAACAGATTGGCACCGACTTCGATAATTTTCTCGCCTTCGGTGAGTACACCGCCCGGAGCATTAACACTGGTGGCTGGGTCAAGCAGGCGAGCGTTGATGTAGGCTACGCGGCCGGGTATATCGTTTTTCATCGCCATCTCAGAAGTTTTTCAACACTGGCCGGTCCAGGTTCTCGGTCAGCACTTCAAGGCAAGCCATGCGTACCGCAACGCCCATCTCGACCTGCTCGCGGATGCCGCTGCGGCCAAAATCATCGGCTACCACGGCATCGATCTCTACACCCCGGTTCCTCGGGCCGGGAAGCATGATCAACGCGTCGGCTTTGGCGTTGGAAAGCTTGGGATAATCGAGACCGAAGAAGGTGAAATATTCCCTGACGGACGGGAAGAAGCCACCCTGCATGCGCTCTTGCTGCAAGCGCAGCATCATGACGATATCGGAATCCTTCAGACCCTCGGCCATGTCATGATAGACCTCAGCTCCGAGACGTTCGATACCCGATGGGATCAGCGTTGCCGGCGCGATCAACCGCACGCGCGCACCCATTGACAAAAGTAGGTGGATATTGGAGCGTGCTACGCGTGAGTGCGTGATGTCGCCACAGATGGCTACCTGCAGTCCGTGCAGTGTGCCGCGTCTCCGGCGGATGGTCAGCGCATCAAGAAGGGCTTGCGTTGGGTGCTCATGGCTGCCGTCACCGGCGTTGATGACGGCGCAGTTGACCTTTTCCGACAGCAGCTTGACCGCGCCCGAATGCGGATGACGTACAACCAGAACATCAGGGTGCATGGCGTTTAGGGTCATGGCCGTGTCCATCAAAGTCTCGCCCTTTTTGATCGAACTGGTTGATATGGACATGTTGATGACGTCGCCACTCAAGCGCTTGCCGGCCAGTTCAAATGATGTGCGGGTTCGGGTCGAGTTTTCGAAGAAGAGATTGATAATTGTGCGCCCACGAAGTAGAGATTTCTTCTTGTCGGACTGGCGATTCTGGTCGACATAGCTCTCGGAGCGGTCGAGCAGAACCGTGATCTCATCGGGGGATAGGCCTTCGATACCGAGTAAATGGCGATGGGGAAATGGAACCCGATCCGAAGAACTGTCTTGCATGGTCGGCACTATAGGTAGGGGAGCGATGTCAGGCAACCCTTGAACATGGCTTATGCTTGGGCTAAAGCTAAAGCCTTTAGCCACGAACTAACTTAGCGATATCCAAGCTCGACTATTGGACGCGCTCAAGGCTAGGTTCGGTTTTAGCGTCGGCGTGATGCGATATGGCATTACCTGAGTGCAGCACTATCTTGATGCGCTTTCAGACGTTCGTGCGCGTGGCGAGGGGTGCTTCTTTGTCGATCTGCTGTTCCCGGTAATGGGGGAAGTGATCAACGTCTACAACGGCTAATGTGACAAGATCGGCGACCGTT
>CAYXUT010000242.1:0-3958 GCA_964468005.1 uncultured Magnetovibrio sp. | reverse complement strand
GCAAGACTGAATTTCCCCACGATCAATTCTTGTCTCCACCTGTCTCCACCCTTTTCGGCATCAGCCGTATATATTTGAGAAGATAAATTTTCATGGTGTTTGAATCTTTAATCGCAGCCTCTATTTACACAGGCGCAATCATCTGCCTCCATCATGAGGGCTCCCAAAGACGACTGCTGATCGGAAATTTCAATCGCAAGTTCATACGACCGTTGCGTATTCCTATGAGCAAAAAGACAGCCGTTCTCTCTCAATAAACTCTTCAGCTCAAAACGATAATATCGACCCTGCTGGCCTACTTGGCGAGTGCATCTGGGCCAAGGATGATGGAGAGTGCTGATTGAGAGGACGGCACTCAGGAGAATACAAGTTTGTATCGAGAGGCGGCGCCAAGAGTATGCAACGGTTCGTCCTCACAGTGTTCCCGGGAAATATTCCGCCGACACAACACCCTTCTTGCCCAACTCTTCTGTTCAGGCTTATCCTACCCTGGATCCGGCATCTGCTCGGTTTCAGCGCTGACCTTCGGCTATCTGGCGGCTCGTGCCGCGATTCTGCGCGGCAAATTGGGCAGCTGAGGCGCTCTTAACGCTCAACACGCCAATGGGAGATATCGATGGACTACAAATGGCTCGGCTCCACCGGAGTTAAGGTCTCGCAACTCTGCTACGGCACCATGTCGTTCGGCGGCGATGCCGACGAAGCGGAATCAGGACGCATGTACGCCGCCTGCCGCGACGCCGGCATTAACTTTTTTGATTGCGCCGACGCCTATTCGCACGGCAAGGCCGAGGAGATCCTCGGCAAGTTAATAGCGCGCGAGCGCGACCAACTGGTGATCACGTCGAAGTGCTTCAACCCCATCACAGAAGACATCAACGACCGCGGTGCCAACCGCCGCCACATTCCGCGCGCCGTCGAGGCCAGTCTCAAGCGGCTCGGCACCGACCGCTTGGACGTTTTGTTCATGCACCGCTGGGATCCTCTAACACCCCTAGAGGAAACGCTGCGTGCGTTGGAGAACCTGGTGACGCAGGGCAAGGTGCTTTATCTCGGGGCCAGTAACTGGTCGGCCTGGCAAGTCGCCAAGGGGCTGGGTATCGCCGCCAAGAACGGCTGGCCGCGGCTCGACGTGATCCAACCCATGTACAGCTTGGTGAAACGCCAAGTGGAGGTGGAAATTCTGCCGCTGGCAGCAGAGGAGAACCTCGGCGTTATGACCTATAGCCCCGTCGGCGGCGGGCTTTTGAGCGGCAAGTACGGTCCCGACAAGCGCCCCCGTCAGAGCCGGCTGATATCCAACAAGGAATATACCGCGCGCTACGGCGAGGACTGGGTGCTCGAGACCGCCGGCAAGTTCACCGAATTGGCGGTAACCAAGGGCGTGCATCCGGTCTCACTGGCGGTCGCCTGGGCCGGCGCGCACCAACACGTCACCTGCCCAATCATCGGCGCGCGCAATCTCGAACAACTGCAACCCTCGCTCGATTTTGGCGGCATTGAGATGACGCCCGACCTGTGGTGGGAGATCGCCGGCTTAGGACGCCCGCCGGCGCCGGCCACCGACCGGCTGGAAGAACAGAGGTAACTTCATGAACTACGCAAGTATCGACAACAGTGGCCTCTATCTGTCATCAGCGCCCATCGGACAGATTTCACCTTTGTTCATGTTAGAGGGCCTGGCCGCCGTCCACCGCTATAGCCTGCCCGGTCACCCAGCGACCGGCGTCGGATCCTAGAAATACGGCCATCGTAGCTATTTCTTCAGGTTTACCAAATCGGCCAGACGGGATGCTTGCGAGGATGCTGGTGTAGAGATCAGGGTTCATTTGCCGCGCTTCATCCCAAACGCCACCTTCAAAATAAATCGAACCTGGGCAAATAGCGTTGACCCGGATTCCCTTTGGTGCAAGAGATTTTGCCTGCGTGACCGTGTAGTGATTTACTGCCGCTTTGATAGCACCGTAAGGTGGCGTGCGGGTGCTCTCAGTGAGCGCGGAAATTGTGGAGATGTGAATGATCGCTCCGCCACCCGACTTCTCTAGCATTGGAGCAGCCTGCCAACTTCCTCGAAGAATTGCCATTAGGTCTACATCGATAGATTTTCGCCAACCGTCCTCATCGTCGGTTCGTCCAAAGCCGGAGGGATTATTAATCAAAACGTGAAGTTCGCCGAGTGCCGACATTGCAAGGTTAATATAAGTTTCGAGGGCGGCCGCGTCGGCTACGTCGCAGATCGCAGCATGGACTGTTCCTCCATGAGCCGAGAGCTTCTCCCGAGCCGTGTCAAGCGAACTTTGTGTCCTTCCGCAGATTGACACTTTCGCACCTTCCGCCGCGAAGGCATCTGCAATGGCGAAGCCGATACCACGTGATCCGCCGGTGACAATAACGCCTTTTCCATTCAGTCCTAATTTCATGTCTCATATTCCTTATTCGTAGCCCTCGTTAAAGCCGCGATACATGACCCAGCACCTCACCAAGTACGTGCTGGCAGTAATGGAGCCGTTCTTGTCCATCTTATTTCTCCAAAACCAAATTGAAAGAGTAAGACTTTAAAGCCCCCTTTTTATGTACCACCCCGTAGTACGGTTTCTGGCACCGGCGGTTTCATGTTGAGGGCCTGATGCGGCCGGATGTGATTATACTGTTTGAGCCACCTGTTGATGACGGCCTGTGCCTGTTTCAGGGTTGAGAACCATTCGGCATTGAGAACTTCGTGCCGGAGCGTTCCATTGAAGCGCTCGTTGTAACCGTTCTGCCATGGGCTGCCGGGATAGATCTGAATGGGCTTGATGCCGGCCTTGTTGAGCCAGGTCTGGAAGTCGCCGGCGATGAACTCAGGTCCGTTGTCGGAGCGCAGATACACCGGCTTTCCGTGTTTGAGGAACAAGGGATAGAGAGCATCCAGAACCTCGGCATGGCCCATCTTGGTAGCGACGGAGACGCGAAGCGCGGCGCTACTTAGTGGACCAGGTCATCGGATTCCTTGATTTATGGACCTGACCAGTGGCTACGCCACTGTGCAGGTTCACAGTCTCGCGTTTTGCCGTTCGGCCCGGTAAGAATTTCTCTCCAGCGGGTAGATAGGTACACGACAGGAGCGGACGCGAGCGAGTCGAAGATTTGTTCGGATACGACCCGTGGATCAGGCAGCCGTTCATGACCAAGAGATCGCCCTGGCGAACATGCATCTCGATACGGTTATATTCGGATGGAATGTCCGTGACCGTGTTACCGGGCTGGGTGCCTGGGGCTTCGCGGTAACTGGTGGCTGATACACATGCAAGTAAGCCGGCCTTGTGCGAACCCGGATAGAGATATAAGCCACCGTTATCTGGGTCGGCATCAGTCAGGAACAAGTTTGTGGTGATATAGAGATTGTTAGGATTCTGTACGTAGGAATTGTCCTGGTGTGGGCTCCAGCTCTGAGCCGCGTATGGCGTTCCAGTTTTTTTAAAAAACATCTGTACATCGAGGCCAATCAGGGTCTGTGGTCGAAGCGACTCCAAGAGCGAGACGACCCGCGGGAATCGCATCACCGCCAGGAAAGCGGGGTCTTCCCGGTGCAAGTTGTGAACTGCGGAAAAATCTGCTTCAGCGTGCCGCTCGGCGCGAGTGTTGATAGCGTTGCATTCCGCCGCCGTAAACAGGTTTTCTGCCACAAAATAACCATTGTCGGCGTAAAATGATTGGTCGTTGTGGCTGGCAATGTGGATATCGTCGCCAAAGTCGAAGGGGTTCAAGGGTCCTGTTCCGTATCCTGTCTCGCTGTATAATAATACTACAGAACTGTGCTAAGCTATCGCAACCAATTGATTGTGTCTGACGTCAGCGCCCTTGGGACACAGATCAGTTTCCGACAAATCCCTTCGTTACCATCAGGGCGAGGTCAACCGACGAGTTTAGCCTGTGTGCACCACCTTCCCCACATGTCCCGATAAGCTTTTTCGACACT
>CAYXUT010000241.1:0-4048 GCA_964468005.1 uncultured Magnetovibrio sp. | reverse complement strand
TATTCGTCGAAGTTTTGACAGCTAAGGCCTCTTAATGGGAATAAAAACTTCATTACGCCTTAAAAACGGCAAGGTGAAGGGCGGGTTGTAGCCAGCAGCCTTTGCCATACCTATAGTCTTAAAACCTCGATTAGCGATCCAATTTTCCAATAAAGTTTTATTAGTTGAGATTGATTTTTGATTAAGGAACCCACTAAAGGAAACTACTGCAACAGTGTAATTACTAATTTCCACCAGTTTTACCGCTGGATTTGCGGGAGATGGTGCTGATATTAAACTAAGGTTTTCGGGTAGGACAAATGACATCGCCTCCGTAGTCTGTCCCGACTGGTCCATAAATACGGGGGCCGTCATCGCTATATTCTCTTTTTTTTCATTATTCCCCGATATGTAGTCGAAAAGTCTACGGAATGGGCCTGATGCGCTATTCATACCTTGAGGCATCTTTGTACTGGCTAAAACCAACCGTTCATAATGGCGCACCTCAAAAGGACCATCTGCCGAAATTAGTTCAAATGGAGCAACGTTGACACTTATATCACCAAACATGGTGCAGGCGGAAAGGCACAGAGCACTTAAAATCACAATCAGCTGATCTTTTAACTTATACATCTCGCCCCCTGTGCATCGTGGGTACCGCAGGCCGCGCCGGACGGACAGCATTGGTCTATAAGGTAAGGAATTATCTCATAGACTTTTTAGTCTATCTTATTGTTATGTTATTTCTGATATGCTTGACCGCTAAATAATTGATTCTTTCACGCGGCTTGCATTGATTTTTCCCAACTTCTGTTTTCGTGTTAACTACGTTTAATTCTTCATTTGAATTACTTCGTTTGCGTCGTGTTATAGCCTCGTTAACGAGTAGGCGACCCAATATCTCATGATCATTTAAAAGAACTATCATTGAGGAGGCTTCTGGTTAGATTGGCTAAATTCAATAGAACAAATGCGAAAAGCCTCAGATATTATCTCGGCCTTTGCCTCCAAGTTCCGACGCTCCATCCCCACCCAAAGGCGCGTAAAATGCCCATCATTTGGACAGCGATTATAACGTTTTTGTAATTCGGCCAACCGCTCAGAATTACAAGCATAACGATGCTCGAGAACGGTTTTGACAGTACTAGGCAGAGCGTTATCGAGAAAGCAGAATTGAATGGCCTCAAATGCATAGAAAGAAGGACCCTCATTCGCGTCTATTTCAGACGCAATTAAAGTTTGGAACCGTTCCTCACCTGCTTTCGTCAATAAAAGGGTATGCGGTAAAGTAATGGTTTCTGTCAAAAGCCCTAATTTTATGTTTCTTACAATAGCTCCACGAATAAAATCTGAGGTGGGACACCACAGATCGGGTACAATAGTTTTGGCAACAGCGACGACCCTCTCTTGCGAAACAGAACTTTGATGTAAAATCCCAAGTACAACAATATCCGCAACAATATTACCTAACATGGGTATCACCCCACCGCCGGATTTGGTACATATCAGCCCGAAACCCGAACAATAACATCAACACACCGAATGGTTTTACCGGCAGGAATAGCAGGAAGTTGAAGTACGTCAGTGTCTCCAATATCAATATCTACCAGTTCATTACTATCTTCAAAGAAGAAGTGCTGGTGCTCTGTAACATTGGTATCGAAATAACGTCTAGAGGAGTCAACAACTACCTCCCGAAGAAGGCCCACGGCCGTAAATTCATCTAACGTATTATATACCGTCGCTAACGATACCTTGACCCCGGTTTTGGATGCCTCACAGAACAAATTATATGCGGTGAAATGCTGATTTCCGCCATGAAACAACATTAACCCGAGCGCAATACGCTGTTTAGTTGGCCGAACCCCGACTGCACGCAGACGCGAAATTACTAGAGTGTAACGCTTAGCTTTCATCATTCCATTTCCCAAATAAATCTACAATTAAGTTGCATCAAAGAAACACTCCATAACTGCGAATGATTATTATTATCAAATATATTTGCATTTTATATGCCCTATAGCAAGCCAATAAAATACCCCCCCATCCTTCAAAACCTTAACCATCAAGCAAAGATCGATCCCGTCACGATTCAAAAAGGTAATCTCCACTTGTTTAGTTAGAATGATAATGATAATGATAATCAGAAGCAGTTGCATAATTTGGTGGAATCAGACGTGGGATCAGAGTTGTGATTTTTTGGCGTTCCCTTAATAGCAAACAAATTCTGGCGGCTTTAAGCTTTTTAAAAATAGCTGTATCGAAGTCAAAAACTAATCCGAAAACGGATAAGAAAGCGAAAACCCCTAGATCATTTTTTTCGCGAAAGGTGGTTAGATAGTGATGTCGGGAACACGACTAGAAAAAGGTTGTTCCGATAAAGGACTACGTTTAACCGACCAACGGCGAGTTGTTGCCCGGGTGCTATCCGAAGCCGACGACCATCCCGACGTTGATGAGATTCACCGTAGAGCACTTGAATGTGATGCCAGAATTTCGATTGCTACTGTCTATCGGACGTTGCGGTTATTCGAAGAATTCGGACTATTAGAGAATCATGATTTTGAAAATACACGTTCGCACTACGAAGAAGGCACCGATGAAGACCATGACCACATGATCGACGTAAAGACTGGTAAAATCATTGAGTTTCAAAGTGAAGAAATTGAGGCTCTTCAAGCAAAGATTGCCCAAGAAAATGGAATGCGCTTGATTGGTCGCAGGATGGAACTCTATGTTCGATCGCGAGATTTTTAATTTTCCGCCGCACCACTGAGTATATCTATATAGGCACCCCGGAGTGACCCTATCGCGCCCCCAAATAGGACAGTAGCTCTGCACACGCACACGACCGATAATGGCTATGCCGGATCATCGATGCTATTTAGTTATTTTACAATTTGGTAGTGTGTTGGTTAGTCAGACATATCTTAAAACTCAAGTTTCGCATCGTATATGCCTCTCCACTACTCATCAAATAAGACCAACCCATCCACCTCAGTTTGGGCATCTTTCAGTACTCGCACTGCCTCAGCATGGTCTTCCTCTTCAACCATAACCCTTCGTGGAATTGCGTTTGCACTCCCTTCTAATACGCTCATTTGTGTGTCCATCACAAAGAGTTCAATCCCCGCATCATCTAGGACAGACCGTATCCAAGACATCAGAACTAAATCATTAGACCTTAGAAGTTCTTTCAAACTGAAACCTCTTAATTCGATCAACTAGTCTGGTGTTTAAACCCACTCAATTCTAAGAGCGGTCCTCTTCTCGAAGTGTGGTGGTCAGTCGTTTCATGCTAAAATGATAGCAGGAATAATCTGAAATGGGGAAGGGGGCGGTGGCCCTATTCGTCTCAATGGGATAGAAGTTCCACACATACGAATGATTACGACTGTGCAGCAGAGTTGTTTTTCATGTTTTTTTTGGTTAGTTGTTTAATGAATTTATAACTGACTCGTTTACGCTGAAGTTGATAACATTTACCTGTAATCTTTCAATTCTCGCAATTCTGGAGGGACTTTGTTGTGTCAGGAGAATCAGGAAGTTGTCTTTGTGGTCATATAGAAGTGACCTGTGACGAATTACCAAAAAATGTGGTCGCGTGCCACTGTAGTTCTTGTCAGAAAGCTTCAGGTGGAGGGCCGTCCTTAAATATCGTAATTCCTGATGAACAAATCCGCATTACGAAAGGGCAAACGGCAATCTTCAATGATACGGCCGAGAGCGGTAATCCAGTGGAAAGGCATTTTTGCCCAAAGTGTGGATCGGCTATTTGCAGTAAACTCACGACACGGACGGTATGGAAAGCAGGGCTTTTCAATCACGTTGATTACTTATCTCTTGCTGTGAATGTTTGGAGTAGCAGTGCAAACCGACTGGTTGAAGTCAACACGGCCGTTAAAACGTTCGAGAAAGGCGCCTCCTAACCTGATTCACTGTCAAAAATTAGGGGCGATATCCAGTACGACTTCAGCGCGCGGCTCACTCATCTGGGTCCATGCCCATTGGTGGAATAGGCCTTTCAAGTTGCCATTCCAATGCACAAAAAAATATAAAATCCACCGCA
>CAYXUT010000240.1:0-4072 GCA_964468005.1 uncultured Magnetovibrio sp. | reverse complement strand
GATGGGTGATCCCAAGGTGTGTGATATCGGTATCGAGGAAAAGAAACCGGGTGCCGAGATGGGTCGCTTTTTTGTCATTGCCATGGCGCAGATGATGACCGATCTTTGGAAAGCCTTGAAGAACGACCATGAAGAGGTTGGAGACTGATCATCATTTCGTAGTTCTTCGGGGCTTTTGCCACAGAATTATAATCGTTTAATCCCATTCTGGTTTCGGGCCAGTACGAGAAGAGGTTGCTAATGTCAGATTCGTTCAAAAAACGTGAAAAGAGCTACGAGGCCAAATACAAGATGGACCAGGAATTGGCGTTTAAGGTCTCGGCAAGGCGCAACAAGCTTCTGGGTCTTTGGCTGGCAAAAAAATTTGGTCTAGAGAGTGGTGCTGCCGAAAATTACGCCAAGGATGTGGTTATTGCCGATTTGACCGAACCCGGGGACGAAGACGTAATCCGCAAGGTTATGCACGACATCGCCGAGAAGGGGCTCGACGTATCGGAAGAAGCCGTGCGAGAGAAGCTGGAAATGCTGGAAGGCGCCGCCTACAACGAGATCAAGTCCGAGTATCCCGAAGCGCTCGGGGCAGACCACGAAGGCACCACCGGCTAAGGTAGTCTAACCTCGAATTTTGTTCGAATTCATGCTCAGGCCTTGCCGAAGACCCGCTGGAAAATCGTATCCACGTGTTTTGTGTGATAAGTTATCGGATCGACGCTGAACAGACCGCCGAGATCGACATCGTTAAGCACCGCCGTTAGTTCTTCATCACGGCTTAGGAAGAACATCAACCGGTTTGTCTGTTTGGCCGCCTTGCGGTCCTCGGCGGTCAGTTTAACCTCGGCGTCCGGATTGTCCGGGTCGATGCCAAAGCTGCGCCACACCTTCATTGCCGCGCGCTGCACGATCTTATAGCCATCTTCGCGGCTCATACCTTTTTGTGTCAGCGACAGCAGGACGCGCTGCGAATCGTGAATGCCGCCGAACTTGTTCAAGTGTTCGGCCATGTTGCTTGGATAGACCACCAGTTTGTTGATGACACTGGTCAGGCGGGCCAGGGCGAAATCGAGCGTCACCGTCGCATCGGGGCCAATCATTCGCTCCACCGAAGAGTGCGAGATATCGCGTTCGTGCCAAAGCGCCACGTTTTCCATGGCCGGCACTACCGCCGCGCGCACGACGCGTGCCAGGCCCGTGAGGTTTTCGGTCAGGATCGGGTTGCGCTTGTGCGGCATCGCCGAGGAGCCCTTTTGGCCGATGGAGAAATATTCCTGCACTTCCCGAATCTCCGTCCGCTGCAAGTGACGAACCTCCACCGAGAGCCGTTCGATGGCTGATGCGACGACGCCCAGAACAGCAAAGAACATGGCGTGGCGGTCGCGTGGTATTACCTGGGTCGAGACCGTCTCCGGCGTTAGCCCCATTTTTTCTGCGACATGCGCCTCGACCTTTGGGTCGACGTTGGCGAAAGTGCCGACGGCGCCGGAAATGGCGCAGGTGGCGATCTCGGTCCTAACAGTCTCAAGCCGTTCACGACAGCGTTTGAATTCTGCATAGTGGCTGGCCAGCTTGACACCAAAGGTCGTTGGTTCGGCGTGAATGCCGTGGCTGCGGCCGATGCAGGGCGTCAGCTTGAATTCATGCGCACGCTTTTCCAATGCTGCCAATAGTCCGTCCAAGTCAGCTAGCAGGATATCGGCGGCCCGTTTCATCTGTACCGCTAGGCAGGTGTCGAGGACATCAGAGCTTGTCATGCCCTGGTGCACGAAACGCGATTGCTCGCCCACGTGTTCGGCAAGTTCGGTCAGGAATGCGATGACATCGTGGTGGACCTCGCGCTCGATCTCGTCAATGCGTTCGATGCGTGCGTCTGTATAGGGAATATTGCCGCCTTTCCACACATCCGCTGCCGCTTCCGCCGGAATGACGCCGAGCTTCGCTTGTGCATCGCAGGCATGAGCCTCGATCTCGAACCAAATGCGGAAACGGTTTGCCGGATCCCAGATGGCAGCCATGTCGGGGCGAGAGTAACGCGGAATCATTTCGGGCTCCATTGCCGAAAGGAGTGAGTGGAAGATGGGGTGTGGTATATTCCCGGGGACCGGGCAAGTAAACCCGGCCGAATAACGAAGAGACCGCGTCATGGATGTACCAACCCATAGATACGATGCCGAGCTTCCAGAAATACCACATGTTGATGTAACGGACGGGGGTGTGGTGGCATTGGCGGATGCATTTCCGGACCGGTTTCAGGCGATCATCTCTGCCGGCAGAAATCATTATGGCACGTTGGCTATGGCTATCGGAAACGAGCTTTCTAGGCGTTGGCTCAAGCGCAATGCCAACTGTTATTTGGCTGAGATTGATGATACGGCGGCGCTTGCTGGTATGCTGGGCGCGCATCTGTTGAACATGTCCTACGAATGGTCCTGCACCTCGTCCGTCGCACCCAATCCAACGGGAGAGGGGTTGCAGCTACTCAGGACCCTCGATTGGCCGCTCGATGGGCTTGGGCGAAACGTTGTGGCGGCGCGTATGGCCGGCGCGGCCGGCGACTATGAGAACGTTACTTGGCCCGGCTTCAGCGGCATATGCACGGCAATGGCGCCGGGCCGCTTCGCCGCCGCCATCAACCAACCACCCATGCATAAATGGACACGATTGTGTTGGTTTGACTGGATGATCAACCGGGGCCGGTTGTGGCGCAGCCGGGAACTGCCGCCAATGCATCTACTCCGTCAGGTGTTTGATTGCTGTAATACTTACGCCGAGGCCAAGGATGAACTGACCAATACGACGCTCGCCATGCCGGCCTTCTTCACCTTGGTCGGCATTAAGGTGGGTGAAGGATGCGTTATTGAGCGCACGGAGAATGAAGCATATGTGCGCGAAAACCCCGCTAGTGTTACTAACCACTGGGTCGGATGTCGCCAACCCGGTCACTACAGGGGCTTTGACAGCGAGGGCCGATATGCGCAGATGGAAGCGATCCGTAATACGGCGGCGGCCACCTCGCCGTTTGACTGGGTAACCCTGCCGATCCTCAATCCGACGACGCGTCTTGCGGTCGTTGCCAATCCAAAAAACGGTCGTCTTGCGGTGCAGGGATGGGAGACTGACGGGCCGGCGACAGCGGTGTTTGAGTTGTCGGCATGAGCCAAGCCCGGCCTTGCCCACCACAGGGTGGGGCGGGTCGGAGAGGTCGTCGGTAAGCTTTCCTAGTACTCGGTGCTGCGCGGTGAGGTCGATAAGTTTCTGGCCAACATCCGCAACAGTTAATCGATACCTCTTTGCGTCGAAGGCATCAGCTCCGGCACTGTTTCGGCGCGTTTCGCCAACCAGAATTCATAGGCTGGCGGCATCAGCGCGTAGGGGCTCTCGGCGCCGAGCTTTAGCGCCGCGTCCAAGGCCCAGTTCGGATTGTGCAGCACCTCGCGGGCCAGGGCGATGAGATCGGCTTGGCCGTTTTGCAGAATTTCTTCGGCGTGGTCGGAATGGACGATCAATCCAACCGCCATAGAAGGCATTTTGGCGTTGCGTTTGATTTTCTCCGCCAGAGGTACTTGATAGCCGTATCCTAGTGGCCGCTTGCCAACGCCAACCGCACCTGCAATACCGCCGGACGAGCAATCGATCACGTCGACACCCACGTCCTTAACGATGCTTGCCAACGTCACACTGTCATCCGGGTCCCAGCCCGAACCGTCTTCTACCGAAAGGCGCAGGAATAAGGGCTTGTGGTCCGGCCACTTGGCGCGGACGCATTCCGTGACTTCGATGGCTAGGCGCATGCGGTTTTTCAGAGAGCCGCCGTACTGGTCGGCGCGCTGGTTGGCGACGGGCGAGAGGAATTGATGCAACAGGTAACCATGCGCACTATGGATTTCGAGTATGTCGAAGCAGGCGGCGTCGGCGCGCGCGGCGGCTCGGCCCCAGTTCTCAACCATTTCCGGTATTTCGTTGGCCGAAAGCGCGCGCGGTTTCGGATCGCCGGCATCCGCGATGGTGCTAGGGCCGACCAACTCCCATTCGGCCCAGTCATCGACACCTGCCGACTGTTCGTCCAAAGGCCCGCGCC
>CAYXUT010000239.1:262-4150 GCA_964468005.1 uncultured Magnetovibrio sp. | reverse complement strand
GATCTCTTTGGCGCGGTATACTTATTCAGAAAGTTTAAGCCAACCATCACGGTTGCGCGAGTTGTTAAAAAGGGTGATGTCGCGCTTATTTGGCCCGACAGCTAAAATTATAGTCTCAAGTGAGACCCGCCAAGCCCGGATAGTTCACGCCTGATCGTGCCGTGCCATCCTTGACGGACGTGCTATATAGAGAGCATGCGTGACCCTTTTGACCTTATGGATCCTGCAGGCGACCCCGGCCAGCGGCCGTCGCTGGTGAGCCCCACGGTCTATCTTGAAACTCTAAACGAGACACAGCGCCAAGCAGTGGAGGCAGTCGATGGGCCGGTTCTGGTGCTGGCCGGTGCTGGCACGGGGAAGACCCGGGTGCTGACTACCAGGCTCGCGCATATCCTCATGCAAGGCCGGGCGCAACCCTGGCAACTGTTGGCAGTGACCTTCACAAACAAGGCGGCCCGCGAGATGAAGGAGCGGGTCGCACATCTGGTCGGCGCGCCCGTCGAGGGCTGGTGGGTCGGCACCTTTCATGCCATCGGTGCGCGGATCCTTCGATACCATGCCGAAGCCGTTGGCCTGAATCCGAATTTCACCATCCTCGATCAGGACGACCAGGTGCGGCTAGTCAAACAGTACATCGACATCCACGAGATTGACGACAAGCACTTTCCAGCGCGGACCATAGTCGGCGTCATCCAGCGGTGGAAGGACCGGGGCTTGACGCCTGAGAAGGTCAGCTTGAATGAAGGCGCCGACATGGCCGAGGGCCGCATCCTCAACCTCTATCGCGATTATCAGGAACGCCTGAAACAAGTTAACGCAGCGGATTTCGGCGACTTGCTTTTGCTTTGTCTGGAGCTGTTTCAAAACCAACCTGACGTTTTGCAAAAATACCAGAGCCAGTTCCGTTATGTGATGGTCGACGAATACCAGGACACCAACGTCGCCCAGTACCTGTGGCTTCGGATGCTGGCGCAAAGGCACCGAAATATATGCTGCGTCGGCGATGATGACCAATCGATCTATTCGTGGCGCGGCGCCGAGGTTGGCAACATCCTGCGGTTTGAAGAGGATTTTCCCGGCGCCCATGTGGTTCGTCTGGAGCGCAACTACCGCTCCACCCCACATATCTTGGCCGCCGCCGCCGGCCTGATTGCCCACAATGAAGGGCGGCTCGGCAAGACGCTCTGGACCGAGGTCAATGAAGGCGAATCGGTGCGTGTGCGCGGCGTTTGGGACGGCGAGGAAGAGGCCCGCGTAGTTGGCGAGGAGATCGAGGGCCTGCACGCCAAGGACCATAAGCTCAATGAAATGGCGGTGTTGGTCCGCGCTGGGTTCCAGACGCGTGAGTTCGAAGAGCGGTTGATCACCTTGGGCGTTCCCTACCGGGTAATTGGCGGTCCGCGTTTCTATGAGCGTCAGGAAATCCGCGACGCCATTGCCTACTTGCGGATTATCGCGCAGCCCGACGACGATCTTGCCTTCGAGCGGATCGTCAATTTGCCAAAACGCGGCATCGGTGATGCCACCATGCAAGTGGTGCACGGCTTGGCTCGGGCCGAGCGAATGTCGCTCACGGGATCGGTGGCGAAATTACTGGAAACGGACGAGATCAGACCTGCCGCGCGAAAGGCGTTGGTAGACTTGCTGGAAGACTTCAGCCGCTGGCGTGGTTTGATGGCCATGGTGCCGCATGGCGAGCTGGCGAAAACGGTGCTTGATGAATCGGGCTATACCCTGATGTGGAAGACTTCCAAAGCGCCGGAGGCGCCGGGACGTCTCGATAACCTGAAGGAATTGGCGGTCGCTATGGAGGATTTCGAATCTCTGGCGGAGTTCCTGGAGCACGTGTCGCTTGTCATGGAAAACGAGGATTCCTTGGTCGAAGACAAGGTGAACCTCATGACCCTACACGGCGCCAAGGGCCTCGAATTCGAGACCGTGTTTCTGCCCGGTTGGGAGGAGGGGCTGTTCCCGCATCAACGCGCGCTTGACGATGGCGGTGTCGGCGGTTTGGAAGAAGAGCGCCGACTCGCCTATGTCGGGCTGACGCGCGCACGCCTCCGGGCCCTGGTTTCCTTCGCCGCCAACCGGCGGGTCTATGGAAATTGGCAGAGCGCCACGCCATCGCGGTTCGTTGATGAGTTGCCCGAAGACAACGTTGAAATGGAAAGTGCGCCGGGCATATACGATCGCAACATCGGCGGCGCTTTCGGCGGTTTGGAAGACAAAGGGTTCGGTGGCAGCTGGCGGCGCAGGCGCCGCGCCCGCGGCGTGACCCTGGAAGATACGGACTGGCGCGCCGACGTGCGCGAGGTCAGGGCCGATTTTTCAGAGGGCGAGCGGGTCTTTCACCAGAAGTTCGGCTACGGCAGCATTATCGCCATCGATGGCGATAAGCTTGAGATCGAGTTTGAGAAAGCCGGCTCCAAGAAAGTGATGAGCAGTTTCGTAGAGCCGACATGACCGATCCCAAATTTCTTTGGCGCGTGGGAATGACGACGTCGCTAGCCGCCAGAGACACTGTCAGCGCGCTGTTTGAGGAAAACAGCGCAGCCGTAACGGTTTTTGAGACGGAAGAGAATTCAGGACAATGGCGTGTCGAGGGTTTCACCGACGTGGAACCGGATCGGGCAGGGTTGGAGCAAGCAATCTCAAAGATTTGCGCGCGCGTAGGTGAAAGCGCTTTGTCGGCGCTGCGTTGTGAACTGGTGCCTACGCGTGATTGGCTGTCCGAGAACATGGCGCAGTTTCCGCCAACTCAGGTGGGTCGGTTCTTTATTCACGGCTCAAAGTTTGACAACGCCTTGCCGCCTGGCTGTATACCTATCCTACTCGATCCGGGTACGGCGTTCGGATCAGGCCAACATGCCTCAACGGCGGGTTGCCTGAGTGTCATCGAAAATCTGAGCAAGGCGTACCGTTTCACCCGACCTCTCGATATGGGATGTGGGTCGGGTATTCTTGCTATTGCGATTGCCAAGACCAGGCGTGTGCCGATTCTTGCTGCCGACATAGATGATGAGGCGGTGCGGGTGACCGCCTTCAACGCCAAACGAAACGGTGTTGGAAATTTGGTCTCGAGCATTTATTCGCCGGGATATCGGGCGCGAAAAGTCGCGAGGAGTGGGCCCTATGATCTGATCGTCGCCAACATCCTGGCCAGGCCGTTGATCGCCATGGCCGGAGATTTAGCGCGCCATCTCAAGCCTCGATGCGACGGGGGCGGTGTTGCGGTCTTGTCGGGGCTGCTGGAACGCGATGGTCGCAGGGTGATGGCCGCGCACCAGGCTCACGGTCTCTTGCTACGTGAATGGGTGGTGCGCGACGGCTGGCTGACCATGGTTTTGCAACGCTAGGAATTGGGCATGAAATGGCTAGTGGCGATCAATGGGTTGAATGTTTTGACCGGTGCCGTCTATGCCGGGTTCACCTTTGCACAAATTGACATGCCGGTTTGGGCTGGGATTGTGACCGTGCTGTTCATGGCGGTGGTTCTCAATCAGGTCTCTGCTGGATTGAAATGAAGTAGAAAAGTGGTGGGCGCGGCTGGGATTGAACCAGCGACCCCTGCCGTGTGAAGACAGTGCTCTCCCGCTGAGCTACGCGCCCGATTTGCGTCAGGAGGCGTCATATACGGGGCCCCGGCCGTGGCTGTCAAGCAGTGCTAGCGTGGTTTCCAAGCTTATTTGTTTAACTAACTCTTCAGCTTAGATTAGAACATAGATCAGTCGGATTATAAACGAATTAAGACTAATTTTTATCCTGACTGGGACAGAATTGGGACAAAAGCGTGTGAGACTAGCTTGCTTCTCGATGACTTCGGTGAAGTCTCTAATAAACACAAAACCTATCTTATAGACTGCATAGACCATTATAGACCAATGCTGT
>CAYXUT010000239.1:0-252 GCA_964468005.1 uncultured Magnetovibrio sp. | reverse complement strand
AAACCCTTTAGAGTCAACCTGTTACTATGAAACATCCTACCACATCGGCATTGCCCTTTACAGCCATTTCCTCAGGGTTCTGTGCCGTCAGTGTGCCAGGATTGTGCCAAGCTCGCCCCAGTATTCGTGACGGCAATGACGGCGATTTCACCAAGACTATGGGTGGGGCATCCAAGGGGACAGGGGTGCCAGTGGAGTATTCTTCAGAGGTGCTGAAATTATCTCAGAGAAAATCTTGATCCTCTGCAATCT
>CAYXUT010000238.1:0-4153 GCA_964468005.1 uncultured Magnetovibrio sp. | reverse complement strand
CACTACCTAATGGGAGCAATAGACCAGCTGTGCCAACTGCCGCCGATCCCAGGAATGTACGACGGGATTGTTTAAAATTTGTCATCTTTCTCCTCCGTTATTTATTGATGCTTACTAACTACCTACTGCCTTCCACCCCGACAAATATATCACTACATACTAAATGCGTATATTTTGAATGATATCTATCAAACCAACGCAAAAGCACTCTTTGTATTGTGCATCCACGTCAGCCAATAACCACAGCTTGATTTAAGTAGATCCGCTGCCACAAACACGCTCAATTATCCATCCGATTCAGTCTATGTTTGACAAAACTGAAACCGGCTCGAATCCGATTGCAGTGGGTATTTCAGATGCCATTGCGCCTAATTGTTTCTTCCCAACTCTTCGCCCAGACACGAGCACCTTTACAATACGCTTCCGCATGAGTCGTAAGGTTCAGCAATTGTTCAGTTGCGGTAAGAATGAAGCACGTTTTGATCTGGGTGTCCCACTTTGGCTCTCGCTTAATCAAAATGGAGTAATCAACCTGAGCCCTTGCCGATAGTGGCCTACTGTCTTTGATTGTGTATGTCTCAACGCTGTCGCCTGCGATCTCAGTCTGGGTATCTTTCATAAGATACCGTCCTCTACTTTTTACCATTTTGACTTCAGTCTCACCCGAGACAAAGTCTCGGCGAATGGTACGAGAACGATGAGGCACTGATGTTGGAACAATTGCTAATGGCTCTGCGGTGACCGCCTTGCCGAGATTCGGTAGTCCAATTTCCTTGCTTGGTTTAGTACGCACAGGTAAATCCAAACTACTGACACCGGTCGTCACAGTAATAGTTGCTTGCTTGGGCGATGGCCAGACAAGTGGCCAAGCAGCCGTTTGGACGGTGACTCTAATTCGATGACCTCGTGGAAATACATGTGCAATGTTGTTCATTGGAACTTCAACCTGATAACGCTTGCCAGGGTCCAACGATTTTGGATTTTTATGTCCGTTTCGGTGCGTTAGATTGAAGACGCCGTAGGTTACCCTTGTGGATGCCCCATCAGGTGCAACGTCACACAACCTTACATATATAACTGCATTCTCCTGGTTGCAGGAAAGATCGAGGCGGAGCACCGGGGCCCCGAGAATTTCGGTTTTTCGACTCAAGCTAGGCAATTCGAACACAAGACTCCGGCCGTCTTCTTCTCGCTGATCTGACGGCATTTCAGCCTCGTACCCATATGGGCACCAATCCCCATGGGTTACGCCAGAGATCACTTCAGAACTGTGTTGAATAAACTTTTCGCTTTTGGGTTTTCGGCCCAATGCACCGTCATTAAGGTACAGGCGCTCAGGCATGACATTAGGTGACGGCCAGCTGGGTTCTGACACCCATCGGCCAGGCCTTTCCGAGTAAAACGTCAGTGGTGTAACACTGTCCTGCATCCATACTCTCAACCGTGGCTCCTCCATCAATCCGGTGTCTATGTCCTTTAACCAGTGATCCCACCATCGACATAAGTCTTTCAGTCCGTTGATCATAGGACTGGGTTTTGCTTTCCAGGGATAAGCATGTGACCAAGGCCCAATCAACCCCCGAAACGGCGCATTAATTCCCTCACAAAGCCGAAGGACCGAATTGGTGTAACCATCTGCCCATCCGCCTACCGCATACACGGCTGCTTGGATGGCGTCGTAATCCTCACAAACAGATCCATGAGTCCACTGTTGATCACGCGTCTGGTGACTCATCCATTTGGCAACCAGATTGGGTGCATTTTCAAGCCGCTGAAGCCACATGTCGTACCAACGATCACCGACTACATCTGGATCTGGTGGCCGCATGGCAAATGTACTCATCGTGGCTCCCCAAGAAATATTCTCATTTAATAAACAGCCACCCATGTAGTGAACGTCATCGGAGTAGCGATCATCAGTTGAGCACACTGAATAAATTGCTTTGAGTGACGGCGGCCGAAGTGCAGCAACTTGCAAACAATTGAACCCGCCCCAGCTTATGCCCATCATTCCCGTGTTACCACTACACCAAGATTGCTTGGCCAACCATTCCAGAACGTGATAGCCATCATCCAGTTCTTGTTTTGAGTATTCGTCGTCGAACAAGCCTTCGGAATCGCCATTACCTCGGATGTCGCAACGAACTGCTGCATACCCCTGACCCGCGATATAAGGATGGTGTAACGCATCTCCAGCTGCTGTAAAGTCCCGGCGCCGATACGGTATAAACTCGAGCACGGCAGGGACTGGGTTCGTTTCAGCATCCTCAGGCAACCAAATAGTCGCCGATAGGTTGACGCCATCAGGCATCGGAATCCAGACAGTTTCAATTTTCTTAACTTTGTGTGGAAATCGCTTTATCGTCTTGCTCATAAGTAATAACCCAACATAGAAAAATTCTCATTATTTAACGAGTTGTTAATGTCGACTAGATGCGGTCTTAGCTCAAATTCCGCGCCGAGGGATCGCTACTGACCATCGTTTTGATAGAACCCGACTTTTTGATTCGTAGACGTCCAAGTCGGCTGTCAACAAAAAATCGTCTTCTGTCGATGTCAGGTGGGTACGCGCCTTGACCTCGACATCAAAGCCGTCCCGTTTTACCTGGTTACCCACTGTCATTTCTGTCTCAGCGCTCAAAGGATCACCCTCTTTAATTGACATTCGCTCGATGGTTTTTCGTCCACCTATCTCCAGGCCATGTTCTTCAATCACACCTTTGTCACCACCTCGCTCAGATAACACCTCTACACGTCCACTCAACACATCACGGGAAATGGAATTCTTAGACACTCCGGCTGACAAAACAGAAACCGGCATGGGAGGCCCCTCCTCAGCAGCAAAAAATGGATTCAGCTTGGGCCCACCGCGGCTGGGCCTAATGGGCAACACTATCGAACTGTCATGGGTATGGAGTGTGAGTTCGACGGGTTCGGGGGAAGGCCAGATCATCGGCCAATAGGTAGTTGAGACTGCGACGCGCAATCGATGGCCTCGTACAAATGAATACGCCGCATCACTCAGTTGAATGTTCACTCGGTAACGCCGCCCCGGGACCAGCTTTTGAACTTTATGGTGACCGTTTCGGTGAGTAAGATTCATCACGGCGTAAGCCACTCGAGAGGACGACCCATCGGGCTTTACGTCATTGAGGCGAACACAAACGAATGCTGTAGGACGATCAACTGAAAGCTCCAAAGTCACCTTGGCGGCACCAAGTATCTCCAGATTTGATCGGAGTGGAGCGCCGTCAAAACAAATTGACGCACCATCATCAAATCGCTGGTCACCGGGAAACTCCGGACCTTCGCCACCAGTCCCGTAGGGGCACCACTCTCCACCCGCCAGGCCTAGTGTCTGCGGCGTAACTGCAACCCTGGGTACGTCTTGCGTTTGTTTTGATGACAAACCAGCATTTCCAAGATAGAGTTTTTCGGCTTTGATACGGGGACTTGGCCACTGGGTTTCACCAACCCAACGACCGGGACAGTCCGGGTACCAAGATGCCGCCGGTACATTTTGCGCCATGTAGGCACGTAGCATCGGTTCTTTCATGATGCCGGTATCAATATCCTTTAGCCAGTAATCCCACCACCGTAGCATCTCCTGCAGGAATCCGATTGCTGGGCCAGGCGCTCTCGGAGAGTGTCCCCATTGATGGCCATGGGGGCCGATAATTCCCATCCGGGGAACCTGAAGGTGTTCTAATAACCTTGGAATTGCATCCGTATAACCGTCTAACCAACCGCCTACAGCCATAACGGCGCACCGAATTTTGTCATAATTTTCACATACTGAACCGTGACGCCAGTAAGCATCTCGCGTTGGATGCTTCATCCACTTTTCGATGGGACAAGGCACACCATTCAATCGTTCCTTCCAATTCTTGCGCCAACCAGCACCCATAATCTCAGGATCACCTGGTAGCGGCAGAATCGAAAAAAAAGTTGTTCCCCAGTCTAAATTGTCATTCAGCAAACAGCCGCCGCTATAGTGCATGTCGTTTGCATATCGATCATCAGTCGAACACGAGGTTACGATAGCTTTCAGTGCCGGTGGCCTAAGCGCCGCCACCTGTAGTGAATTGAAACCTCCCCAGGAAATACCAAACATCCCGACTTTCCCATTACACCAAGACTGACGAGCGAGCCA
>CAYXUT010000237.1:0-4229 GCA_964468005.1 uncultured Magnetovibrio sp. | reverse complement strand
GTGGCCCCCGGGTTTATAGATCTCCACACCCATTATGATGCGCAAATCCATTGGGACCCATACTGTTCGATCGGTGGTTGGCACGGTGTGACTTCCGTCACAATCGGAAACTGCGGTTTCGGTTTTGCACCGGTCTTTAACAAAGACTTCGAACGGGCCATCCTGACGCTTTCGCGAACGGAGGCTATCCCGCTTGAGCCAATGAAAGTTTCGATGTCTCCGGACTGGGAGACCTTTCCCCAGTGGATGGACCATGTTGACCGGTTACCTTTAGGAGTGAACCTTTCGCAACTAGTACCCGTTGCCCCGTTAGTTGCTTATGCGATGGGTGGATTCGAAGAGGCAAAAAGGCGTCTACCGAACGAAAAAGAGGTCCAAAACGCCATGAAACTGTTCCACGAGGCTATGGAGAGCGGGGCGATTGGCTGGGGGGCCCAGCGCCTATTCCCAGAAAGTACTGCCTCGGTACAGCGTGATTATGATGGCTCTCCTATGATCACCGATGTTCTCCCGGATGAATTCTACCTCACTATGGCGAAGGAGTTAGAACGATACGATTCGGGATTTATACAAATTACCCAGTCAAGTGCCACGCCCAATGATGAAGGCATCGGTATGACACGTGACATGGATTTTAGTACACAACTGGCCGAGCAGAGCAGGCACTCGGTCATATACAATGCGTTGGTTGCGCATGGGACGATAACGGAACCGTTAAAGTTGCAGCTCGATTGGTTGGAGAAGATGGTAGAGAAAGGGATACCAGTCTACGGGCAGGCGGCAACCGTACGTGCCCCTATCACCATCAACTTTAAGGACTGGAACCTCTTTGATGACAATGAGACATGGCGTGAGGCGACGCTCGGCACCGTTGAGGAAAAGCGCGTCAAGTTAGCAAAACCGGAGCTCCGAAAGCTCATGAAAGAAGAGTATGATTCCGGGACACCCACGAGAGATTTCCTTTTTGGCGAGCTCGCTGAATTCGTGGCAGTTAAGATCGTTGATGCGGAGATGAGTCGCAAATACACGGGCATGTCGGTAGGAGAGATTGCCGAACGGGAGAACAAGCACGTGATAGACGCGCTGCTCGATATAAGCGTAGCCGATAAGTTAGAGACCGACTGGCTCGGACCCGTGGTTAATAATAATCCGGAGGTCCACAAAGCCATGATGAGTTCGCCGGCTACCATTCCTGGTGCGTCGGACGGTGGCGCCCACGTGAAATTTGTAACGTTGGGCGTATACCCGACAGATATGCTGGCGTGGTTGGTACGAGACACTGGTTCGCTGACGTTGGAAGAAGCCCATTTCCGATTGAGTGCATTGCCGGCTTGGGCGGCCCAGTTTAAGGACCGCGGGACGCTACGCGAGGGGCTGGCGGCCGACATCGTAGTTTATGATTTGGACAACCTTAATCTACTCCCGATCGAAGTTGCCCATGATCTCCCCGCTGGAGAATGGAGGCGTGTACAAAAATCGGAAGGGTACCGCCATATACTCGTCAATGGTGTTGAGACTTTCCAGGACGGGAAATGCACCGGTGCGACACCAGGTGGTCTCCTCCGGGGCGGTCGCGCATTAGGGTAGAAGAACAATAGCTCGGTGAAGGGCAGTCCATACAGGACTGCCCTTTTTTTCGCCTGGTGGTATGCGCCGTTGGAGACCGAGGAGGCCGTCGCTACGCTGAGTTAATTCTGATAGCTGAGAAACTTAATCTGCAAATGAGGAGGATCTTGTACGGATGGACAATATCTCGAAAGGTTACGTTTCGGCAGACGGGCATGTAGTGGAGCCCGCTGACCTTTGGACAACACGGATGGACAAGCGCTTTCGCGAACGTGCCCCGAGAGTTGAGGCACGTGATGACGCGGACTATTACATCATTGATGGACTCACGCCCTTTCCAGTTGGACTTGAAGGCGCGAGCATGGAGGACAAACTCGCAGGTAACATCGAAACTAGTGCGAGTCGTCACGCCGACACTCGACCCGGGGCCTGGGACCCACAACAACGTCTGGTCGACCAAGACATGGATCATGTTCGGGCGGAGGTCATCTATGCAGGGGCGTTCGGATTGCAATTTTATACGGTGAAGGATGCCGAATATCAGCGCGAAGCCATGCGGGTTTATAATGATTGGCTCAGCGAATTCTGCGCTTTCGCGCCGGGTCGATTGCTTGGTGCAGGCATTTTGCCCATGCGCGGTCCGATCGAGTGGGCGTGTGCGGAGGCAGAGCGCTGCGCGAAAAAGGGGTTGAAGACGCTAACAATACCAGCGGATGTACCTGACCGATCATATGCAACTTCCGACTATGAAAAGTTGTGGGCGACTTTGCAAGAGATCGGCCTTCCTGTTGCTACCCACTCCGGCACCGGTACTGACGAGGAATTTCAATCCAAATATCAGAGGATGGGAACCGGGATGGCTGTGGTCGAAATGAAAATGTTCCAACCGATGCGAGGTATGGTCGATTTACTTTGGAGTGGCGCTCCGGAGCGGTTCCCCAAATTGCGGTTTGTCATAGCCGAGGGAGGCATTGGGTGGATGGCGTCAATGCTGGGGTTTATGGATCACTGGTGGAATGATCACAAAAAATGGATTGAGCCTAAGCTTTCCGAGGCTCCGAGTACCTACTTCAAAAGGCAGTTTTGGGCGACATTTGAAGATGACAGGGCCGGTATTCAGACGCGCGATATTCTTGGCGTTGATCGATTGATGTGGGGTGCCGATTATCCGCACACTGAAGGGACATTTCCGAATTCGGTGCAACAGATATCAAAGGATTTCGTGGGTGTGCCCGAGGAGGAGTTATACAAGATAGTCGCGGGTAACGCCGAGCGTCTGTACGGGATTGGTTCGTAGGTTTCGGATATGGGCGGCGTTCTGGAGGGTGTCAAAGTCTTGGATTTGGGACGTTACCAGGCGGGCCCGCGATGTGCCATGGTGATGGCGGATATGGGCGCGGAAGTAGTAAAGGTGGAGGCTCCGGGTGGCGATGAGTCCCGCGGCCTCGGCACGATTTATTGGTCGGCGTACAATCGTGGTAAGAAAAGTATCACGCTCAATCTGCGTAGTCCTGAAGGCATCTCGATCCTGAAGTCTTTGATCCCAACGGCAGACATGATCCTTCAGAATTTCCGACCGGGTGTCATGTCGAAGATGGGCTTGGGATATGAAACGCTCAAAACGCTTCACCCAGGAATAATTCTAATAAACGTTTCGGGGTTCGGACAGGTTGGCCCTCACCGGGATCGCCTGGCCTACGACCCGATCGGCCAGGCCATGTCTGGCCTTATGGGTCACACTGGTTTTCCTGATGGGCCGCCTGTGATGACGAACTCGCCCGTCATTGACAGGATTACTGCATTGCATGCGGCGATAGGGGCACTTGGTGCGCTTCATCACCGGGATAGGACCGGACAAGGGCAGTCGTTGGATGTGTGCCTGCTCGACACCGGTTATACACTTATGGAAATTCCTATTGCCCAGTATTTGCTCACAGGAAAGGAGCCGGAGCGACACGGTAATACGCCTGGGGGCGTGGCCCCATGCAATACGTTCGAGGCACAGGACGGATGGGTCTACATTTTAGCGATACCCCAACATATGTGGGTGCGCTTTTGTGGAGGCATCGACCGCGAAGATCTGGCTACGGACGAGCGGTTCTCAAGTATACGGGGTCGGGCTGTACATGCCCAGGAGATCAATACAATCGTAGAAGATTGGGTTCGGAATCATACGGTATCTGAAGTGGTTAAGCGACTGAAGGAGGCCGAGGTGCCGGTGGGACCGGTACATTCCATTGCGGAGGCTGCTAATGATGCCCATCTATGGGACAGGGGCATGCTGGTCGAAGCGACTGATCCCGACGAGGGAAAAACGTATGTGCCGGGACTGGCAATAAAATTTTCAGAAACCCCTGGGAGAGTGGGTCCGATTCCGAGCCCAGGACAGCACAACCGTGAGTTCTTCGTCGATCAACTAGGGCACAGCGAGGCACAGATTGATGAATGGAAGGCTGCTGGTGTGATTTAATACAATCAAAGCGTTATGGGGGGGAATGCTATGGGACAAGTCGACGAGCCGAGACGAGCGAGCGTGGCTAGATTTAAAAACCTGAAGCCCATCGATTACAGTAGTTTTGTCGAGGGGTACTCACCAGACGGGAGCCAGGGGTTCTCGCTGATAGGGATGGCCGGGCTGACTCCGCCTGCGATTGCCGGAGACC
>CAYXUT010000236.1:0-4261 GCA_964468005.1 uncultured Magnetovibrio sp. | reverse complement strand
GCGATGAAAACGGGACATGCTTTATTTCTATCACTGCTGACGGCTTGGTGTTGCGTTGGCCGGTGGGTTTGCCAAGGCGCAGAAATTACCGCTGACGGAGTTCGAACTCTATACCTCGGAGGGGTGTTTCTCCTGTCCGCAGGCGGACAGTTTGCTGGCTAGCCATTACCAAGCACGATGATGTGTTGGCGTTATCTCCGCATGTTGATTGCTGGGACTATATCGGCGGGAAGGACCAGTCGGCGTTCGCGTCTAGAGCCTATTCCGTGCTTCCAAGAAAATACGCGACCAAGTTTTCGCTCCGATACGTCTAGACGCCGTAAATGGTTATTTATGGCGCGTGTTAGTCGGTGGGCTCGAAACCCACCGAGATAATGACCTATATTGAAAATGCAGGAGGGTTGTCGGTCGTGCCGATCACCATGAAACGTATTGGCGCCACAATAGAAGCTATTCTACTTGATGATTTTCTGAAAGAAGTGGTTGAGGTAATCTCACTATTCTACGAGCGTCACCACGGTAAGAATATCAGGCGTGGTGAAAACGGTGGGCGCCCCTTGACCTACCACAACGTGGTCAAGGGGTTGAAGTCTACGGCCATGTGGCGCGGGAAAGAAAAGCGAATAGCGATACTAGAAAACCGTGAAACGGGTGATGTTTGTGTGGTGACCCTGTGACCCCTGAAATCGTATAAGACCGTCCGGGCCAGTCGGGTGGATCTTTCCGGGTCGTAATCCTTCAGCGATAACCCGCAGAATTTTCACCACCTCGCCGTAGTCCTGTCAAATTGCTGGGCTATGTCTGACGCACAATCAATCAGGAGACGGGAGGCCACTAAGCAATGCAAGAACGATATCCAGTGGGGCAAGACGTTGCACAGCGAACCATGTCTCTACGAAGTCCTGACCGATCCGATTGTTGCGACATTGATGAACCGAGACGAGGTCAATCCGGCCGATCTTGAACGGCTGCTATCCGGATAAAGGGTGGCCGCGTCGATCCGCTTTGTGAAGCGACTTAGTTCTAGCCTAGCCCTTTTTCCATTACTGATGCCATGCGGCGTGAAAACGCCAAAGGATCCGCGAGTGGTTCTCCATCAACAATTCGAGCCTGGTCGAGCAGCAAGTAAGCCGCGTCATCAATGATCGGGTCCTTACCGTCGCCACCTGCTGCTCGTTCAGCGAGTTTTCCGATCAATGCATGGTCAGGGTTAATTTCCAACACACGCGGCGTCGCCTCGGTTAGTTGCTTGTGCTGTTTCAGTATGCGTTCCATATGAATGTCCATGTCACCTTCTTCAGCGACCAGACAGACGGGGCTGTCGGTCAGGCGTTCGGAGGTGCGGACATCTTTTATCTTGTCGCCAAGCGCCACCTTGAACGCAGCGATCAGCGGTGCCACATCGGGCTTGTCATCCTTCTTGTCGCCATTCTTCTTGTTGTTTTCTTTTTCCTTGCCAGCGACGTTGGTCAGGTCGGCACCCCCGCGAGTGGCTGATTTGAAGGACTTTTCTTCATACAGACCAACCGAAGATACCCAGAATTCATCGACCGGATCGGTCAAAAGAAGAACCTCGACACCCTTCGCCTTGAAACCTTCCAGCTGTGGGCTTTGCGCAATCTGATCGGCATCTTCGCCGGTGATGTAGTATATGGCCTCTTGGCCTTCTTTCATCCGTTCAGCATAGTCCATCAGGCTGATCAGGCCGTCCGCTGTCGTGGAACGGAAGCGTGCGATTTTCAGCAATTGTTCTCGGTTTTCGAAGTCTTCGTAGATCCCTTCCTTGACCACGGCACCGAAGTTTCCCCAGAAATTCGCGTATTCCTCCGGTGCCTTCTCCGCCTTCTTCTTTAACTCACCGAAGATGCGCTTGGTCAGCGCCTTCTTGATCTTCGCCAGTGCAGGATTGTGTTGCAGCATTTCGCGGCTGATGTTGAGGGGTAGATCTTCCGAATCGACGATACCCCGAACAAAGCGGAAATACGATGGCAGCAGTTCATCGCAATTGTCGGTGATATAGACACGTTTGACGTAGAGTTTGAGTTGGCTCTTGCGTTCGGGCTGGAACAAATCAAAGGGCTGGCTGGACGGTATGAAAAGCAGGTTTGTATAGGCCTGCACGCCTTCGACGCGGTTATGGATGGTCAGCCACGGATCGTCGAACATGTGCGAAGTGTGATGGTAGAATTCCTTGTAGTCGTCGTCAGAAATATCCTTCTTCTGACGGGTCCAGACGGCGGAAGCCGTATTCAAGGTTTCGTCTTGAAGGTCCTTGCCATCGCCTTTTAAAATCACTGGCAGGCCAACGTGGTCTGAATAGGTTTTGACGATGGTTCGGATACGCGCTTGCTCCAGGTATTCCTTATCTTCCTTTTTCAGGTGCACTACGACATCGGTGCCGTGTCCTTCGCGCGTCGCTTCCTCGATGGTGAATTCACCACGCCCATCTGAGGTCCAGAGCCAAGCCTGATCTTCACCAGCGCGTCGTGTCGTGACCTCTATCTTATCAGCAACCATAAAGGCGGAATAGAAACCGACACCAAACTGGCCGATCAGGTCGACATCATTGCCGGTGTCCTTCTTCTTCTTCTTAGCTTCCTTGGCATCGCCCCGCGCTTGCGTCAGCGCATCCATGAACGCCTGGGTGCCTGAGCGCGCGATGGTGCCCAGCGTTTCCACCAAATCGTCGCGACCCATGCCTATGCCATTGTCGGAAACCTTTAAAGTTTTAGCCTTTTTGTTGGCTGTAAGGATGATTTCGAATGCGTCGCCGCCGTCGATCAATGCCGGTTTCATCAGTGCTTCGTATCGCAATTTATCGCAGGCATCCGAGGCGTTGGAAATCAACTCACGCAAAAATATTTCTTTTTGGCTGTATAACGAATGCGCGACGATATCCAGAAGCTTGCTGACTTCTGCTTGGAATGAATAGGTTTCCTTGCTCATAACTCCAAACCTCGTTGGTCTTGTTTGAAATTCCGCACTGATATGGACTGGCGCACCGGCTGGCGCAAGCCCCACGCACAGATTGCCGACAAGCTTGCCGCAGTGGCCCCAATTCGGCATCGTAGTCATGTGGTTTTTAACTAAGCGGAGGAGCAGCCATGGCGGGCAGTCATGAAAACTTGATCGTCTATTTCAATGGTGAGTTCGTACCTTGGGAGGAGGCACGGGTGCATGTTTTTACGCCCGCAGTGAAATACGGCGCCGGCGTGTTTGAGGGGATTTGCGCCTATATGTCGGATCAGGGGATGAACGTTTTTCGTCTGCAAGAACACTTGGCGCGGTTGGAGTACTCCCAACGGGTTATGCGGTTTGAGCGAATTATTTCCGCTGAGGAGATAACGCAACCGCTTATCGACGTCGTCCGGCGCAATGATTTCAAGGAGACCGTGCACATCCGTCCGACCGTTTATGTTGACGGTGTTGGCGAATCCTCTGCTCTTGGTCCCATAGGGGTCAGCGTCACGGCGGTCAGTCGGCCCAGGCCAAAGATTGCTACGGACGGCTGCCGCGTGCAGGTATCGTCCTGGCAGCGGCTCTCCGATTTATCCATGCCGACGCGGGTGAAGGCGCATGCCAACTACAACAATTCGCGCTTTGCCGCCACTCAGGCGAAGGCCGACGGGTACAATACGGCCTTGATGCTTAATGCCAAGGGACATGTTTCTGAGGGGCCTGGCATGTGCTTTTTCATGGTACGCGACGGCAAGGTGGTGACCCCGTCGATTACGTCAAGCATCCTTGAAAGCATTACCCGCGACACCGTGCTTGAATTGTGCCAGAGCGAACTGGGCCTTGAAGCCGTCGAGCGCGATGTTGACCGCAGCGAATTGTTTGCTGCGGAAGAGGCTTTTTTTTGCGGCACCGCCTGGGAGATTACGCCAATCACCAACATCGATGGTCTTTCTGTCTGCGATGGGACGCCTGGACCGATCACCCGAAGGTTACAGTCATCCTACTTCGATCTCGTCGAGGGCCGCACTGACGATACTCGCGGCTGGCTGACGCCGGTGTAGGTGGACCAAATGGAGGCCGAAAAACGCGAAAAGGCTCTCCAGCATTTAGTTGTTGAGATCGAGCGCAACGCCAGCGACACCTCCAACTGGACCGGGCGCGCATCATTCTCCAAGACAACCATGGCGGCGATGGCCAGTGTACCGCGCGAAAAATTCGTGCAGCCGGGATATGAGGTTGCAGCTTTTGTTAATCGGCCGCAGCCTATTGGTCATGGCCAGACCATTTCGCAACCCTATATCGT
>CAYXUT010000235.1:0-4267 GCA_964468005.1 uncultured Magnetovibrio sp. | reverse complement strand
ATTGCGTCACCAAGCCGTTTAAGCTAAGCGTTTTGATGGCGCGAATTCGCGCTCATATCCGCCAACACGAGCGCTCCGATGATGCCATATTCACCATCGGCCCCTATACGTTCCAGCCGGCGAATAAAATGTTGGTAATTGCTGAAGAGAACAAGAAAGTCCGACTGACGGACAAAGAGACGGCAATCCTAAAATTCCTCTACCGTGCCGGCGACTGCGCTGTCAGCCGCGAGGTGCTTCTTGATAAAGTGTGGGGCTATAACACAAATGTCACTACCCATACGCTTGAGACCCATGTCTACCGTCTGCGCCAAAAGCTTGAGCCCCAACCTTCGAACGCGCAAATTCTGGTGACTGAGCCTGGCGGTTACCGATTGGCTCCCTAGAGCGGTTTCGGTTTTGTTTGGACCAACAGGTGGTTTGCCTATTTGTTAGAATGTGATCCAACATGGATGCTGGGTAATGCGGCAAGCATTTAAGCCAAGCCCTAATTTGGGTGACCTAGGCGAGCTTAGATGTGTTCTCGATGGCAACAAACAAGCGGAGCTTCCTTTAGCCCGCTTCCTTTTATTTGGCCCCCCGGATCACTCCTGGCTGTCGAAGTTGCCGCGTGGGTTAAGCTCACTGGCCACGGGCGAAGTCGGTTCTCGCGTTGAGCCGGCTTTCGACGCACATCAGCATGCCGACCGCCCAGGCCCAGGGATCGCCAATGAAGGCATGTGCCAAGGTGACCGCCGACATAATCGTGCCAAAAGTCGCGAAAGCACGTATATGACCGACCGTGAATATCAGCTTGTGACCATAAAGCGTGCCCAGCACGATGCCGACATAGTATTGCGCCATCACCAGACCGATCAGCCAAGCCAGTTCGCCGGAAGCAGCTTGACGTATTGCTAGGACGGTTGGCAAAGAACCATTGCTGAGCATCATCAACGCCATGCCAAACAACAAAGACGATCCGCCTAGAAGAGTCTGCCGTATGGCAAATTGCCCAGAAAACACGTTGCCAAACCAATTTGGCGGTGGAAAAACTAGCGCTTCTTGGGGCTTTCCGAAACAGTGTGCAAGTAGTTTTTCATCCTCTTCCGCGCCAACCGCCGATGGGCTGCATTTCGATCTGCAAAATGACTAGGCAGCTTTGTTTGCCTTGCTGGCCCGGCGGCGCTAAGACGTGCCCTCCCACAAGCGCGGTGAAGGAGAGATAACCATGCTGCTGAACGGAATAAAGGTCGTGGAACTTGGCCAAAACCTTGCCGGGCCCTACGGCACGCAGATCCTCGCCGACCTGGGAGCCGAAGTCATCAAGGTCGAGCGCCTGACTGGCGATGATGCGCGTTCCTGGGGCACGATGGTCACCGATGACACAACCACCATGTTTCAGACCCTAAACCGCAACAAGAAGTCGATTACCCTCGACCTCAAGTCGGATGACGGCATGGGCCGGATGATGGCGCTTTTGACTGATGCTGATATCTTTCTTCACAACTTGCGGCCGGGCACACCGGCCAAGATGGGCCTCGGGCCTGAGCAACTGCGCGCGAAGTTCCCAGGCTTGATCTATTGCGACGTCGGCGCCTTTGGCCACATTGGCCCGCTGAAGGACCAGCCCGGCTATGAACCCCTGATGCAGGCCTACGGCGGCTTGGTTTCGGTGAACGGCCATCCCGACGGGCCGGAGGCACGCATTGCGGTTTCACTAATCGACCTCGGCACCGGCATGTGGTCGGCTATCGGTGCCTTGGCGGCATTGCATCATCGAAACGAAACTGGCGAGGGCGCGGTGATCAATACCTCGCTGTATGAGACGGCGCTCGCCTGGGGCAACTTTCACATGGCTGAATACCATGCCACCGGCGAGGTGCCGCCGCGCCAGGCCACCGGCCATTCGGCGGTGGTGCCCTATCAGGCCTTTGAAGCCGCCGACGGTCCGTTCATGATCCTGGCCGGCAACGACCGATTATTTGCCAAACTGGCGCCAGCGCTTGGCAAATTAGAATGGGCCACCGACGAGCGTTTTAAGGGCAACCCTGGTCGAGTCAAGCACCGTGAAGAGATCCTCAATGCCATCCAGGATATCGTGGCCAAGGAACCGCGTGCCGTTTGGGTCGAGCGGCTGCGTGCGGCCGGGGTGCCGTCAGCGCCAATCCAAACCATCCCGGAAGTGATAGAGACACCGCAAACGCTGGGGCTCGATATCCTGCAGCCGGTGAAGGACACCCCTATGAAATTGGTCGGCCTGCCGGTCTCGGTTAATGGCAAGCGCCCGGCCATGCGCATGTCGCCGCCATCGTTGGGCAATGCCAACGCCGAACTTCCCAACCTAAAACACTAATAATCCCGAAATCTTAGGAGCACGACCATGTCCCTAATTCGCGTTGAACGAAACGGCCCCGTTCGCACCGTCATCCTCAACCGGCCGGAAAAACGCAACGCACTCAACGAAGAGATGATGGTCGAGGTGCGCGAGCTGTTCCAAACTGAACCGCCGGCCGATGAGCGCGTCACCGTTATCCGGGGCGAGGGCCCATCGTTCTGTGCTGGGCTGGAACTCACGACCAGCGGCGTTGAGCCGGAGGCCGCGCAATTGATCGAGACGATGTTCGACGCCGTGCAGCGCTATCCCTTGCCCGTCGTCGCGCGGGTCCATGGCCCGGCCATCGCCGGCGGCTGCGAGCTGGCGTTGCATTGCGATTTCAGCGTCGCCAGCGACAATTCTTGTTTCGCCATGCCCTTAGCGCAGATCGGTGTGGCCACCACTTGGTTTTTGACCAAGAAGATCATGGAGGCGGCCGGCCCAGTGGTGGGTCGGGAGTTTCTTCTCCTCGGTGATCCATTGGAGGCGGCGCGGCTCCGAGATCTCGGCATTATCTCTAGGTGCGTTCCGGAAACCGGTCTCGACAAGGAGGTTTCTGTCATCACCGATCGCTTGTCCGCGAACGCGCCGATTTCCTTGAAAGTGATGAAGGCGATCATGGTGAAGCAGATGAGCATTTTTGACCTTCCCGAACGTCAGCCCGAGGAAGGCATCGCCGACGCCATCTGGAACAGCCATGATGCCCGCGAGGGCGTGTGTGCGCGGGTCGAGAAGCGCAAACCCGAATTTAAGGGGAAATAAACAGTCCAATATTCATTTTGGCACCGTTTTTTTAGGGAAGAACTCACCTTTATTTTCGTTGGAAACGATAACCTGTGCAATTTGTTTTTTTTCAAGCGGGAACGATTAATTTGACTTGTCTGGGATTACTGGCTGAATAGCCTTGATGCCTGCCGTCAAAACATTTGGGACCACTAAGCCTTTTTTCTAAAGGAGGTTCTGGCACCAACTCTTAGTTGAGTAGCCCGCATTAATGTAAGGTCGGCGACCTCCGAAAAATTGAAAAAATCAAACGAAGCAAAAGAATTTCTTCTGGTGGCAATCCTCATAGGCACAAAGCAGTGACAACTGTGGCTGGGTATCGCTGCACCGTCAATATGAACAGGTAATCTTGCTCGTCGATGGCATGTTAATGGCCTTTTTTTTCACGTGCTTGGGCGCGATGGTGCCAAGCTGCAGCCAACGACCAGTCAGTTGATCTCATGCCGTCAAAGGCGAGCGGAAAAGGAGGACCTGGAGCACCTTCACCTTCGTGCCAATGCCCATGTAGTCGACATTTTTCGGGTGCGTAATTTGAGAGATCGGCCGGTGATAGTAGAACGTGTTATTGTCCCGTCAAAGCTGTTCCAGGGCTTAGCTGAAAGCGGCGACGTGCCCAATGAACTCTATCGATTATTCGAAAAAACCTATGGCGTTACAATCCATAAGGTGGTGGAAGAGATTTCAGCGGAATTAGCGACACTTGAGAGGTAAGATATTTAGATATCAAACCGGGGGCTCCAATCCTGGTTATTGAGCGGCGCGCCGAAACTCTTGGTGGGATGCCGGTCGAATTTCGTAGAAGCCTGTGCGATAGTCGAGACTATGTTTATTTAAACGAAATCGTTTAATAAATCTCTCCTAACCTGCGTTACGACTAAGCACAATGCTTGACCCGACTATGCGCCCATTGCGAACAGTATTAGCCGAAATGCAGAGCCTAGGTATTGAAGGATACACGAAGCGGGTTTCCCAGTGGCATGCTAAGCGCCGTCGCTAATGCCAGTTCCTGGGTTAGCATACGTGTTTCTCAGCCTCCGTCTGGGTGTAAAATGATCTTAGCTTGATCAACTCGCCCTGCTTCCAAATCCGAGAACGCCTGCGGGCCTTCCGAGAGAGGACGAACATCGCACC
>CAYXUT010000234.1:0-4284 GCA_964468005.1 uncultured Magnetovibrio sp. | reverse complement strand
AGTTGGAAGCTCCAGTTTCGCGCTCTGGTGGCGTCCCTTCATAATCCACCTCTATTTCGTCACCGTGGATGGTGATCTTGATCGGAAAGGGCTCGGGTGGACCAAGTCCACTAGCCCAAATTTCATTTTTGTAAATTCCGTCTGGTAGTTCTTGGACTGAATCGCGCATTGCTTTCTCGGCCCTCTCTTGGACTACAAAAGTAAGGGCCTCGAGATCTTCCATTCCGTACTCATCCATGAACTCTACGATGCGTTGGGCGCCAGAAGCGTTCGCCGAGACCAGAGCATGCAAATCGCCAAGCACCTGTTCAGAGCCACGCACGTTCTTGGCCAGTAGTAGCATCAGGTCCTCGTTGATCTGGCCTTCCCGAAACATTTTCATGGGGGGGATCTGGAACCCCTCATCGTAGAGCTCGCGCGCATTCAGATGATCCTTGGCGCCACCGATGTCCGTGACGTGCCCCACGGAGCCCACCAACGCAACTACGCGGTCCTTGCGGAATACTGGGGTCGCAATCGCTATATCATTAAGATGGCCGGCGCAAATCCAGGGGTCGTTGGTGATCAACACATCGCCGGGCTTTAGGGTATCGGTTGGATACTTCTCGATCATGGCATTTACGGCTAAGGGAAGCGTGATGCTAAAGGACGGCATCGCCCGATTAGAATGTGCGAGTTGCTTACCGGTGGCATCCAGCACCTCGCAAGCAAAATCCTGAGCCTCTCCAATGATCAAGGAGAAAGCCGTGCGGATAACCGTGTCCCATGACTCTTCGGCGATGTTAATCAGTCGCCGCCACATGATTTCGAGCCCGATTGGGTCGTTCTCAATCCGCGCCACCGCTTCGGCGAACGGCATCCCTGTAGGAACCACCGTCTCGAGCCGCGTATGGCTGTCAATTTTGAGACGCAAGTTGCCATGCTCGTCGACCGTGACCGTGTCCCCTGGCGAGATCACCGTCGACGCCTCCCATTCCTCGATTATGGCGGGCCCCTCAATCCATTTTCCAGGCGCAAGCGCGTAACGGTCGTATACCAGCGTCTCGGTGAACCCGCCAGTTTCCGGAAAGTACGCCTGGCGAATTCCCTTTAGCTCACTTTCGCCCATCCTATGACCAGCGTCACGGGTGCCATCAAGAGATGGAACCGGCCCCGAGCACAAGACGCGCCAATGCATGACTTGGATCTGGGCATCCTCATAAAGATGCGAATAGCGCCGTGTGTACTCGTCAGCGAACGCGGCTTTGATCACCGATAGCATTTTCGCTTCGAGCGGCTCGTTCGGCAGGTTCACCATAATCTCGTGCATCTGGCCAGCCAGTCGCATATCTGCCGTACGGGTTACAGTCACGTCCGCCGGCGTCACCCCGGCCTCGGCAATCATATCTCGTCCTTCGTTCTCGAGCTCGGCAAGCAAGCTGTTGACGGCCCCGAAGTTCAGCTCGTCCAATAGCTCCGGTTGTGAGCGAAGACGCTCAAAGCTGATTGGCGCAATCAGGAAACCCAGCGCCGATGCCGCTCCCGAAGCGGGCGGGACGATCACCTCATCGACCCCAAGTATCCGTGCAACCCGGCCCACGTGCGCCGGTCCTGCACCACCCATGCCTACAACTGCATAGCGGCGTGGATCACGCCCCTTCTCTACGATATGACCACGCGCAGCAGCAGCCATGTTTTCGCATACTATCTCATGGATACCCCACGCAGCCTCAATGGTTGAGAGTGACATTAGCTCTGCTACACTTGCAACCGCCGCATCGGCAGCCGAAATGTCTAGGTTCATACGGCCACCGAGGAAGAAGTCAGCGTTGAAGTAACCCAACAGTAAATTGGCATCGGTCACCGTCGGCTCCTTTCCTCCAAGCCCGTAGCTCGCCGGACCCGGATCCGCACCGGCACTGCTCGGTCCGACCTTCAGAAGGCCAAGTTGGTCGACACGAGCGATGCTTCCGCCGCCCGAGCCTACTTCGATCATATCGACGACCGGTGCCTTGATCGGAAGTCCACTTCCCGCCTTGAAGCGATGTACCCGCCCGGCCTCGATCTTAGGTGCAATGGCAACCGTGCCGTCCTGTATAAGACACGCTTTAGCGGTGGTTCCCCCCATGTCGAAGGAGATTACATCCGGCATGCCAACTCGGTTGCCGAAGTAGGCGCTTGCCAACGCGCCGCCCGCCGGCCCCGATTCAAGCAGGCGGATAGGAAACCGCGCCGCCACCTCCGGTGCCACCAAGCCTCCCGATGACTGGGTTAGGTGAAAACGCCCGCGAAACTCTCTCTCGCTGATTACCTCTTCCAAATGACGTACGTAGCGCTCCATCAGAGGCTGAACGTATGCGTTGGCGGTGGTCGTCGAAACTCGGTCGTACTCACGTATCTCGGGTTGCACCTCGCTCGAAATCGAAACAGAGACACCGGGGCAAGACGCGACGATCACATCCCGAGCAACACGTTCGTGGGTTGGGTTTTTATAAGCGTGCAAAAAGCAAACGGCGATCGCCTCGACGCCATCGGCCGCTAATTTGTGTGCTTCACCGCGTACTTGGTTCTCATCGATCGGCACAATGGCATTACCGTCGCGGTTTATACGCTCGTCAATTTCGCGGCGCAGGCCGCGCGGCGCCAAGGGCTCGGGAAACTGGAGGAAAAGATCGTGCTTGTCGTAACGCTGCTGTTTTCCCATCTCGAGGACGTCGCGGAAGCCCCGGGTCGTCATCAACGCCACCTTGGCACCACGGCGTTCGATGATGGCGTTGGTTACCAGAGTCGTCCCGTGCACCAGGTGCCCAACGTCAGCAAGAGTGAGACCCGCATCAAATAATAACGCGTCAATACCCTCGATTGCCCCAACAGCAGGGTCCTCGGGAGTGGTCAGGCATTTGTGGATGCGCATTGCGCCCGTACCTGAATCGACGAGAACAAAATCTGTGAACGTGCCGCCGATATCGAAGCCGAGGCGGTAGCGGTCGGAGTGATCGGTCATGATGTGCGCTCAACTCATTTTTTAGAAAAAATATTACAATAATTTTTGCGATTATATCGCTGCTGAAAAATCAGTTTCGCCTTCTAGGAGGCTACACGCTATTCGTGTAAACCCTTACCTCTTATTTAGCGTGTTAAGTATGTTCACTTGATTAGACGGGTGGCGGGAGCAACAGGGGGTGTGCATATTAGATCTAATTAGTGCTGTAGGTAAGTATTCTCCTGCCAAATTTTCCAATCTTTCCAAGTCTAGTGGTTAATGTTCTGGAATTCTGTCGTTAACCGGCAAATCTGGGACTATTGAAATTGATAGAATTTTACTTAAAACCTCATTTCGACATCAAACGGTTTAACTTTAACATACGGGTTATTATTATTGAACAATAGCAATGTCTTGAACCTTTGGTTTAGTCGCTTTAAATGATATTCTTTTTTCCATTGAAGCACTTAAAGCCGACAGATTTTTCGCATTGCCTCGCCAGTCATATTCGGGCAGACGCAAATCCAGATAACCTAATGTACAGGCAGTCGCAATATCTGCGATACTCAATTTATCATCACAAAACAGCAAAGACTCTCCGAGTTGTTTATCCAATGCCGAAACACCGGCATTGATTTTCAGCTGCTGGCGAGTAATCCAGTCGACGCTCTGAATTTTTTCAAGCCGGTGCTTTTCTAAAATTATCAGCACGGCGGCATCCGCAATACCATCAGCCAGTGCTTCTATTTGTCGGACCCACACCCGTCGAATAGGATCTCTCGGAATAATCGCAGGTTTATATCTAAGAGTTTCAAGGTATTCGATAATAACTCTACTGTCATAGATTGCATTTCCATCATCAGAAATTAAAACTGGTACTTTTCCGAGCGGATTACTATTCGACACAATAGCATTACGGTTCCACGGTAAGTCGACTTGTTCCGATACTTTTATTCTTTTCTCACGCAAAACAACACGGATTTTTCGAGCGAATGGACTAGGCGTAGCAAAAATCAATTTCATGACTTGCTCTAACTAATCTATTTTTACTCACGGTAATTTGTTCCATTTAGAAATAAACCATATAGCTGCTAGTTTTTAATAGCCCACCGTAGCTATCCATCATCAAACATTTAGATATTTTGAGCCTGCTACCTTTTGTAGGCTCTAGTTCATCTTGGTTTAGTCCAAAAACTCCTCTGGCTCCCTTGGGAACAAGAAGCCCTTGTCACCGAGCTCCGAATTAAAAGCAAGGGTCGAAAGGTCGTTCATGCGCATAGGATACAAGATGCCATCAAGATGATCACATTCGTGCTGCAAAA
>CAYXUT010000233.1:0-4304 GCA_964468005.1 uncultured Magnetovibrio sp. | reverse complement strand
GCCGACAATGCACTAATATTTATCATGGACCACTTAACAGAGGCAGACCACAGACGTTTTTATGGGATGCATGTTGGTTCAGTTTTCCGGTCGATGTTTTAATGTCTCGCTTGCCAAGTTCGCACCTGCCTCCATCAGGAAACGGTGTGTGTGAGACCGGAATTCACGGCGATATAGCACACCTAACACCATAACGCTGGCAAACATGAAAACTCCAGGATGCACCACCCATGTAAGGGTCGCTAGTGCGAAGTAGTAGGCTCGCAGTCCTTGGGTGAAACTATTTGTTGCGCGGTCGATAACGCTGGCGGTGCGTTCGGAAAATCCTACTCGATCGGGGGCGTCGGATTCATCTGGCATGGGGGCGCCACCGATTAGAGTTAAAGCGAAGTTGAACTGTCTTGTTGACCAAGCGAACTTGAAAAACGCAAAGACGAAGATCAGCACCAACAATACCAGATTCACTTCAACCAACAGCCGTTCGGTCCCAGCAACGAATGAAATGTCCCGCAAAATGGCGCTAATCTGACCCAGCGCTCCAAACAACGTTATTAGGCCGGCCATGATGAAGATGGAAGTAGATGCGAACAAGGAGGCCGAACGCGACATGGCGACACAGATATTGACGTCTCCCATGCGCATCTCACGATCCAGCATGCGGCGCATCCAGAGCACGCGATAATCATGGGTGACCGCCGTGACGCTGCGGCTGCCTGGGCGGCGACGGTGGTCGGCAGCCAAGGAATAACCTTGCCAGAGCAGCATCATGAACACGGGCGCGATGAAATCGAGAGTGGAGAATTTTTCAAGCATTTACTCGATATTTCCTATGTAATTTTGAAATTTTAACGAAGTTCGTCTTGTAAGGTTATGAATTTGTCGAGAGGCACGTGGCCTGCCCTATTTAAGTGGTCCAGTTTAAATGATTGGAGCAAATCGTACGCTTCTTCAGCATGACTTGCTTCGATCCGCACATGGCTGCCTTCGGGAGGGGGACAAACTTGACGGCATTTCTAACGATATTCAAAAATACCTGGAAAATAGCGCGGAGGTCAGCCCCTAGGATCAGCCCGCCCCCATGGTACTCGGCTCGCAGAACTGGCGCCGGCGCTTGAGCTTACCACAGGCCGATTTAGCCCTGGCGGCATTCTTGAAGGGGCCGACCTTGAGTCGATAATAGACGCCCTTCTTGCCGAGGTTCACCTTCGAAACCTCGTGCTTCAGCTTACCGAGTATTGCACGATGCGCACGCTTGATCTGCGCCCAGCCGCGCAGAGCCTGTTTCATGGAACGATAAGAGGCGAGATGCACAGCCGGGCTCGGCCCCAGGGACGTGGGCATTTCCTTCTTGAGGTCAGCGGGTTTGGATACGGGCTTCGCCGGCATTGCCTTAGCCATCGATTTTGGCGTTGCCGGGCGCATGGAAAGTTCAATGGCCTGGCGTTCTCGGCTGTATTCATCGGAAGTGATGAAACCGTCGTTGCGAAGTTTCTCGAGGCGGCGAACCGAATCAGCTGCTTCCATCAATCCCTTCGGTGGCACTGCAGGATTGGCCACGACAACCGGCGCTGACGGCATCATGGCGTCTAAGATCATGTTGCGTTCGGCGGCATGCTGGCTAACGGAAATGGCGCGCATCTCAAGCGCACGGCCAATGGCGCGTAGCCTGCCCGTAATCTGTTCGGTTGTCGGTACCGAGCGATCAAGGCCGGCCGCCGGCGGTGGTGATGTCAGCGGTAGCAAAGCACCAATATTGGTTTGGCGGCGTCGTGTATGTTCCTCGGCGGTGATCAGGCCCTGGTCGCGCAACGCCTTCAGCGTCGAGAAACGCGACATGACGTTGTTATCGCGACCGGAGAGCGAGCTGACTGCAGGCGCTCTTGCGTTACTTACAGCCAGTTTGGATTGCGTCTTTGGCGCTGTTCGTCCAAGCATGGCCGAGCCCGCTGGCGAACCGGTTACCAGGCCTGTCATCTTCGGCGGCGCGGCTGCGCCCCGCCGGGTCACGTTACCTTGCAAAGACGGCGTTACCCCGCCGCTTTCAAGCAATGAAAGATTCACGCTGGCGATTTGCGATGCCGGTTTGGTGTTAATCGCGTTCCAAACCACGAACTGGCGCGACTCGTCGGGCCTTAGCGCCAGGACGGCTTCGTACATTTCCCGCGCTTTGGTGATTTGCCCGGTGTTCTGATAAAGGATGCCAGCGCCAATCAATGCGTCGATGTCACTCGGATTTGACTTAAGCGCACGCTTGAAATGCGCTTCGGCTGTAATGTAGTTTCCCTTCGCCATTTCGGCGATACCAAGCTCCGCCTCGGCGTTTTCCATAAACGGCGAGCCTGCCCAGAAGCTTTCGGAGAACATTTGCCCCTGCATTAAGCTGCATCCACCCAGCGCAATATTTAGGAGAAGGACAAAAGTTAGGAGCTTGAAATAATTGTTTAATAAGGATGACACGTTCGCGGCCCCCTCGCGTCTCAATGACCCAAATTATCGTTCCAGCACAGTAAAAACTAAGGGGCGCAACACACTAAGTATAGTGCTTTTTTAGGAAATCATATACTAGACATTGAAAACAAAGCCTTTTTCCACTTCGAGAGCCTCCAGTTGGCCGGTCTTTGCCATGCAAAACCCTAGATAACCCGGAGAATCCGGCCGAATCACCTTTTCTTCATTCTTGGTTTTTTCTTCTTGCAGTTGTTCACAGCCATTAACGCTGGAGAACGGCAGCTTGGTCACGGCACTGCTGACTGCATGGGGTTATCCGGAAACCAAACATCAAGAGGGCAAATGGCCGCCGGATTTCCGGCAAAAGACCGCTCGGAAAAAGCATCAACCAGATAAACGGGAACTTGGATCACGTCTCCTTTTCTCAAAGGGCGTCGACGATGGCTCGGCCTAATTCGGATGTCGTCGCCTTGCCACCCATGTCCGGGGTCTTGATATCGGAGTCGCGGATAACCGTTTCTATGGCGGTGATTATATTAGCCGCGGCATGTGAATGGCCAAGGTGATCGAGCATCATTGCCGCCGACCAAATCTCACCAATCGGGTTGCAGATACCCTTGCCGGCAATATCCGGTGCCGAGCCGTGCACGGGCTCGAACATGGACGGATGATCGCGCTCGGGGTTGATGTTGCCACCCGGCGCAATGCCGATGGTGCCGGTCACGGCTGGGCCCAGATCGGAGAGGATGTCACCGAATAAGTTAGAGCCGACCACCACATCAAACCAATCGGGGTTGCGCACGAAATGCGCCGTCAGGATATCGATATGGAATTTATCCGTGGTGACGTCAGGGTAATCGACCGACACCGCTTCAAACCGATCATCCCAATAGGGCATAGAGTGGATGATACCGTTAGACTTGGTTGCTGATGTCACATGTTTGCGCTCACGCGTGCGCGCTAGGTCGAAGGCATAGCGCATGATCCGGTCGGTACCCTTTCGAGTGAAGATCGCCTGCTGTACTGCAAGTTCCTGATCAGTCCCGGCGTAAAGCCTACCGCCAATCTCGGAGTATTCGCCCTCATTATTCTCCCGCACGATCATAAAATCTATATCGCCGGCCTCACGTCCCGCCAACGGGCTCGGCATGCCCTCAAACAGGCGCACCGGGCGCAGGTTGACGTACTGCTGGTATTCGCGCCGAATTGGGATCAGTAAGCCCCACAGCGAGACATGGTCCGGCACGCCCGGAAACCCAACTGCGCCCAAGAGGATCGAATCGTGTTCGGCAATCTGTTCCAGTCCGTCATCCGGCATCATGGCGCCGGTCTTTTGGAAGCGCTCGCAGTTCCAGTCCTTCTCGTCGAAGGTAAAGCCAAGATCATATTTTCCAGCCACGGCCTCAAGCACCTTGATGGCCTCGGGCATCACTTCCTTACCGATACCATCCCCAGGAATGACGGCGATATTATAGGTATTGGTCATCTTGCTTGTTCTCCTGCCTTGTTAAAACGGTGCCGCCGTCAGCACATAGTGGCCGGTGTAGCGAATACCACTACATGGCACAACGGCCCGACGTCCAGAAATCTCAAAGGACCTCACGCTGATATAGCCTAACGGCGCCTTGGTTTTGTTCAAATGCGATAAGAGATGGCCCCGGGCCCCCGCGCGTCCAGCAAGCTCGCACATGTCAGCCAGCATTATCGTTCTCTTGTGGATAACAGGTCAGCTCCCTAATGTAGAGCCCGGGCGCGCTACCGAGATCATCAAATTTTTACAGGACGAGATCGCCCTTGAAAATTTCATCGGATACATCACCTATGTGAACGCTAAGCACCATATCTGCCGTTTTTCC
>CAYXUT010000232.1:0-4307 GCA_964468005.1 uncultured Magnetovibrio sp. | reverse complement strand
TTGGTCATACCCGCTATTCGGCGGCCAGGGCGTCGCTGTGCTTCCAAGCCACGAGTGCCCGGCCGAAAGCCTCAAACAACGGCTTCGAAACTGGGTCGGTGGCCGCTTTGTATTCCGGATGCCATTGCACCGCCAAAGCGAACCCGGGCGCCTCTTTGATGGTTATGGCCTCCGCCGTACCATCCGGCGCATAGCCGTCGATATGCACGCGTGGTCCAGGCTCTTCGATACCCTGGCCATGCAGGGAATTAACTGTCACTTCATTGGACCCGAATATAGAAATGAATGGGCTGCCTTCCACCAAGCGGACCTGGTGCCGAAGGGCGAACTTCTCCTCGATGGTGCCGTCCGGCGGCATGCGATGGTTCATGCGGCCAGGCAGGTCGCGAATCTCGGGATGCAGCGTCCCACCCATGGCAACGTTGAATTCTTGAAACCCACGGCATAACCCGAGCACTGGTTGGCCGGCCTCGACGCAAGCACGGATCAATGGCAGCGTAACCCCATCGCGGCCCCGATCAAATTCGCCATGCGCCTCGGTTTCTTCATGACCATACTCACCAGGATGCACGTTGGGCCGCGCGCCTGTGAACAAGAAACCGTCACAAACCTGCATGATTTCATCAACTGTAACGTATTCCGGCATGGATGGAATGATCACTGGCACCGCGCCGACCACCTCGGCAATGGCCTGAATGTTCATATTTCCTGCAGCCTGAGCCGGATACTGATCGTTGATCAGAAAAAAATTGGCGCTAATTCCGACGACCGCTTTTCTCATGTTGGCAATGGGTTCCGGGTTTATCCTAATCGATGGGCAGAAATTTATCGGCAAACAACTCACCACACAATCTTTGCGTTGATCTGGTATAATTCAAGAGGGTGCGGACTAGTGTATGGTCGTTCTGTGCACCAGGTATCTATGGCCTCTAGCAATGCGCCGTTAAAGACGTCGGCCCACTCAAACAACATCCATTGCCCGGCATCTTTGATGGCTTGTTAGGCGCTCCTAGATCAATGCTGCGCAGTATGCCGTCGAGCCTGTCGCGATTATGTTGCTCAAAGATGTCCTTGCCTCCCCTGTTGCCGCCCACGGGAGCAATAACATTCGGCAAAGGCCTGCATTAAAGTATCGATATGGGCGGGCCGTAGTTGCAGATGCCCGCGCACTCAACGTTCTTGATTTGCAGATATTTTGTGAATTCATCGTCTTGATGATGGGTCATAACGACTTCAAGGTTTTGACGCTAAAATTCGATTCGTTCGGTCTCGAACATTCCTTCAGTCATCGCGCAAAGCCTCCCCTTACAGCCTGTTTCGGAGGATGCCGAACGCCGATGCGTCAACCATCGCAAAGGTCTTTATGTGGTCGCGCTGATCGACCGCTAGGTAGATGCCAGTAATCACACGGAAACGCTTTTCGAGCACCGGTATGTTTGCAGCCCCAAAAGATTCCGGCCCCCGACCCACAATGCACCAGTACCTACGTCTCGCCCTCACCCCACTCGTACCAGCTCGTGTGCCCCTATAACCACTTGATTATGCGATAAGCCGTTGAACGGGTTTCTATCCGGTTTAGAACTTCGGTGGCCTCGGGCCTGCTTGTGGTTTTGGCTTAGACCTCTTCGATGCGAATCAGCATCGGGCTTTCGACCACCGCATCAAGGGCCGCAATGGCCTCTACGGTTCGTTGCATGGCATCTTCTTCGGTTTCGTGCACCGTCATCACAACCGGTACCTTCTCACCCGGCGCGCGACCGCGTTGTAACACCGACTCCATCGAGACTTCGTTATCGCGTAACGCCGCCGCGATGTCGGCAAACACACCCGGCTTGTCGACCACCATGAAACGTACGTAATACGCGCCCAAGCGCTGGCCCATGGGGATCGTATTGGCTGGCTTCAGCGCATCGGCTGCAATGCCGAATGTCGGCACACAGGCGCCGCGTGCGATATCGACAAGATCGGCAACCACCGCCGATGCCGTCGGGCCCGCGCCCGCACCTCGGCCTTCATAGATGGTGGTACCGACGAAATCACCAGCTACTTCAATGGCGTTGAAAACACCCGAGACATGGTTGATCGGCGCATCCTCGGCAACCATGCACGGATGCACGCGCTGTTCGATGCCGCCGCCCTGCTCTTCCGGCACCCAAGCCGCCACGCCGAGGAGTTTGATGCCATATCCAAGTTCGCGCGCAAACTCGATATCGATCGGTGAAACGTTGCGGATGCCTTCGATATATACGCTGTCGAAGTCGACCTCGGTGCCGAAGGCAACGGCGGCCAGTATGGCAAGCTTGTGCGCCGCATCGATGCCGTCAACATCGAAGCTTGGGTCAGCTTCGGCGTAGCCGAGTTCCTGGGCTTCCGCCAGAATATCTTCGAACTCGCGCCCCGAGTTCGCCATGTCGGTCAGGATGTAATTACAAGTACCATTGAGAATACCGTAGACCCGATCGACACGGTTCGCCGCAAGCCCTTCGCGCAATGCTTTGATGATTGGAATACCGCCAGCCACGGCGGCCTCGTACGCTAGTGCCACGTCCTTGGCTTCGGCGCTGCGCGCGAGGCCTGTACCATGATGCGCGATCAGCGCTTTGTTGGCAGTGACGACATGCTTGCCCGCCTTAACGGCTGCATCGACTAATTCCTTAGCAATACCGTCCGCGCCGCCGATTAGCTCAATAATCACATCGACGTTGTCATCGACGGCCAATTGGCGCGCATCGCCATGCCAGGTGAGTCTATTAAGATCGACACCTCGATCACGCGCCTTGTCTCGTGCCGAGACGGCCGTGACTTTGATCGGCCGGCACGCCCGTTCCGTCAGTTGCTGTTCGTGATCGCGAAGCACCTTGAGCACGCCGATCCCGACAGTGCCGAGCCCGGCAATACCGACCCGCAAAGTCTGGCTCATCCGGCAATGGCCTGTTTTAGGGGGCGTCGCTTCTTGCTCGCGCCACCGGCACCAAATAGCGCCCTTATGGAGCGCACCGCTTGACGGGTGCGATGAGTGTTCTCGCAAAGTCCAATCCGCTCGAAGGTCGTATCATCCTCGAATACGACCGTGCCGCAATGAAAGGTGCCTCGATAGGTTTCCATTGGCTTGCACTGGGCTCGCGAAACTAGCTTTCGAGATAAATCTCAGCGCGCCTGTTTGCCGCCTCACCGGTCGGCATGAATTCATAGTACAATGGTACCGTATCGGAAACCGCGTCGACCAATAGTTGCTCCTTCATGAAGCCCATGTGCATCAACTCACGAGCAATAACGTTGGCACGCTCGATCGAGACTTTGAAGTTGATCATCTTGTGACGCACCGGGTCCATGGTCCGTGTACGGCTTGATGCGTGACCGACAATGTGGAGCCGCCCACCCCGCTCGCGTTGCAATTGGCGCACGTTGGCTAAAATCCGGCGGTCCGCGGCACTGAGCCGAGCCGAGCCATTCTCGAACTGAATGGTCGCAATTCGCACCGCGCCTGGCGCAAGAGGCATCGGTTGGCGTTTCATGTAACTTAAGCCGCCCGGCCTTGATGCCCCAGTCGGTTGAAGTGTCGTAGCTGACGAAGATACCGCCATCACCGCTGATTTTGGTTGCACGCCGGATTCAATGCCCGTCGAAGAGACAACAACAGTGCCAAAGTTATTAGCGGCCAGCGACGCCATGGCGACACTATTCATCATCGGCAAAGCCGGTCCTGGCATACTGGCACGGGCGCGAATTTCCGCTAGCTGTTTGCGCAGACGCATCTCGAAAGCTTGTTGTTCGGCAGTTGTTGGCAGGCCGGGTAAAGTGTCGCTTGCCGTCAGAGATGCGACTTGAGGCGCCTGCTTTACCGGACTGGCAGGCATTGCCTGCGTCACGCTGACACTAGCCTTCGGCGGTTCTGGCGGGGCTGCGGCGAGGCGCGTTCCCGGCTCCCCCTGACGCGCGATTGCCGGCGCGTATTGGCGGCCTTGAACATCTGCAACCAAACCACCTTTTTGGCGCGCGGCAGCATAGTCGTTCTGTCGATCGACACGTGAAAGCGTCGGAAACTTCTGATCGGAACCCGGAGGCGTCTTGCCGGCATCCCTGGCCAAGGCGCTTTGCTTGGGCTGCACTTTCTCGTCCCTCGCCTGAGCTTCATCCTTGTCGTCACCGGAGAAAAACTCGACCGTGGAGTTGTACCATTCCACCGGATTGACCGCATCCGGCATCTGGGCGCAAGCGCCCAACATCACGGTTGCAGCAACCGCACCCGTGGCGCGTGTTATCAAACCGAAACACTGCGCATTAAATTTTTTTGAAACCGTTTGTGG
>CAYXUT010000231.1:0-4309 GCA_964468005.1 uncultured Magnetovibrio sp. | reverse complement strand
ACGGGAGAAGGATAAGATATGAGCGGGTCCGTTGATCATCGCGAGTTTCGCAATGCGCTTGGCCGCTTCGCCACCGGCATTACTGTCATCACCACCCTTGGCCCTGATGGCAAGCCCGAAGGCATGACTGCCAACTCATTCGGCGCGCTCTCTTTGGACCCGCCGTTGATACATTGGTGTATCGGAAAATCAGCCCCCACTCACGATATCTTCCACGGCAGCGAGACTTTCGCTATAAACATCTTGCGCGCTGGCCAGCGGCATCTTTCGAACCAGTTCGCGAAATCGACCGAGGACAAATTCGCCGGCGTGAACTGGCGGGCGGGCGAAGGCGGCGCGCCGTTGCTGGACAACGCTTTGGCTTCCTTTGAATGCCGTAACGAGGCGCAACACAATGCTGGCGATCATACCATCCTGGTTGGTCTGGTTGAGAAATTCGCTTATGCCGACGGTGAGCCGCTATTGTTCAGCGGCGGCAAATACGCCGTTGCAGCGGTCTATCCGGATGATCACGATACGCCTCTCAACGCGGAAGCGTTTGCCGATCTGTTACTGTAATCGAAGTCTGAATTAGGAGAGCACGAGATGGTTGCCTATTGGATTGCACGGGCGAAGATCAACGACCCCGTGGAGTACAAGAAATACACGGACCTGGTTCCGGGAATTCTGGAGCGGTTCGGAGGAAAGGTATTGGCCCGTGGTGGCGATTATCGAACTTTGGAAGGGCCGGAAACGTTTGAGCGTCATGTGGTGATCGAGTTTCCGTCACTCGCGCAAGCGCAGGCCTGCCATGAATCCGATGCCTATCAGGAGGCCCGAAAGTTCAGGTTGAACGGGGTCGGACAGAACGAGTTGGTGATTGTTGAAGCGGGAGATGCGACGCCGAAATAGACGAACATCTGTATGACGTTTTTTCATACCTTTGCGTCAATTTCGAATTTTCCAACATACAAAGTTTTTACTTATCATTGTTCCAAACTCGGCATCGGCGTATGTAGATTAACGTTTTCAAGAATATCAGGAGGTAACTATGGACCTTGGTTTTTTCACGATGCCTATCCATCCTCCAGGGCGCAGTCTGACGGAAACCCTGAAAGAGGACCGCGAATTTGCTTTGTTCGCGGATGAGTTGGGATTCACCGAGGGCCTGTTTGGCGAGCATATCACCGACGCCGCCGAGACCATTACCTCCAGCCTGATATTCATTGCCTGGATTTTACAGGAAACCAAGAACATCAAGCTCGGCACCGGCACCGTGAACATGCCCAACCATCACCCGGCGATGGTCGCGGCCGAAGTGGCGATGGTCGATCACATGGCGGAAGGCCGCTTTCTGTTCGGAATCAGCCCGGGCGGCCTGATGTCGGATGCTGAAGTGTTCGGGAACCTGGATAACGACCGCACCGAAATGTTCGTCGAGGCGATCAACCAAGTGTTGACGATTTGGGAGGGTGACGCGCCCTATAACCTGAAAGGCAAGTATTGGAATATCACGACCGAGAAGACGATGATCCCGTCGCTCGGCCAGGGCTTTATCAACAAACCCTATCAAAAGCCGCATCCGCCGATCGTAGTCACGGCGGTCGCGCCCTTCTCGAAAGGTGTCACGGCGGCGGCGGAACGCGGATGGGACTCCATATCAGCCAACTTCCTGCAGCCGAAATGGGTAGCTAGCCATTGGCCGAAATACGTTGAGGGTTGTGAAACGGCGGGCCGCAAGGCGGATCCGAAAAACTGGCGCGTCGCAAAAAGTATTTTTGTCGCTGACGATGACAAGGTGGCGGAGGAATACGGAACGGTCGAGGGAGGCCCCTATCACTTCTACTACAATTCGCTGTTTGCCAAATTGAAGATCGGCGGCCGCGCCAACCTGTTCAAAACTGAGCACGACCAGCCCGATGAAGACCTCAACCTTGAGACCATTGTCGATCAGTTGGTCATTCGTGGATCGGTCAACAGTGTGGTTGACCAGATCTTGGCGTTCCGCGAAGAGATCGGCGATTTCGGCACGCTTCTCTATGCCGGCCATGACTGGAAAGACAAAGGGCTGGCGCGCCGATCCATGGAACTGATGGCAGCCGAGGTGATGCCCCGGGTGAATGAGGCCATCGGCAATAGTGTGGACGACGAACAGAAGAGAAACGCCGGATGACCGAGCGGAAGATCCAAGTCGGCGATATTGTCCTCAACACCCGTGTCGCGGGCCGCCCGGACGCACCTTGGGTGACGTTCTGCAATTCGCTGGCGACTGATCTTTCCATGTATGACGCCCAGGCGGCGGCGCTGGCGGGGGATTACCGCATCCTCCGCTATGACCGCCGGGGGCACGGCGGATCCGAAACCCCCGATGGGCCCTACAGCTGGGACCAGATGGTCAACGATGTTGTTGGCCTTTGGGATGCTCTCGGTATCGAGAAATCCCATTATGTCGGATTGTCCATGGGCGGCATGACTGGCATCGGTGTTTCGCTCAAATGCCCGGAACGCGTGTTGAGCCTCAGTGCCTGTGATTGCCGCGCCGACGCGCCGGAGTTCTTCCGCGATATGTGGAATACCCGTCAGGCCGGTGTCGTCGAGAACGGCATGGCGAGTGTCGTCGACATGACGCTGGCGACGTGGTTCACCGAAGCGCGGTTGGCCGAGGGCGGCGATCTGATCGAGAGGGTGCGGGAAATGATCCTGGGCACGCCTGTCAGCGGGTACATGGGCTGCACCGAGGCGCTCAAGCAATTGGATTACAAACGCAGCTTGGGTGACATCAAAGTCAGGACCCAGTTCATTGTCGGGGCCAACGACGGGCCCCATCCAGCCGAGATGGCGACCATGAGTGCGGTGGTGCCTGGCTCGGCTCTACACGTTATCGAAAGCGCCGCGCATCTCAGCAACATGGAGCAGCCAGAAGCTTTTACTGGCCTGATCAAGGCCTTTTTGAACGAAGGAGGAAGCTGACTAAATTCGACTTTCACGAAACCGACTTCCGGTGATTTAGTGAATTCCGCTGTTAACCGGCAGATGCCAAGATCGGACCAGTGGGCCAATCCAACAGGATGGTGCTGGCCGTTATCCTGGGCCCCCTGGCCGACGAGAACCTGCGCCACGCGCTTTTCGTGTTCGAGGACAAATCGATTTGGACATTGATCACCGATCATCCCATCGGAACGGTCTTAATCGTCATTGTATTGTTAACCTTTTACGACGGTATCTTCCGTCGCGGAAAATAAGATAGGAGCCAAATTACGAATGATTAAAGCAGCACTTGTCGGCATGGGTTGGTGGGGGAAATACATCATCAATAGTCTTCATGAGAGTGACAAATTGAAAATCGAGCATGTCGTCGATATCCAACCGGATGCAGTTTGCGATTATGTTGAACAATACGGCGCGACACTCGGCGTCGATTATGACGCGGCGCTATCGGACCCGAATATCGATGCCGTCATCCTGGCGACACCCAACTCTCTGCATGAAAGCCAAGTGCTGGCGGCGGCGGCGGCGGGCAAGCATGTGTTCTGTGAAAAGCCGCTCGGGTTGAACCGCGAAAGTGCTGCGCGCTCTGTCGAAGCTTGTGCCAAGGCCGAAGTCAAATTGGGTATCGGTCATGAGCGGCGTTTTGAGCCGGCACTCATGGAAATTAAACGCATGATCGATGCTGGCGAACTTGGCACCGTGTTGCACGTTGAATCGAACTTCAGCCATGACAAGCTTGCCGACGTGCCGGACGGTGATTGGCGGACGTCATCGGTGGATTCACCTGTCGCCGGCATGACTGCCATGGGCATTCATCTATCCGATGCTTATCTCAGCATGCTGGGCCCCATCACCGAGGTGTTCGCGCAGACGGTGCACCGTGTCGGCGCGGCGCCGACGGGTGATCTGGTTTCGGTGCAGGTTGGGTTTGAGAGTGGCGCCAGCGGATATTTCAGTTCGGTTTTGGCGACACCGCTGTTTCTGCGCTATCAGGTCTTTGGCACCGACGCCTGGGCCGAGGCACGCAACGAAACACATCCGGACACCGAGGGCGTCACGCACCTGACGGTTTACCGAACCGGCGTCGATCCGGTAACAACCACTTATGAGTGGGTGGATACGGTGCGCGAAAATCTTCACGCCTTTGCCGACAGCATAACGGGTGAGGGTGATTACCCGTTCACCGCCGCGCAGAACATTGCCAATATATCCGTGCTTGAGGCTGTTTGCGCTTCAGCCAAAAGCGGGACGGTCGAAAAAGTCGCCTAGTCGGCGAATGAAACAAGGAACGAATACCATGCGACGTGAAAAGAAAGAGATAGGCCTGGCGATCATCGGCCGC
>CAYXUT010000230.1:0-4316 GCA_964468005.1 uncultured Magnetovibrio sp. | reverse complement strand
CCTACGGATGGATCATCGCTCTGGGCGCAAGGTGCGTTTCGGTAATTACTCGCGACGGGGCCGAGCACCTGATCCCGAACGAGGACCTGATTTCACAGCGGGTGGAGAACTGGTCCTACACGGACCGACTAATCCGGCTTCGTATGCCCATTGGCATCGATTACGAAAGAAATGTCAGGCAGGCTATCGGGCTAGCTACCGAGGCGGCGGTCAAGGTCAACCGCGTTTTACAAAAACCGGGTCCCGTCTGTGAGCTCAAAGCCTTCGGCGACAACAGTTTCGATCTCGAGCTGCGCGTCTGGCTCAACGATCCGCAGAACGGGCTTGGCAATGTCAGGAGTGAGGTGCTTCTCAACGTTTGGGACAGCTTCAACGAGAACGGCATCGCCTTTCCCTATCCACAACGCGACATGCATATCCGCAGCTTGCCGCGGGAAGTGATGGCCGGCATGGGGTCGAGTTCGTCGAGGAAACGATGCCCGACGACGCCGATAGTGGCGCGCCCGAAGGCGCTGGTCTTGCACAGCCGAAGCTGGCGGAGTAGGGGTAGGGGGCTTGATCGCTGCCGCCAGACTGGAATACCGCCATGATTACCGCCATCGTTGCCACTCCGGCTTCCGAGGACACTGGAGCCGACAATGCCGGAGAGATGTTTGAGAACCAATCAGGTAATTACCGGGGATGGCCCAGATTGTTCCGCAAATACAATCTCTATGGCGAAATTAAAGTTGGTGGTGTTTGTGTGTGGGGGAGCCGCGAGATAGCGGAGGCTATTTGTATTGTCGAATGCCGTGCTTCGGTTGCGGAACGCTACAGCGCCGTGGCGAGGTTTTTCTTTTTCGACACGCTCGTGATTGTCGGCAACGCTTGAGGCAACGGAACCGATGTTTATCGACTTTTTCCTAAAACTCCGTGATGCCGATGTGCCGGTCAGCCTGCGAGAGTACTTGACGTTGATTGAAGCAGTTGATGCCGGGCTTGCCAATTATGACGTTGAGGATTTCTACTACCTGTCACGTTCGTGCCTGGTGAAGGACGAACGCAACCTCGATAAATTCGATCAGGTCTTCGGCCATGTCTTCAATGGCCTGGAAGCGCCCGAGGGAGAGGCCGTCGAAATTCCTGAAGACTGGCTCAGAAAACTTGCTGAAAAGACCTTGAGCGAAGAAGAAAAAGCCCAGATCGAAGCAATGGGCGGTTGGGAAAAACTGATGGAAACTCTCAAAAAGCGCCTTGAAGAACAGAAAAAGCGCCACCAGGGTGGCTCCAAGTGGATCGGCACTGCCGGCACGTCGCCGTTCGGTGCCTACGGCTATAATCCCGAAGGTGTGCGCATCGGCCAGGACGACAACCGTAATTTTTCCGCCGTCAAGGTTTGGGACAAGCGCGAATTCAAGAATTTGGATGATTCAGTCGAACTTGGTACCCGCAATATCAAGATGGCGCTGCGCCGTTTACGCCGTTTTGCACGCGAGGGCGCGGCGACGGAACTTGATCTCGACAACACCATCCGTTTGACAGCTAAACGGGGTTATTTGGACATCCGCATGGTGCCGGAACGCCACAATGCAGTGAAGCTCTTGATCTTCTTCGATGTCGGCGGTTCCATGAACCCCTATGTGCAGGTCATGGAAGAACTGTTCTCGGCGGCGCGGACCGAATTCAAGCATATGGAATATTTCTACTTCCACAATTTCCTTTACGAGCGCGTCTGGAAGGATAACCGCCGTCGCCACGCCGATACCACATCGACCTGGGAAGTGCTTCATACCTACCCACATGACTACAAAGTGATTATCGTTGGCGACGCCTCCATGAGCCCCTACGAGATCGTCTACCCGGGCGGTTCGGTGGAGCACTGGAACGAGGAAGCCGGTGCGGTCTGGCTCGAGCGCATCCTCCGCGTCTATCCGCACACGGTCTGGCTCAACCCAGTCAAGGAAGCTTGGTGGAACAATACCCAATCCATCAGCATGGTCCACCAGATCATGAGCGACCGCATGTATCCGCTCACCCTCGACGGCTTGGAGCGCGCGACGAAGGAGTTGAGCCGGTAGGTTGCTCGCCCTCTGTAGTTACGACAGCTTTCTGCCTCGTGATGCCGGGACTCAATTCGGCCATCCAAGTCTTCAACGTAACGGACTAATGATGACCAACGTCGTGGATTGCCCGCGCCATGCCCAGTAATGACGAGTTTTTGTGTGTCGGAAAATAGGGCACAATACGGCAAGGAATTTTCGGAGGTCGAAATGAAATCCTACTGCATCACCGAATATGGGGGGCCGTTGGAACTGGTTGAGGGCGAAACGCCGAAGCCCGAAGGCGATGAGGCTTTGGTTGAAATTCTTGGCTGTGGGGTCTGCCATTCTGACGTCCATATTTGGGAAGGCTATTTTGATCTCGGCGGTGAGCGCAAAGCCGATCTTGCTGGCATCCATCAACTGCCCTTTACCCTTGGTCACGAAATCGCCGGCAAAGTAGTGGCCCTAGGTAACAGCGCATCGGGAGCTAGTATCGGCGATACAGTTGTGGTCTATCCCTGGATTGGATGCGGGGAGTGCGACCATTGTCAATCGAACCAGGAGCAGCTTTGCGGCCGACCGCGAAACCTCGGTATTAACCTTGCCGGTGGATACGCGACGCATGTCGTGGTGCCGCATGGCCGCTATCTGTTCGCCATAGGCGAGACGCTGCCGGAACTGGCCGCCACCTACGCCTGCTCAGGTTTGACAGCCTATGGCGCTCTAAAGAAGCTTAAGTCCAAGGCGGAGGGGAAGTCTCTGGTCATCATCGGTGCCGGTGGCGTCGGCCTGGCTGGCGTGATGATCGCGCAGGCAATGATGGAGACGGAGATTGTTGTCGTCGATATTGATGCGGACAAACGCCAGGCAGCGATTGAGGCCGGCGCACGGCATGCCGTCGATCCAGCCGACGCGAACGCCCGAAAACAGCTTTATAAGCTGACGGGAGGTGCGATGGCAGTGGTCGATTTCGTTGGTTCCGACAAAACCGTCGCTTTTGGCTTCGGCGTCCTGGCGACGGGGGGCGAACTGGTGGTTGTCGGGCTATTTGGCGGTGCCGTCGACCTTTCGGTACCGATGTTTCCGCTCAAAAGTCTGACGGTGATGGGCTCCTACGTCGGCTCACCCGAAGACATGGGCGAGTTGATGGCAATGGTCATGGAGGGCGAGATCAAGCCCTTGCCGGTGGCAACACGGTCTTTGGAGCAAGCTGACGCAACGCTGCGCGATCTAGTTGAGGGTAATATCGTTGGCCGCGTAGTTCTTACCCCTTAATACCGCTCTTCAGGTGCCGGGGGCGCCTCTAAGAGGCTCTTGGATCACGGCGCATAAGCACCGACGCATGGTCATGCTCGCCGAAGATTTGTGCTAAAGGGCCTAACCTTTCGGAACATCTTACTCCTTGGCATCCGCCGCGACCTGCATGCGGATGATCTTATCCGGATCCTCGACCATGCCGGAGCGGTCGCCGGGATCGGCCTTCTTGATCTTTGAGACAAACTTCATGCCGTTCGTCACTTGGCCCCAGACGGTATACTGGCCGTCCAGGTGCCGCGCACGGGCAAGCACAATGAAGAACTGCGAGTCGGCGCTATCGGGATGACGCGCGCGGGCCATTGACAAGGTGCCGCGCACATGAGGCTCGTTAGAGAATTCCGCCGGCAGGTTCACGCCTGAACCGCCGGTACCGTTGCCGTCTGGATCACCGCCCTGCGCCATGAATCCGGCGATGACGCGATGGAAAGTCAAGCCGTTGTAAAATTTCTCGCGCACCAACTGTTTGATGCGCTTAACGTGATTGGGCGCCAGGTCGGGCCGCAATTCGATAACAACACGGCCGTCCTTGAGGTCCATGTAGAGAGTGTTTTCAAGATCGCTGGCCATGGCCGCCTTTCCTGTCAGTGAAAAAATGAAAGCAGCGGCCAATAGAGCTGCCATGAAAAAGGGTCGTCGTGACATGATGATTTCTCGTTACTAAATATAAGGTAAGATGGACTGGGGTTAGTCAATTAGTGCGTCGATTTTGTCTTGGGAAAGGGCCTTATTTTCCAACTCTCGTTCGGTGAGTAGCTTTTCACTTTTGGTCTTTGGGAGCATTTCGGCCTCAATCTTATCGAGTTTGACCTTGCCAGACAAATCGACAACCGCATTAACGCGCTACTCTATTACCTGTTCCGCGATCGTCAATGCATCGTCGATATCAACCCCGATATATTCGACCGTACTCTCGATCGTTATATGACCAAGGAGTAACTTAACGGATCGCAGAAGGCCGGTTCAGTTTTCTTGAAAAAA
>CAYXUT010000229.1:0-4324 GCA_964468005.1 uncultured Magnetovibrio sp. | reverse complement strand
CAGGGGAACAGCTTTCTTGGAAACGTATTGTGCAAACTTGCAGAACCATTCAACCACCATCAACAATCTAGGTATTTTATCATTACATCTAAGACCTTAAAGGAAATATGGGCTTACACTTACACACATTTTTATTTGTCTAAAGATTCAAGGATATTCGTTTGTACAGAGGTTTGCAGAATTTCCCTCTAAAGTAGAAAATTATACGAAAAGCGGTGTAATTTTGGCGAAAAAGACAAGGCATATGTTGGTCACCGTTCGTATCCTTGTAGACTATAATTATCAGAACAAGAGAGTTAGGTTAAAGGGAGGGTGCGGCCTCTTGTTCGCAGATCCAAGATACTGTTGTTCGCTGCATTACCCGGCGATAGCAGTTAGAATCGCACTCTGTTGCTCGGTGTAAAGTGGAGCGATTGTCCCAAACTAAGACATCACCCGTGTTCCATTCATGGTGGTAAACATATTGTTCTTTGGTCGCGTGCTTTAATAATTCACCGAGGCTCTCAAACCAAACTTCCATGAATGGGACGCTGTTATGGACGAAACGACCACATTGCTTGAATGGGCAGAAGCGCTCCCGAGGAATGCCGTTGTTGTGTCAGCGCAGGAGACCGTCCATCCAATTAGAGAGATTGTCGAATTGATGCGGAAAAATTGCTCAACTTGGCGTTATGAGCAAGTCTCAGACGGGGGACATATGGCTCCCTTGAGCCATCCCGACATCGTCAACCCCCTTGTAGCATCCATTCTTGAGGGGGCTTAACGACTGGAGATTAATACCGGCTCACAGCACCCTTCGCTAGATTACACGCTCAACAGTCCCAAATGTTTTGATGACGGATATCTGTGAGTTAACAAACTGAGTATTAAGACCAATACCTTCGTTGAAGACGTGTACAATGTTTATAAAAATAACAGGTGCTTACATGTGGGGGTGGGGTCAGTTTTTGATAAAGGCTGCAGGATAATTTGTGAAGTTGTCATCAGAAACGATAATCATATCACCGCTCTCAATTACTGTACCAGATTCACGTCTAGTTTCTGTAAGGACCTCATCAGCCCCAAATTTTTTAATACATCCATACTATCAAAGCACATAATTGCATGCAGCTTTGTCGGATCATCCTTTTCTGTTCCCGTAAACAAAAAAGGAATACCCATTTCTTGCAACTTTTCTCCACTTGAGTAGACCTTTTTGACACGTCTTGGACCCTTTGGTTATAGTAATTTCGCTTTTAACTATGGTTGTTATAATTGCTTTCTCTCCATTAAATCACTCAATGGTAATACCCTCCCAAAAACTGCTTTCTACTGTGTCTTTCACTTAAACTCTACTTCCAAAAAAGAAAAATCGTAATCATTAGCATTGATAACGTCATGCTCTACTCCCGCCTTCCGGAAATACGAGGCACCGGTCGTTAAATCGGCCTTATTTTCTTCGCCTCCGGGTTCTAACAGTTTTAGTTTTCCTGTTGTTAGCGGTACTATGACATAGTCCATCTTATGGCAATGCCAACCCGTTGCAGCGCCTGGTGAAAACTCCCAAAGCGTCACTCGGGTCCGACTATTATCGTGTTGCAAGGTTGATTTGGCGGTGTCGGGCATGGCAAACGTCTCTCTTTCTGATCGAACCTGGGTTACTTAGCCTCTTCTGTGAACTGATCGAAAGCATCAAGGGCTTGAGCGGCGTACACAATTGACGGACCGCCACCCATGTAAACGGCCATGCCTAATGTTTCTAAAATTTCTTCCCGACTAGCCCCGTTCTTTTCCGCAGCCTTTGTATGGGAGGCAATGCAACCGTCACACCTTACGGCTACGCCAATTGCCGTGGCAATTAATTCCTTTGTTTTAGGGTCAAGAGAGCCATCGGCGGTGGCCGCTGTAGCCATAGCTGAAAAACCTTTCATCGTATCCGGTATGCCTTTTCTCAATCGGTTAATGGACACGCTCAGGTCTGTCGCCATTTCAGGATAGTTTTTACTCATTATATTTCCTCCATGCTTTTCCTTTGGTCCTTTAATCGATTGGACCCCACTCTTCAAAATTCATACCTTTTTCTGCTACTTTTTCAGAATGAAAAAACTACACATTCCTAACCTGTCTGTTCGTCCTGCTTAGGTGACCTCGACCATACTCCCAGACGCCAGAGCCAGATCAATCTGGCGCAAAATGTCCAAAGCTGCTTCTTCAGAAAAACGCTTTCGCGACATCATAATCCTCCCCTCAAATAAGGAAACTATATACCAAAACTGGATCGGTTATAGGGCCGAAGGACAGCGGTAAAAGCCTTTTAAGCGCTTTCCTGCATGTCCAGCAACACCGCGTGGCGCAGGTTCATGATGCGGTCGTGCTCAGCCTGCGCGGCAGCATCGAAATCGGCCTGTGGCGCGGCCTCCAGGGTAAAGTGACCGTGCGTGTCTTGGCCCCGTACCAGCATGGCGCTGTCGGCGTTTTTGGTCTGCCGTACGTTCGGCGCCAAATAGCGGGTGACAATGCCGATACGCCGTTCGGCACCCGAATTCGGCAACGACGCGTGTGCGATATTGCCGTGGAACAGCGAAATTTCACCCGGTTGTAACTGCAAGACCCGCGCCGCATCCTCATTGATGCCGTCGCGGATGGACTGCCCGCGGCTAAGCAGGTTCTTGTCGTCATCGGTGTCTTCATGCACCAAATCGGTCCAGGTGTGGGAGCCCGCCAGCATGCGCATGCAGCCGGTTTCCTTGGTCGCCGGGGTGAGCGCCAGCCAGGCGGAGACCACGTCGTCGGGCTCCAGACCCCAGTATTGTAGGTCCTGGTGCCAAGATACATGGGTACCGTCGCCGGGTTCCTTGATCAGCACCGAAGTGCCCCAACAAAGGATGTCAGGGCCGAGGATCGATTCGACCGGGTCGAGAATGGCGGGGTCGTGAACGAGTTCACTCAGCCATGTCAGCAGCAGATGCCATTTCTGACTGCGATATTTACCGGTCATGGAGCCGTGTTCTGCTTCCGCGTCCTCCAGGTTTTGCCGAAACTCAGAGGCGTCGGCCTCGCTCATCACCCGCAACGGCGAGAGAAGACCGTCCACCCGATAGGTGTTGATTTGCTCATCGTTGAGTTTCGTCATGGCCGGACGATACCACGCCGGTCTCGGGCGTTACAATCCGCCTCCATTGACAATAAAGAAGCCCATTAGAATTGCCGATAAACATATGAACCCATCAATTTATTCTACTGGCGGTGACGTCAGACACAAAAGATAGAGTCAGTTCTCCTACGGCACACTTCAGTGACCCGTTGAATTCATAGTCTGATCTGACGCCTGCCACAGGAAATTAACCTGTGTTGGGTGCGCCTACCTTTTTAATGACTTAGTCGTAAAAGTTGTTTTTGCCTGCTTCGTCGGGAAAGCGTAGGGGAAGCACGAATGGGTAATTTACAGCAGATCTTACCGCCACATTCCCACATACCGAAAGACCCGTCGTTAGCCACGGGGCTTTCGGTATATTGAGACAATCCCTAAAATAATTATTTACGGCATACACGCGTCGGCCTATTGGAGAAGTCGTGCCAGTTCAGTATGACATGCCACTTTATCGTCCGCCGAGTGAGGGTAATAACTTGATTATCCAGGCGACACTCGGCTGTTCGGCGAACTACTGCACATTTTGCTCGATGTATAAGTCTAAATCGTTTACGGCAAGGCCAATTGAAGATGTGTTCGCAGACATCGATGTTGCCGCGACTGAATGGCCAGGTGCTGATCGGGTTTTGTTGGCGGATGGTGATGCCTTGGTACTGCCAATGGATGATCTGAAGACCATTCTCAATAGATTGGATGAAGCTCTGCCCACCTTAACCAGGGTTTTGGCCTACACTACACCGAAGAATCTGATCGATAAAACCGTCGGGGAGTTGACCGAACTGAAGCAATGTAAACTTAGCTTGGTCTAGTGGGGATTGAGAGCGGTTCGACGACAGTCTTGAAGCGAGTGATCAAAGGAACTTCCCAGAAAACTCATGCCATGGCTCTGGATAGGGCCCGTGATGCAGGCCTTAAAGTATCTGCACGGTCGTCCTTGGCGGGGCAGAGAGGCTGGCAACAGCACATTGCCGAGACGGCGGCTCTCATTAACGCGCATCCGCCAACCTATCTTTCCACCCTTCAACTCACCTTGGAGGATGCCGTCGTCGATGAGTTCTTGGCTAAACAAGGGGATGGCTTCCTGTTTCATAGTGACGAAGGCGTTTTGGATGAACAGGAACACCTTATCAAACATCTTCGTCCGACCAAGCCTGTCATCTTCCGCTCCAATCATGCGTCGAACTGTTTGGCGCT
>CAYXUT010000228.1:3054-4356 GCA_964468005.1 uncultured Magnetovibrio sp. | reverse complement strand
GGTTGGTTTCGCCGGTACATAAGGAAAGCGACTGGTTCGGACGGAAGTATGCGATGGAGACAATGAACACCGAGATGTCGATGAAGATCATCAGTGGCCGTATCTCTGAGTATGTGGCAGCATTTTCGTTTCGGGATGTGCCGGAAAGCGTCGTCGCGTATGCGAAAATGTTGATGTTGGGCCTGCTCGGCGCGGCTTTGTGAGGCGTCGATACAGCCGAGGGCCAGTTCGAAGACCAGCGTGATTCCGACACCAGCCACTCATCAGTGCCTTCACACAGCACGGTATTCTTTTCCGCGTTTTAGCTCCGCACTCAACTTCGAACTTCATCGCTGTAATTCGTGACGTGCGTGCGCGTAGTTACCGTCTGTGGGTAGAACGCGGCCATCAGATTTCAGCGTAGTCACATAATATACGGACCAATGCCGGGCAACACAGAAATTCTGTACTCAGCCACGTAACACCCGATCGCTTGGTGGACAAACTCAGACTGCTCAAGGCACAGCTTTTGACCCAGTACGGACATTTCCTCCACAAATACTCTAACGGAACGGCGTTACATCAAGCCGTTCCGTTTGGAGGGAACGCACCTTTAATCGACGGTGAGTAGAACCGCCGCTAGAACGAGAAGAAAGAGGCAAAAACCGACGAGGGCGCCCCCCTTCAACTTAGGTGAAGGGAAGCGTGCCACGGCGAGAACTGCAAATCCCACCAGGCTTGCCGTGAGAATGGGGATGAAGGCCGAACCCATTTGTGGCTTGGCCAATTGCAACAGACAGACGAACACGATCACATAGTCGGGCGACAGACCGATCTGAGGGCAATCCGGGACGAATTCATAGCTATATCGGACGGTAATTGCCACCAGATAGATCAACGCCACCGGCAGGAATGCGACCTGCATATCGGTTGCCGTCAAAAGATACAGGACGGGAAACATACCTTTTGAGATGAAGTCCGAATAACAGTCCAAGTGACTTCCGAAATGTTCGAAATTCGGGTTTCGTCCGACGGTCCGCCGCGCCACCCAACCGTCCACATTATCGATGACGATGGCCATCGCGACTAGGGCCGCGGCCAAGGCGGGTCGTCCCGCCAAAACCGACCAACAAGCGTAAAAAGAAAACGCAAGGCTGGCGAGCGTGATCAGATTGGCCGCATCAATGAGATAGGCCAGCATACCCCGTCGGGTCAACGCCGGCGACAACGGCTTCGCCACTCCCTGCGCCTCGCTCTTCATCGGTATACTGGCTGACATTTTCCTGAGCGCCTTTTACTGTTCATCATCAAAACATTTGGGAC
>CAYXUT010000228.1:0-3044 GCA_964468005.1 uncultured Magnetovibrio sp. | reverse complement strand
AAGCAGCTACATCTTTTAGCTAGGGTTACATGTTGTTGCTTGGAACTTAATTTTTGGGAATCGTCAAATGAGCTCTCGCTATGCAGAAGACTATAAGACAGGGGATATCTTTGAACTAGGTAAATATGAGATTACGCGTGAGGAGATAGTAGAGTTTGCAAGAAAATATGATCCTTTCCCATTTCATGTCGACGATGAAGCTGCCCAAGAAACCGTTTTTGGAGGGATTATTTCCAGCGGTTGGCTGACGGCGCTAGTATGGCTTCGGCTTATGCACATGGAGTTTTTAAATTATGAAACGACATTAGGCTCGCCTGGCCACGAAGAAATGATTTGGCCGACACCGGTTCGTCCAGGTGACCGTTTAACAGGCCAAATGGAAATCTTGGAAAGCCGTGTGTCCAAGAGTAAACCAGACTTAGGTTTTGTCCGCTATAAAGCATCACTATGTAACCAAAATGGAGATGCGGTTTTTATCACCACAAGCACTCTGATTGTGAAGCCACGGTCGGCTAAGACGGGAAAGTAAAATGCCAAAAAACCGGAATCTTTGCGCCACCAAAAAGACAGCCGCGTACTCGGGAGCCAAAGCTAGGCTGAACATTATTCAACTAACTCGACCCGATAGTCATTTTTGTTTGGCATTGGAGGTGAGGAACTCCCCCATCAAGATAGGATAATGAGAGATCGGATTAACTGTCGATGGGATTGTGGATCGCGACGTCAGAAGAGCGGGAACTGGAGAATTCAAACAATGACTTTGTGGCGGTACGAAAAACTCACAAAACCAAAGCAAACATAAGCGAGGATCAAGACATTCAATTATGTCCCACGCGCTTCAAAGAATAGAGATTTGTGACGATAGGCTCAGGTGTGATGGTCATCACACTAATGGCAAACTCAAAACCAGAGCTGCTCTAATTCTGGTATCGGCACAAATAATTGCCTCGTATCAGCCCGTATGGTTCAGTTCGTTGTTACAAATGTTGTTGCAGCGGATATTTGGGCCGGAGGCAAGCATGAAGAAAATAACGCTGACATGACCTTGGATCCACAATGTCGTGTGATGTTGAATGCGATGGAAGAGAAAGGCTCGCCCTTCGATGCCGATGACGCGGTTGAGGCACGAAGGGTTATTGCTGCGACCACCAAACCGTTGCCCGATCCGGATCCTCGCTTTGTCGATATACAAGACGGTAACTTTTCGGGGCAGGAAAAATCGTTTGGCTATCGGTATTATCGTCCGGTTGACGTCTCCCAGAGTGCTGCACCCTGTTTGATTTATTATCATGGTGGAGGCATGGTCTTTGGCACTCTCGACAGCCATGATCCAATTTGTCGGGCGACGGCGGTGGGAGCGGGATGCGTGGTGATTTCGATAGACTATCGCTTGGCGCCCGAGAACAAGTTCCCAGCGGCTGTTATGGATGCTTGGGCTGCGTTCTTGGAGGTCATCGATCGTGCGAAAAGCTTTGGGGTTGATCCACAGCGGATTGCCGTGGGCGGAGATAGTGCGGGCGGGAATTTGGCAGCTGTTGTATCACTCATGGCGCGAGATATGGCGGGGCCCCAGCCCTGCTTTCAATGGCTGATTTACCCGAATACGGATATGGCCCATCCGAGCACGGCACCTGCCAGAGGGACGATCGAACAGTTCGCTGAGGGCTATTTTCTGACCCGGAACGGGCTTATTTGGCTTCAAAATCTCTATCTGAACTCGGATGAAGAGCGGTTGGATTGGCGAGCATCACCGATCAAAGCATCAAAGCTGATAGGCGTCGCTCCGGCCCTTATTCAGACGGCTGGTTTTGATCCGCTTAAGGATGAGGGGGTTGCTTATGCTGCGCGTCTGCAAGAGGCGGGGGTAACGACGGAGTTGGTCGACTATCCCGGAATGATCCACGGGTTCATTCGGGCGATCGGCTTGATTGACGTGGCCCAAAAGGCAATTAATGACGGCGTGACGGCGCTTAAGTGTGCTTTTGCCGTTTCAGCAATGAGCGAAAATAGTAAGCCGCAATCAAAGCCTAACAAGGTAATGGAAAATAGGGTTTCCGAAGCTGACGATGGCCAACAGTGTCATTACAGCAAGGATTAGGCTGTTGGTTGGCACCTATTGAGCCGCCCATCAGTTATTGGATTTCTTCGCCGACTAACGTGCTGCGGATCATTAAGGGACTAAAATGGTTGATGAAGACAAAAGGTCGTTGAAAGCCGCCAGGCTCATCTGGGAATGCTGGCAAAACGGAGATATCATGCCACGACTGCCAGACGAGCTGTGTCCGCATACTCGGGCAGAAGGATATGCAATCCAAGCCCATTTTGAGAGTTTCAGCAGGCGGCCTATATTCGGATGGAAGATCGCCGCAACCAGTTCGGCCGGCCAAAACCATATTGGCGTGTCCAGTCCGCTGGCGGGAATGCTTTTGAAGGAACGAGTTTTTCAGCCTGGTGTCACGCTGAGTTTCGGAGCGAACCGAATGGCGGTCGCAGAACCCGAGTTTGCCTTTCGAATGGGTAAGACCCTAGATTCTCGGGCCTCCGAATATGGCCAGGCGGAAGTCGTTTCCGCCGTGGATACGCTCCATCCCGGCATCGAAATACCCGATTCTCGGTTTGAAAATGTTGCGAGTGTTGGCGAAGAGCACTTGATAGCGGACAACGCTTGCGCTCATGAATTCGTGATCGGCTCACCCATGCCTGATGCATGGAGATCGATCAATCTCTCAAAACATGCCGTATCCATATCGGTCTTGAATGGCGAAACCCATGAGGGCTCAGGGGGAAACGTTCTCGGAGATCCCAGGATTGCTTTGACGTGGCTCGTAAATGAACTCTCGAGAAACGGCGTCAGCTTGGAGGCGGGCGCTACCGTGACTACTGGCACCTCTACGACCCCAATACCGATCAGGGCGGGAAATGTGATTATCGCCGACTATGGCTCGCTCGGCAAATTACAAGTGGCTTTTGCTTCAGATTAATAACTGACAAGGAGCGGACAAAGACGTTGATCGATTATTTTGTCCAGCGTTCGAAAGGCTTTG
>CAYXUT010000227.1:0-4420 GCA_964468005.1 uncultured Magnetovibrio sp. | reverse complement strand
AAACCCGTTACGGAGGCGCTATGACAGTTCAGGTACTTCCTAACTACTCAGCAACCCTGGAGTATCTCCATGATGAGGATTATAGCACCTCAGATGGGGGGACTGGGAACGATGGTCACACCGTTACTCTGAAGGTAGCTGCTGAGCTTTAAAACATTCCTCCCCGAGCATTAATTTCAACAAAAAGTTAAAGAAGGAGTTTGAGATGGCCCCAGCGACGGTTGGGAGCGGGTATAGCGTTCCGGGGTATACCAAACCGGGTGGTCGCAGAGGGCCGACCCGATTAAAGGTGGAAAATGCGGTCCGCATTAGTAGCGAATGGACCGGCGTTGAACATCTAGCGACCGATTTGTTCAACCTGCTTTCCGGAATTGTCGGTAAAGTAAGTTCTAAATCATTGCAAAATATCGTCAAACCACATGGCGTTTGCGGGCTGTGCACCGCTGGAGAGTTTTTGGTGTGAAGACTATATCTGCACCGCCTCGTCTCCTGTTGGTTGGGATCAGTACCCGGTTAATTTGTGCCGCGCTCGTCTTAGTAGCACTTTGGGCTGGATTTTCCTGGGCCATTTCGACGCCGGGAGCGCTATGACACCTGCCATTGATTTTCAGAACCTGACCTTAGGCTATGATCGTCACCCAGCCGTTAGTCGCCTTCAAACGAAAATTGTAGAAGGGAGCCTCACCGCCATCGTCGGCCCTAATGGCGCGGGCAAGTCAACTCTTCTAAAAGGCGTGGTCGGAGCGCTCGCACCTATAGAAGGTCGAGTATCGCTTGGCTCAATCGGACGTGAAAACATCGCTTACTTGCCCCAGCAATTGGAGATTGACCGGTCGTTCCCTTTATCGGTGGTTGACATTGTCGCCATGGGGTTATGGCGGGAGATTGGGGCTTTCGGGTGGCTTGGAAGTAAACGTCTTGCTCGCGTTGAAGCCGCGATTGCTGCTGTAGGCCTCACAGGTTTTGAGTCCCGCGTTATTGGATCGCTATCCGGCGGTCAGATGCAACGCACGTTATTTGCACGACTTCTCTTACAGGATGCCACTCTGGTTTTGCTGGATGAACCCTTTGTATCGGTTGATGCTCGCACCATGGCTGATTTGATCAACTTGATCCAGAATTGGCATAATGAAGGGCGGACGGTGATTGCCGTGTTGCATGATAACGAGACGGTTCGCGAACATTTTCCTGATACCCTTATGCTCGCTCGTGAGCTCGTAGCCCATGGGCCGACCGGTCAAGTTCTGACCGCAAAGAATCAGTTTCGCGCCCGTCAAATGTGCGAGGCTTGTGTGGGTCTGCCACATGTATGCGGACGCGATGCAGCATAATGTGGGACCTTCTCTTTCAGCCATTTTATGATTACGGCTTCATGCGCCGTGCCCTCGTAGGCTGCATTGCAGTCTCAATTGGCGCTACTCCTGTTGGGGTTTTTCTTATGCTGCGTCGTATGAGTCTAACTGGTGACGCAATGGCACACGCTATATTGCCTGGTGCCGCCGTCGGTTATCTTGTTTCTGGCTTGTCGCTCGGCGCCATGACTATTGGGGGGTTAATCGCCGGCATGACGGTCGCCTTACTCTCCGGCTTTGTTAGCCGCCTTACAGCTATTCGCGAGGATGCCAGTCTCGCCGCCTTTTATCTGATCTCACTTGCACTGGGCGTTTTAATTGTTTCGACCCGTGGGAGTAATATCGATTTGATGCACGTTCTATTCGGCACGGTTCTCGCACTTGATGATGCAGCCCTCATCTTGTTGTGTTCTATTGCCAGTCTCTCAACATTAGCTTTAGCAGTTGCCTTTCGTCCATTGGTCTTGGAATGCGCCGACCCAAATTTTTTGCGCTCTGTAAGCGGCCTGAGCGCAGTTACTCATTTTATCTTCCTCGCGCTCGTCGTCCTAAATCTGGTCGGAGGGTTCCATGCACTCGGCACGCTGATGGCCGTCGGCATGATGGTCATACCCGTTGCTGGCGCGCGTTTTTGGGCTGTTAACATCGGTGGCCTCATTTTAGTCGCAATCGTATTAGCCATGCTATCCAGCCTAATCGGGCTTCTGTTGTCATTCCATCTTAGTTTGCCGTCCGGGCCTGCGATTATTCTCGTAGCGGGTGTGGGATATACCATATCATTGGGATTTGGGTCCGTAGACGGAATTATCACCAACGCCGCTCGGCGTTCATCTTCACTAAATATATAAAAGGAACCGAAATGAATTTCGGAAAGTCTATTCAACTATTCTTTGCTGCCATTCTTGTCTCACTAACCTTACCTGTTACTGCCCACTCTGCCGAAAAGGTCAAGGTATCGGCCACCTTCTCAATCCTGGGAGACATGGTAAAGCGAGTTGGTGGCCAGTATGTCGCCGTCACGACACTCGTTGGGCCAGATGGTGATACCCATGTTTATCGACCGACACCCGCCGATGCGAAGGCAATGAGCAAGTCAGACCTCCTTGTTGTTAATGGCCTTGAATTTGAGGGGTGGCTTGACCGGTTGGTCGAAGCCTCGAACTTCAAGGGTAGACGCGTCGTTGCGACAAAAGGAATAGACGCAATCCCCTATGAGGAGGGCGAAGGACATGGAGGCCATACTTTTGAATGGGCCGGTGTCTTTGACCTTTCCCCGGGAACCTACAAATGGTCCTTTGCAAAAGTCGATGGGAAATACGCAGATCCTGTAATGAAGATGGTCATTCTCAAATCTGGTAGGATTGAAGAGTCAGAAGAGAAGGCCGAAGGATTATTGGAATCCAAAGATTCAGATGCAAAACGTAACAACGATGTGCTGGTTGCACAGGATAAAGCTTATGCTCTTAATTTTGATGCAACGAAAAAGATGACGGCGTTCACGGTGAATATTACCAAAGCAGGCAAATATGCGTTCTTTACCGAGCATATGCCTTTTGAATTTGAAGCCGATGAACACTTTTTCAAAGATATCTCGGGTAAAGATGTTGAACCGATTGCCCAAGAACCAGACACCGGTCACCACGGCCACGATGACCATGCCAAGAATAAACATGGCGAACATGACAAGGATAAGCACGATGAGCATGCTGGTCACAATCACGGCGCATTTGACCCACATGCTTGGCAAAGTCTGGCAAACGCTGTGATTTACGTGAATAACGTCACCGCCGCACTTGCACAGATTTCCCCGGACAATGCTGTGACGTTCTATAAAAATCGCGCAGCTTATATCGCCGAGATCGAAGAGCTCGATAAGCAGATTCGCGAGAAGATTGCAGGTCTCCCGCTAGATGGTCGTACTGTTGTAACCGCGCACGACGCGTTCCAGTATTTCGGCCGGGACTATGGCCTGACCTTTCTAGCACCCCAAGGGTTGAGTACAGACTCCGAAGCTTCGGCGCAGGACGTGGCCAATCTCATAAAGCAGATGCGAGCCAAGCATATTTCGGCGGTTTTTGTCGAGAACATTACGGACCCGCGCCTTATCACGCAGGTCGCAAAGGAGACCGGCGCGACCGTTGGCGGCACACTGTACCCTGACGCACTCTCCGGACCCAATGGGCCCGCGTCCACGTATCTTAAAATGATGCGCCACAATGCGACGATGCTGACTCGAGCACTGGGGTCTTAGGCAAATCCGATGTGAATATAATTGATCAAAATACCTATGAGCAGCAATAAGAAACCAACTACTGGTTTGCAGTCCGAAGCCATTATAGCAAATACTTTTCAAGTGTTATTCCAAACCTTAAGGATGGTTCTGTGCGTTATTTTATTTACCGTGTCACCGGTAGCAGCAATTGAAAAACCGCAGAATATTGATTGGGATAATTTGATTCCCAGAATGCCAAAGTTGGAAAATCCCTTTGCGATGCTAACTAACGAACAAGCAATGGATTTTGAGTTCTTAATAAGCACCCAAAATATGCGTCAGCGGAGCCTCATTTCCGACGTTGATGAAGTATTCGAAGAGAGCATCGAAATTCGTTACAAGTTAGAACAGCAAGGGTTAGATGTAGAAGGGCTTATTTCTGACTTTAAGCGTCTCAAAAAGGAGATCGAAAGACGCAACAAAATAATGAATACGCAGCTTGATAATAAGTTTGTTCGTATTCCGGGGTACGCTTTGCCTCTTGAGCATCAAGGCACTGCTGTGCGGGAATTACTTTTAGTCCCTTACGTAGGCGCCTGCATTCACGTGCCGCCACCTCCGGCAAATCAAACGGTCTATGTTCGGTTAAATAAGGCTCATACATTTAATGACCTTTACGAACCCGTATGGATTACCGGACAAATATCGATAAAGGCAGCAAGCCAAAAACTTTTTCTTGTAGATGGTAGCGCTGATATCGACACAGGCTACACTCTTGAAGGCGTCAGAATTGAACCTTACGAGGAAGAATAGGCAGAAAAATTTTTAAACGGAAAAAGTGGTAGCCATAATTTAT
>CAYXUT010000226.1:0-4422 GCA_964468005.1 uncultured Magnetovibrio sp. | reverse complement strand
CCGGGATCCGCACAGCCTCGGATGCGACCATCGCAATGTAGCTTGGCTGCGATGGAATTTTGATGAACAGCGCCATTGCCGAGGCCGAGGATCCGATGCTCGTGGCGAAGGCCATGAAGCGTGCCGAAGAAGCTTTACGCTGATCCGTCCTCGCCATTAGCTGGTTTGATTTGACCCTTTTTCAAGCGGATGCACGTTTTCACATGAAAGTTACGGATGTTTAACCGCAAAGCGGGTAGAATAGCGGAACAGAAAGGAAAGCTGGCTTGCCACGACCGAGAGAGTTCAAGCGTGAAGATGTGTTGGAGCGCGCCATGCAGGTGTTCTGGTCCAAAGGTTATGGTGCCACCTCCATGCGCGACCTGACCAGCGCCATGGGGCTCTCGAAAAGTAGCCTTTATGATAGTTTTGGCTCAAAACACGCACTGTTTCTGGAAACCATCGATTTCTACCGCGAAAATATCTCATCTCAAGTGAAATCCGTTGCCGAACTGCAAATGCCGGCGCGCCAGCTTATCATGGCCGTGCTAAGCCGCGCCGTTGACCGAATTTTGGAACCTAACAGTAGACGCGGCTGCTTCCTTAACAACTGTGCCGTCGAGGTCGCTTCTGATGACCCCGAGGCCGCGGCGCGTTGCCGTGCTGGCATGGCGGTGATGGAGGAATCATTCTTGCGTCTGGTGCGTCGAGCGCAGGCCGAAGGCACGATTTCTGGGGACAAGGATCCAGAATCACTGGCGCGCTATCTGACTAGCGCTATTAATGGAATTATGGTTATTGGCAAAGCCAATCCAGACCGCGATGTATTGGAAGATATCGCGCGCGTTACGGTGAGTACTTTCTAAGGTGGCTTTGGGTGCTAAGCGCCGCTGGTATCACGCATCATGAATGCTGGGATATGGTCGCCCATACCCTTGACTGAGCCGTTTTCATTGCGGAATTTCTTCGGTTTTGCTTCGTGGGGTGTCGATTTGGCTTCTTGAGTCTTCGGTTTAGACTGGAACTGCTGCGATTTCTTCTCGTCGGCTTCCTTGCGTTCGGGGCGCCGACTACGTTTCGATTTTCCCTCTATTTTCGGTGTCGGGGATTTGGAGATTACAGATTTGGGTTCAGACTTTGCACCGTCGCGGTTCAGTTCTATCCCTGGAATCGGCTGGCCGATGGTCTGTTCGATTGCGCGGATATATTTTCGGTCTTCGCTGGTGGCTAGTGTAAACGCGCGGCCTTCGCGCCCCGCGCGGCCGGTGCGGCCAATGCGATGGACGTAGTCTTCAGCGTGGGGCGGCACGTCGAAATTGAATACGTGGCTCATTTCCGGAATATCCAGGCCACGTGCCGCGACATCGGAACAAACCATATATTTAACTTCGCCGCTCTTGAAGTTTGCCAGCGTTTCCATGCGTACCGGCTGTGCCATATCGCCGTGCAAACGGGCCGCTTCCAGGCCGTGGCGATTGAGAGAGCGGTGGACGACATCGACGTCGCGCTTGCGGTTGCAGAAGATTAGGGCATTGCGGGGCGCTTCGCGGCGGATCAAGTTTCGTAAGGCCTCGCGTTAAATTTTATGCTCCGAGCCAAGTATACGATTATGTTGCGTGCAGAACATGACCAGACCCTCGATAATGGTTAAATCCGTTGTCGCGGGCCGCGCGACGCTGATTTCCTTTGGGTTCATCAGGAATTTGTCGGCGAGTTTTCTGATCTCCTTCGGCATGGTGGCCGAGAATAGCAAGGTCGTGCGCAACGGCGGCAGCATGGTGGCGATGCGCTCGACATCTGGGATGAATCCCATGTCAAGCATGCGGTCTGATTCGTCGATGACGAAGACCTTAACGTCGTTGAGCAAGAGATGCCCGCGATCGAACATATCGATCAGCCGGCCCGGCGTCGCGATCAATACATCAACGCCACGGTTCAAAACCTTGGCCTGATCGGACAAGTTCTCGCCGCCAATCAGCAAGGCCTTGTTTAGTTTGTGGTACTTGCCGTAGGTATCGAAACTTTCGGCCACTTGCGCGGCCAACTCACGCGTGGGCTCCAGAATTAAGGACCGCGGCATCCGCGCTTTGGCCCGGCCGGCGGCCAGGATATCGATCATTGGCAAGGTGAATGACGCCGTCTTCCCGGTGCCGGTCTGGGCACAGCCACAGATGTCGCGGCCCATCAACACATAAGGGATTGCCCCCGCCTGGATCGGCGTTGGTTCATCGTACCCGGCGTCATTGATGGCGCGGAGCACATCTTCACTAAGTCCAAGATCGGAAAAGGTCATAAATACCGGTGCGTTCCATTGCCGCGCTTGCGGTGTCATGCCGGTGAAAAAAAGCGTAACGCACCGGATATTAGGGGTTTCGCATGACAAGTCAATGGCCCGCTCTTGGCGGAGGGGCATCCGGGCGCTAGTTTGTCTGAACCATGAGTATAGCCAGTCCTCGATCCCGACGTCCTTACCGCCATGGGAATGACGCTCGGGCGTTGGCTATAGGAGAACGGACTTGATAGGCAACATTCTTTCCGTGCGCGGAGCCACGCCAAAAATCGCCGATGACGCTTTTATAGCATCTACGGCGGTAATTATTGGCGACGTTGAAATTGGATCCGGATCGAATGTCTGGTACCACTGCGTATTGCGCGGCGACATCCATGAAATTCGCGTTGGCAAGAACTCGAACATCCAGGATGGTACGGTCGTACACGTGGCACGCAACCGTTTCGGCACCTACATCGGGGACGAAGTCACGATCGGCCACATGGTGCTGATCCATGCCTGTACGCTTCAGGACGGTTCCATGGTTGGCATGCATGCGACCGTGATGGATGGCGCCGTTGTGGAAGAGGGAGCGCTGGTTGCTGCCGGCGCCTTGGTTACGCCGGGCAAGCGGGTTAAATCGGGGGAAATTTGGGGAGGCTCGCCAGCGCGGTTTATCCGCAAAGTTTCTAAAAAAGATATTGCCATGATCAACCGCATTCCGTCGAGTTACCTTGAACTTGGCCGCGAGTACCGGGATGCGGGGTTGGATCTACGTCAAGCGTATCCGCTTGATGGCCCTATGGAAGACGCGGCGGAATGAGCGCTCCGATAACCATGGCTAGTCCCGACGAATTGCTCGAGCGTGTATTGGCCGGTGAGACCCGCGCGCTGGCCCGGATGATGTCCTATGCCGAATCGATCCGTCCCGAGCACCGCGAACAATTGGCCCGCATTTATGGTCACGCTGGCAAGGCGCGTGTGATCGGCCTTACCGGTGTACCAGGCAGCGGCAAATCGACCTTGGTGCGCGCCTTAACCCTGGCGATTCGAGCCTCAGACAGGCGCGTTGGCATTGATGCCGTTGATCCATCGAGCCCATTTTCCGGCGGCGCCATTCTGGGTGACCGGGTACGCATGACTGATCTTGCGACAGATGACGGGGTATTTATCCGCTCTTTGGCAACGCGTGGATCCTTGGGTGGTCTGGCGCGAGCTGCGCTGGATATGGCTGATGTCCTTGATGCGGCCGGCTTTGATGTGGTGCTGATCGAGACCGTGGGCGTTGGCCAGGATGAGGTTGACATCGCCACTGCCGCGCACACGGTGATCGTGGTATCCGCGCCGGGATTGGGAGATGGCATTCAGGCGATCAAAGCCGGTGTCCTGGAAATTGCAGATATGCATGTGGTGTCGAAAAGCGACCGCCCGGACGCTGACAAGACAGCAAGCTATCTGAGAGCCATGCTGGGGCTTGGGCTTGTTGGTCGCGGTCCGTCAGGATGGAAAGTGCCAGTGATCCCCACTAGCGCCGAGACGGGTGAGGGTATTGAGCAACTGGTGGAAACCATTGATGCCCACGGCGCGCACCTGATAGATTCGGGTGAACTGGCGGAGCGCCAAAAAAAGATCGCCGAAATGCGGGTACTCAAAACGGCCGAGAATATCGTTCGCGATCGTATTGAGGCGAGGCGTCATAAGGGGATTGGGTCGTTGCTCGACCAGACAGCCAGCCGCGAGTTGGACCCAGGGACAGCGGCACATAAGTTACTACGAGACCTGAAGTTGGAACCCTAAACGATTTTAGAGGCCGAGGGTTAGGGGAGGATACCTTGGTAGAAGATCATCTGCAGAAGATACTCGACAAACCAAATCCTTTCGTGCTGTTTCTGGCCGGGAGCTTAACTGTGTCCTCACCTTCAATTCACACTTAAACTGATCTTTCGAAGCTTCGGTGTAGTTGATGCCCAGAAACAGCGCGAAAGGACTTGGTGCAGGGATATACCGGGTACGAGATCAAAGAAATCGGCGATGGTATGGCAAAGCTTGCGCGCTCTGGCCGGGGATTGATTGGCACGTGCATGTCCCCCATGCTTATGGACGGGAGATACATCATGGTCACCATTGCCGAACGCCTTGCCGGGAAAATTCTCGAACTCCGTTGGGACGACCTG
>CAYXUT010000225.1:0-4429 GCA_964468005.1 uncultured Magnetovibrio sp. | reverse complement strand
GCCCATATTGAATCCGAATTGCCTTGGGGGAACGGCTATTGCGAGAGCTTCAACGCCAGGTTACGCGGCAAACTTTTGAAGTAAGCTCGTGTCGTCACAGTGCAAGTGGCGGCTCCCGTGCTTGCCCCTTCACATTAGCTATCCCCTTGCCGCCAGGAATTACATGCTTGAGAGGAAACCACCGTCTACATAGATTACCTGGCCATTGACGTAGTTTGATGCGTCGGATGCCAAAAATATAGCTGCGCCCGCCAATTCGTCTTCATCGCCCCACCTTCCGGCGGGTGTCCGATTGCAAACCCAACTGTTGAACTGTTCATCTTCCACCAGGGCGGTATTCATTTCGGTTTGGAAAAATCCCGGACCTATTCCGTTAACCTGCACATTGTATTTTGCCCATTCAATGGCCATGGACTTGGTCAGCATCTTCAATCCTCCTTTGGCGGTTGTATAGGGGGCTATATTTGGTCTGGTAACTTCGCTGGCGAGCGAGCAAATATTTATAATCTTCCCCGATTTTCGTGCCACCATAGCCGCTGCCGCTGCCTTTGCCAGGAGGAAGGGCGCGGTTAGGTTTGTTTCCAGTACTCGGCGCCAATTAACCTCGTCTAAATCTGCAATAAGTTGGCGATGCTGAATGCCCGCGTTGTTAACCAAAACATCAATATCACCAATGCGGGATTTAATGTCTGTAACGGCTGATTTGATCGCAGATGTATTGGTAACGTCGAAGCATGAGGCATGCGTCGTTGCTCCCATACTACGAATCTCCTGAACACGTTTTTCAAGTGTTTCCGAATTGCGGCCATTTAAGACAACAGTTGCGCCCTGCTTGGCAAACCCTTTTGCAATGGCGTAACCAAGCCCACGGCTCGCCCCTGTTACCAAGGCCACTTTGCCCGTCAGATCAAACATCAAATTTCCTATTCCAATTATTAAGGACGTCCCATGCTATCTTGGCGTTATCGAAATCGCCACCATGACGATCATGCTGACGTTGGCCGCATCCACTATCGCTGCGCGGCTGGCGATACCTTTCCGGCATCGTCACCCACGTTCGTGATAACGGCACCACTGAAGCCGGTAAGATCCCGATCCGTCTGAATGGTATGTCAGCACCGAAACTGAAGGAACCATTTGGAACCGCAGTCAAGAAGTTCGTGACCTGCCTTGTTCAAGACAAACGGGTCCATTGTGAGTTGAAGGGTGAGAAACCTATGACAGCTTTGTTGAACTTCGCTACTTTGGCGGCTGTAATATCAACGGCTATCGACGACATTTTGTTGGGGCCGTTGTGTGGATCCGACCTGGTGTTTGCCAGCTCCGCTTCGCTGTATTCGCTAATTATATCGGATGTCCACAGCAATACTGGACGGTGACTCATAGTGGTGTTACAAGGGGCTTGGTGATGCAAGTTGCGGCTGCGAAGGTAATGGAAATCCAAGGTTTTTGGCGGTTATTAAGGGTGAGTGTTTAGTTCTCTTATCGACTGCACCATTCTCCCAAGGCCTGCCGCGCAAGCGTCGGGCCTTGGTGTTTCTTGAGAGGGAAGGCGTTGCATGAGCGAAAATATGCTTGACAGCGCCGAACCCCTAAAAGGCACCGTCCACGGCCTGGAAAGCGAGACCGAGGAGCGCATTGTCGCAGCCCTTGCTGCCAACGACGAAACCGCCGTCTGGGCTCTGATCGCGGATCTCCATTACACCGACATCGCCGATCTGGTCGAGCGTCTCCACGACGAAGACCGTAGCCGGCTCTTGACCATCATGGGCCCGGAGTTCGATGGCGATGTGCTCATCGAACTCGACGAGACCGTCCGCGACCAAGTTATCGACGCGGTCGGGCTCGAGGCCGTCGCGCAAGCCATTACCGAACTTGAATCCGATGATGCCGTCGAAATCATAGAAGAGCTAGAGGAGCACGAGCAACAGCAGGTCCTGAAGGCCATCTCCGAAGAGGACCGCGCGCTCATCGAAGAGAGCCTAAGCTTTCCCGAGGACAGCGCCGGGCGTCTGATGCAGCGCGAACTGGTTACCGCGCCGACGTTCTGGGACGTTGGCAACACCATCGACTTCTTGCGCCGTAATGCCGATAGTGGCGACAACCCGTTGCCCGATCATTTCTACGTTGTCTACGTCGTCGACCCCGCGCACCGGCCTGTCGGCATGGTGTGGCTCGACAAGCTCCTGCGGACCGGCCGCTCTGTCACAGTCACCGAGGTTATGGAACCGGATATGAAAGTCATTCCGGTGATGTCCGACCAGGAAGACGTCGCCTTCCTATTCCGCCAGCGCGATCTGGTTTCGGCGCCCGTGGTTGATCATGGTGGACGGCTGATCGGCGCTATAACCATTGACGATATCGTCGATGTCATCGACGAGGAACACGAGGAAGACATCATGCGCATGGGCGGCGTACGCGGGGACGATCTCTATAGCGCCGTTCTCGATACCACCCGGGCTCGCTTTTCGTGGCTGTTCGTCAACCTATTGACGGCCATCGTCGCCTCAATCGTCATCGGGCTGTTCGATGCGACGATCGAGCAGATAGTGGCACTCGCCATCTTGATGCCCATCGTCGCTTCCATGGGTGGCAATGCCGGCACCCAGACCCTTACGGTAGCTGTGCGCGCCTTAGCGATGAAGGAATTGACCGCAACCAACGCGGCACGCCTTGTCGGCAAGGAGATCCTGGTCGGATTTGCCAACGGCTTGGTGTTCGCGCTTTTGGCCGGTGGCGTCGCCTGGTTTTGGTTCGAAAACCCGATGCTCGGTGCCGTCATTGCTATCGCCATGGTGGTCAACCTGCTGGTTGCGGGGCTGGCTGGTACCGTAATTCCGCTGGTTCTGGACCGCAATGGCATCGATCCCGCCATCGCATCAAGCGTGTTTTTGACGACTATTACCGATGTCGTAGGCTTCTTCGTGTTTCTCGGCCTGGCGGCATTGATCCTACTTTGATCGATTCGCACGGGGTTTACCTTAACGTTAAGGGAAAGTAGCCTGCAGGAATGAGAGAAAACTGGAACATCGCCGAGTTGGCCAAGGAATTCGACGTTACCACGCGAACCATTCGGTTCTACGAGGATAAGGGCCTAATCTCACCGGAGCGCGTCGGCCAGCGCCGCGTCTATCACCCGCGTGACCGCGTCCGGCTGCAATTGATTATGCGCGGCAAGCGCCTCGGCTTCTCGTTGGATGAGATCCAGAAGATGATCGATCTTTACGACGCCGACCCGACGGAGGCGGCGCAACTTAAGCTTTTCATCGAGAAGCTTCGCGAGCGCCGCGAGCTATTGGAGCGCCAGCGAGACGATATCGATACTGTAATTTTCGAAATATGCGAGCGCGAGAAGCAATGCGAGAAACTGCTTGGCGGCAACTAATCATCAAACCTGCTGAAGGGGGAGGAGAGGGGATATGTCCTCACGACCAACTAAACCATTGAAGGTCGGCGTTGCTGGACTCGGCGCCGTCGGCATGCCGGTAGCACGCTGGCTTGATGGCGGCGTCGATGGCTTGGTGCTGGCCGCCGTCTCCGCCGCCGATAAGGAACGCGCCAAGAGCCGTATTGCCGATTTCAAAACGCCGCCGCCTGTGCTTGATCTCGGCGGCCTTGTCGATAGCGCCGACGTGTTACTTGAAGGCTTACCACCGGAAAACTTCGCCGAACTGGCCGAACCCACGGTAGAACAAGGAAAGACTCTGGTTGTCCTCACGCTAACGTCGCTTCTGGAACGATTCGATCTGGTCGAGCGCGCCAAGGAGACCGGCGCAACCATCAACGCCGCCACCGGGGCATTAGTCGGGTTCGACGCGGTGCGCGCCGCCGCTATGGGCGAGATCTACTCGGTGGTGATGAAGACCCGTAAACCACCCGCTGGCCTCAAGAAGGCGCCTTTCGTCACCGAACAGGGAATTGACATGGATGGGCTGAGCGAGCCAATTTGCCTATACAAGGGATCGGTACGCGCTGCGGCTCAGAAGTTTCCGGCCAACGTCAATGTGGCGGTGGCGCTATCGCTGGCCGGCATCGGCCCCGACCGGACTGAATACGAGATTTGGGCCGACCCGGGCATCGAGCGCAACTCTCACAATATTCAGGTAGATTCCGACTCGTCCCGTTTCGAGATGACTATCGCGGGCGTGCCAATCCCAGAGAATCCGGCTACCGGAAAACTGACTCCGCTTTCTGCCATGGCGACACTGGAACGTCTCGTCGCGCCCTTCACAGTGGGGACGTAACCGCTCAGCACAAGGGAAGGCACCTGGCAAGTGTGTCGTTCGCTGGGTGTCTCCAAACAGAGTTATTACCGATGGTGTCGCGACTACGGTGATCTTCGTGTTAATCAGGCGCCGCTCTCGAGTCTGCCGCTCGGTGAGCTTTCCGAAGGCATTCTACCGCCCGGCGTCTTCAACATCGTCACCGG
>CAYXUT010000224.1:0-4467 GCA_964468005.1 uncultured Magnetovibrio sp. | reverse complement strand
GGCGCCATCGTGGCGCTTCCCAACACGCTTCACCTACCGGCCGGCCTCGCCTGTATAAAGCGCGGCATCCCGAGTATGATCGAGAAACCAGTGGCCGAAAGCATTCCTGTCGCGCTTAAACTGACAGAAGCCAGCGACAGCACCGGCGTTCCGGTGCTGGTTGGCCATCACCGCCGTCACAGTCCGGACATCTGTGAGGCCCGAAGAGTGGATAAAGATGGCCTTTTGGGAGATGTGGTTGCGGCCAGTGGTCTTTGGTTCGCCGACAAGCCAGACGACTACTTTGACGCCGAATGGCGGCGCAATCCAGGCGGCGGACCACTCTTGATCAATTTGATCCACGATATTGATTGCCTACGCTTCATCGTCGGCGAGATCGAAAGCGTTAGCGCATTTACCTCCAACGCCCGGCGCGGTTTTGAGGTTGAGGACACGGCGAGCATTGCCATTCGTTTTGAGAATGGGGCTTTGGGAAGTTTCCTGATTAGCGATAGTGTTGTCTCTCCCTATACCTGGGAAATGACGTCCGGCCAGGCGCTCTATTTCCCAAGCCAACCAGGAGATTGCTTCCATTTTGGCGGCACCAAGGCGACCCTCGCCGTGCCATCCATGACGCTCTGGCGCCATGAGGACGAGACTAAACACTGGCAAGATCCCATATTCCCAAGTGCCCTACCGCTCGACGGTTCGGAAACCTACCCAAACCAACTGCAGCACTTCCTCGAGGTAATTGCGGGCAATGCCGAACCCATCATCACAGCGCGCGACGCGACCATGACCTTGGCCGCGACGCTGGCGGTGGATCGGGCGGCGCGTGAAGAGCGGACGGTTCGTGTGGCGGAGATGCTGGGTTAAGCCTAGGCCATTGTACCCCTCAACAGTTCAGCAACGTTTCGATTCCGTCTTTCAAGTGAACGATCACACCTTGCGGGGCTCCTAGGGACAATGTTTCGTTGGGGGCTAGCCCACGGCAAAGCCCACGGATCATCATGCCAATCATTCCGTGCGCCACCACTAGAATGGGAGATGTTTGCGGCAGGTTCTCTAGCCAGTCCTTAGCACGGGCCTGCAGCATGCTGCCGCTTTCGCCGCCGCCAGGAATTGCGTAGTTCCAGATATTGGCCCGTCGCCGGGCCCACTCTTCAGGCCATTTTTCGCTTACTTCCTGGCGTGTGAAGGTTTGCCAATGGCCGCAATGCACTTCCATCAAGCGATCATCGTGAATGATCCGATCTGATTTGAAGGTTGTCTTTTCACAGATGATCGCCGCTGTTTGGCGGCAGCGTCCGAGCGGGCTGCTGTAGAAAGGCGTATCGCCCTGTTTGGTGAAAACGTCTGCAAGATGCTTACCCATGGCGGCGGCTTGACTTTCGCCGTTTGCGGTCAGACGCGAATCTAGCTGCCCCTGGTAGTGTTTCGAGACATTCCATTCGGTTTCGCCGTGGCGAACCAGGTAGATTTCCGGATGTTGCATGAAATTCATCGTATCCAAGTTTTGGGGACACCATCCCGATCACTGTGTCATCGGGTCATGTCCCCCTTAAATTCTGCTAGCCCCTGGCTCGATCGACGGCGTTAATGGCGGGGGTGGCGCGCAAGGCGGCGATGACATCGGTCAGGTGTTTGACGTCCTTGACCTCAATGTCGATTAGCATGTCGAAGAAGTCTTCCGAGCGGCTGAGAATTTTCAGGTTCGAGATGTTCCCACCGTTCTTGGCGATGATGGTAGAAAGATCTCCCAGGCTACCCGGCACGTTGAGCACGCTCAAATTGATACGTCCGACGTGCAAGTTGGGGGTGTCGTTTTTCATCTCCCACGAAAGCTCAAGCCCACGCTCCGGCATGTCGGCGACGCTTTCCTGCATGTCGCAATCGATAGTGTGGACGGTGACGCCTTTACCGGTGGTGACGATGCCGACGATGCGGTCGCCCGGCAGTGGATGGCAGCAGCCGGCCATGTGCATGGCCATGCCGGGGATTAGCCCCTTGATTGAGATGCCGTCGGCGATCTCGCCTTTCTTCGACTTCTTGCGTCGGGCCTGGGCAAAGGAGACGACGTTCTCGACCAAGGCCTTGCCACGGCTCTTCTTGACACCTGGATAGACGGCTTCCAGTACCTCGCGCCCAGTGGTATGGCCGTTGCCGACCTGCGCGTATAGATCCCCGATCGATTGCTGTTTGAACACATTAAGGACGCCCGCCAATCCCTTGTCGGTCAGCTCGTATTCGGCCTCGGCGAATGCACGCTGCAGGATCGACTGGCCGAGCTTCTCGTACTCTTCCTTTTCCTGTACGCGGATGAAGCGCCGGATGCGGGCACGCGCCTTGCCCGTAACAACGAAGCGTTCCCAGGTCGGCGACGGAGTTTGCGCCTTTGAGGTGACGATCTCCACCTGGTCACCATTTCGAAGCTGAGTCCGCAAGGGCATCATGCGGCCGTTGATCTTAGCACCGACGCACCTGTTGCCGACCTCGGAGTGGACGGCATAGGCGAAATCAACGGCCGTGGCGCCATGCGGGAGGTTGATCAGATCGCCTCTTGGGGTAAAGCTGAATACCTGATCGGAGAACATTTCAAGCTTGGTATGCTCAAGGAATTCCTCCGGCCCGGACGCATGTTCGAGAATGTCTAGAAGCTCCCTGAGCCAGCGGTACTTCGGGCCCTCGCTATCTGGCTGCCCTTGTTTGTAGTTCCAGTGCGCGGCGACGCCGTGTTCGGCGATCTGGTGCATGCGCGTGGTTCGGATCTGCAATTCGATGCGATGGCGTTCGGGGCCGAAGATGTCAGTGTGCAGGGAGCGGTAGCCGTTCGGCTTGGGCGTCGAGATGTAATCCTTGAAGCGCCCCGGTACCACTGGGTAAGCACTGTGTGCGACACCGAGTGTCTTGTAGCAATCGTCCACGTCATCGACGACGAGGCGAAATGCCATGATGTCAGAAAGCTGCTCGAAACCGACTTCGTTCTTCTGCATCTTACGCCAGATCGAATAAGGCGTCTTCTCGCGGCCGCTGACCTTGGCCTTGATGCCGTGCTCGGCCAATACATCAAGAAGCTCATCGATGATGCGTCCGATCAGATCCTCGCCTTTGGAGCGCAGAAACTCTAGGCGATTGAGGATTGATTGACGGCCATCCGAGTTGAGCTCAGCAAACGAAAGGTCTTCGAGATCCTGCTTCAAATCCTGCATTCCGATGCGTTCGGCTAAGGGCGCGAAGATGTCCATGGTCTCGCGCGCAATGCGCTGGCGCTTTTCGGGACACTTGATAAAATGCAGTGTCCTCATGTTGTGCAGCCGGTCAGAGAGCTTGACCAGAAGCACACGGATGTCCTCTGACATGGCAAGCACGAATTTGCGGAAGTTTTCTGCCTGGTTGGCCTGGTCGGATTGGAACTCGATACGGGTCAACTTGGTAACGCCATCGACCAGACGAGCCACGGATTTTCCGAATTGCGCCTCAATGTCGTCAAGGGTGACAGTGGTATCCTCAATGGTGTCGTGCAGGAGCGCGGTAACGATGGTATCGGTATCAAGATTAAAATCAGTAAGGATCCCGGCCACTTCCAAGGGGTGAGAGAAGTAGGGATCGCCGGACGCACGAGTCTGTGCTCCGTGCGCCTTCATAGCGAAGACGTAGGCGCGATTGATTAAGTCTTCATCAGCCGCCGGATCGTAAGCTTTGATCCGTTCGACCAGTTCAAATTGACGAATCATTCACCATCCCCCTAGGCAAAACAAGGGAGAGCACCATAATGCCAAGGCGGTTGCTGAATTGCTAATGGTTTTCGGGGGGGGGCGCCGCGCGCCACGTTCGTTTCGGCGCCTGGAGGTTCGATGACGCGCACGGCGCCTCACGGTGCTTAGTCCTGCTGCTGCGGCGCGTCTTGGATAACGGCTATAATATCGCTGGCAGCATCGGCTGAGCTCGAACCATTGCCGGGGGGGACGCTTTCCAGGGTCGCCATGGGGGTCTCGTCCTTACCCGACATGTCGCGCTGAATGGCCAACAGGTCCATTTCGTCCTCTTCCGGCTCATCCATCTCGACGTAGGTCTGCAGACCCTTGATCAGCCCTTCTTCCAGTTTGTCGAATTCGACCGTCTCCTCGGCAATTTCACGCAGCGCTACGACCGGGTTCTTATCGTTGTCGCGTTCGACCGTCAGTTCGGCGCCGGCGGAGATGTTGCGTGCGCGCTGTGACGCCATCATCACCAGATCAAACCTGTTCGGAATTTTATCGACGCAATCCTCAACCGTAACGCGGGCCATGAACTTCCTCCAGAGAATACCTGCAATTAAGGAGGTCTGTATAGGGCGAAGCATCAGCCGACGCAAGCGGGATTAGAATACATTCCCCATCTACCAGAAAAAAATGAAAATTACTATCAGCAGTCTAGGAACTTTTTGGAACTCGCTATTTTTACTCCAATGTTCGAAATAAGTCAGTCCAGTAACCGGCTATGTCATCT
>CAYXUT010000223.1:0-4607 GCA_964468005.1 uncultured Magnetovibrio sp. | reverse complement strand
TTTTTTTGTTTGTGGAATGTTTGCCCAATCTGATTAAGTTTAAGGGAGGAGCATATAGACATGTGGCAAGTCTGGATCGATCGCGGCGGCACTTTCACCGACATCGTGGCCAAGCGTCCGGATGGCCGGTTGGTAACGCACAAGTTATTGTCCGATAACCCGGAATGCTATAAGGACGCGGCCGTTCAAGGCATCCGCGAGCTGCTGGATTTGGGCATTGATGCGCCGGTTCCGGCGGGCCGGATCGAAGCCGTCAAGATGGGCACCACAGTGGCTACCAACGCGCTGTTGGAGCGCAAGGGTGAAAGGACCCTCTTCGTTACCTCTCGTGGTTTCGCCGACGTGCTCCGCATCGGTTACCAGAATCGGCCCAGGCTTTTCGACCGCCATATCCAACTCCCCAAAATGCTCTACGAACAGACCCTTGAGGTCGACGAGCGCGTCGGGCCGAGGGGCGAGATGCTGATCCAACTCAATGAAAACCAAGCTCGTGAAGGTCTGCAGCGCGCTTATGATGACGGCATCCGGGGCTGCGCCATCGTATTCATGCACGGCTATCGCTATCCCGAACATGAGAGCCGCGTCGCCGCCATCGCCCGCAACATGGGCTTCACCCAGGTCTCGACATCCAATCAGACCAGCCCCTTGATGAAGATCGTTTCGCGCGGCGACACCACCGTTGTCGATGCCTACTTGTCGCCGGTCCTGGGGCGTTATGTCAATCAGGTGGACTACGAGTTGAACGCCGGAGGCGCACATGACACACGCCTGATGTTCATGCAATCCAACGGTGGCCTTACCGACGCGAAGCTGTTCCAGGGCAAGGACGCCATCCTGTCCGGCCCGGCCGGCGGCGTCGTCGGCATGGTGCAGACGGCCAAGGTCGCCGGCTTCGACAAAGTCATCGGCTTCGACATGGGCGGCACCTCAACTGACGTTTCTCACTACGATGGCGAGTACGAGCGCGCTTTTGAGACGCTGGTCGCCGGCGTGCGCATGCGCGCACCGATGATGCATATCCACACCGTTGCCGCTGGCGGTGGCTCGATCCTGCACTTCGACGGCTCGCGCTACCGCGTCGGCCCCGACAGCGCCGGGGCTAATCCCGGCCCGGCCTGTTACCGCCGCGGCGGGCCGTTGACGGTCACCGACTGCAACGTCATGCTCGGCAAGATCCAGCCGAAACACTTTCCCAAGGTCTTTGGTCCGAACGCTGACGAGGCACTGGATGCCGATGTCGTCAAAGGCAAGTTTGCCGAGCTCGCCACCAAGATCGCCGGCGCCACCGGCGAGGCGGAACCGAGCCCTGACACCGTCGCCGACGGTTTCCTTCGCATCGCAGTGGAGAATATGGCCAATGCCATCAAGAAGATCTCCGTGCAACGCGGTTACGACGTCACCCAGTACGCGCTTAACTGCTTCGGCGGCGCTGGCGGCCAGCACGCCTGCTTGGTTGCCGACGCACTCGGCATGGAAACCATCATCCTGCACCCATTTGCCGGCGTGCTCTCGGCTTATGGCATGGGCCTCGCTGATATCCGCTCACTTCGCGAACGTCAGGTCGAAGGCCCGTTCGCGCCATCGACATTCGATCTCGCCGCCCAGGCCCTGGACGAGATTGAGGGCCAGGCGCGCCAAGAGGTGCTCGATCAGGACGTGCCGGTCGAGCGCATCGATGCCGTTCGCAAGGCGCATCTCAGATACGCTGGCACCGACAGTGCGCTACTGGTCGACTTCGCCAACGGCGAGGCCATGCTGGGCGAGTTCGAAGCACAGCACCAACAACGCTTCGGCTTTATCGCGCCCGACCGTGACCTCTTGGTCGAAGCCGTCTCGGTCGAGGCCATCGGCACCGCCGAAGCCATCGATGACGGTGGCTCTGCAGGAGAGATCGGCGCGTCGGCTGCCGCCGCCATCGACGAAGTCCGGATGTTCGCCGAGGGCGCCTGGCACGAGGTTGCTCTTTATGACCGTCACGACATCGCCGCCGGCCAGAAGATCAACGGGCCGGCGATCACCATCGAGCCGACTAGCACCAACGTCATCGAACCCGGCTGGCAGGCCGAGATGACGGCTGACGGCGTCATGGTGCTCAGCCGCGTCATCGCGCGTCCGGAGCGCGAAGCCGTCGGCACTAAGGCCGATCCGGTGATGCTGGAGGTGTTCAACAACCTCTTCATGTCGATCGCTGAACAGATGGGCGCGACGCTTGCCAACACCGCCTACTCCGTCAACATAAAGGAGCGGCTAGACTTCTCCTGCGCCATCTTCGACGCCGCGGGCAACCTGGTGGCCAACGCGCCACACATGCCGGTGCACCTGGGCTCCATGGGCGAGAGCATCAAGACCGTGATCCGCGAGAACGCCGGCACCGTCAAGCCGGGCGATGTCTACGCCTTGAACGCGCCCTACAACGGCGGCACGCACCTTCCGGATGTCACCGTTATCACGCCGGTCTTCGACGACGCCGCGAAGAGCGTCTTGTTCTATGTAGGCTCACGCGGCCACCATGCCGACATTGGCGGCAAGACACCCGGATCGGCACCGCCCGACAGCCGCACCATTGAGGAAGAAGGCGTCGTCATCGACAATTTCCTTTTGGTTTAGAACGGCGAACTGCGCGAGGCCGATACCCGAGAGATCCTGAGTTCTGGCTAGTTTCCCTGTCTTAACCTGACCCAGAACTTAGCGGACCTCGGCGCCCAGGTCGCTGCTAATACCACCGGCGTCAAGGAACTTCGGAAGATGATTGACCACTTCGGTCTCGACGTAGTCTGGGCCTACATGGGTCACGTTCAGGACAACGCTGAGGAATCGGTGCGCCGCGTCCTCGATGTACTGAAGGATGGCAAGTTCACCTATCCCATGGACGGCGGCCGTCAGATCAAGGTCCAGATCAGCGTCGACAAGAAAGCCCGTCGCGCCATCGTCGATTTTACCGGCACGTCACCGCAAGACCCCGGCAACTTCAACGCGCCGACGGCAGTCTGTAAGGCAGCCGTTCTGTATGTCTTCCGAACCCTTGTCGACGACGAAATTCCGTTGAACGAAGGCTGCCTGAAACCCATCGACATCAAAGGCCTTGAAGGCACCATCCTGGCACCAGTTTATCCTGCGGCGGTGATTTCCGGTAACACAGAAGTCTCCCAGTGCATTACCGACACGCTCTATGCGGCGCTCGGCTTGCTGGCATCGGCCCAGGGCACCATGAACAACTTCATCTTCGGCAACGATACCTACCAATACTACGAAACCATCTGCGGCGGCTCAGGCGCCGGGCCCGACCATGACGGCACCGACGCGGTGCACACCCACATGACCAATACGCGCCTCACCGATCCCGAAGTGCTGGAGTGGCGCTTTCCGGTGATCTTGGAGAGTTTCGAAGTGCGGCGTGGATCAGGCGGCAAGGGCAAATACCGAGGCGGCGACGGCACCATTCGGCGCATTCGTTTCGAAGAACCGATGACCGCCACCATCTTGTCGAGCCACCGCGAAAGCGAGCCCTATGGACTGGCCGGCGGCGAAGCCGGCGCCATCGGCCGCAATACGGTAGAGCGAAAAACCGGAGGCGTTGATGTACTCAAGGGCGCCGACGGCACTGAAGTCAAGGCGGGCGATGTCTTCGTCATCGAGACGCCGGGCGGCGGTGGGTTCGGGTCTACTTGACCCTTATCTCCAGCCAGTGATCCCAGACTTGTTGATCATTACGAGTTCAAAGGATGGCGGTCCGTTCGCATGCTAACGACACATATAAACATATAGCACTTGTTCGCATGCAAATAATCTCTGCAACTCATTGTTATTAAACACGGATTCTGGACGCATGCCCGGCTTCGCTCAAATTACCTCGGGACGCCCGGCATGGCACGGCACGGCCTAGCGCAAATGACCGCCACCCAACGACAGCCCTTATTTCAGACGCGGCTATTATATTGAGCCATTTATATGAATAATAATTAGAAACAGGCGATCTCTAACTAACGACAAAATCGTCTTGATCGAGGACACCACTGTGATTGTCTAGTTCAATCTCAGCATCTGCGGCAGCATCGCCATCGGCATCAATTTCCAGGAGCTTAGTTGCTGAATTGTAACGACCCTGCGAAGACGTCCCTCCCGAAACAAAGTCTGATGTTCCAAGGAATGAGAAGTCTGCAGTCACCATTCCCGTAAGATCAAGCAGATCTATGCTGTTTGCGGAACCGGTTCCACCTGCATTGAAATCGAATATGACATCCCTGTAACCGTCTCCAGTTCCCGTATCGGAAGTGCTGGAGAATTTAAATGTATCAGAATCCGTTCCACCATAAAGATCATCCGCACCAGCTCCACCGCTGATCATATCGTCACCTGCACCGCCGGTGATCGTGTCGTCACCTGCTCCACCTTGAATAATGTTATTCATGGCATCACCAGTAATATCGTCGGACTGTGCGGTGCCGAATATGTTTTCAAGATCCAACAGCGTCGATTGGAAAGAGCCAACGGTTACGGTGTCATTCGCCAGATCGAGGACAATGCCATTCGAGGTTACATTTTCGAATGAAACAAAGTCGCTTCCCGCGTCCCCGTCTATCGTATCTGTACCGCCGCTATACTTGATC
>CAYXUT010000222.1:0-4613 GCA_964468005.1 uncultured Magnetovibrio sp. | reverse complement strand
TAATTTCAGGATTGTTGGATGACTTCATTTGATCAACATTACCCTGCGTGACGCCTAACTCTTCAGCGACGATCATTGCATTTAGTGACCAACGAATGATATCGCCCCAGACGTTATCACCATGACGAACAACAGGTCCAAGTGGTTCTTTAGAAATGATTTCTGGAAGAATTACATATTTGCCTGGCTCTTGTAGAGCTGAGCGTTGAGCTGCCAGCTGAGACGCATCCGTCGTGTAAACGTCACAAGCGCCCTTTTCAAAGTTTACCCGACTTTCTGCAGAATCTTCCGTTGGAACGGGCTGAAATTTCATATTATTAGAACGGAAGTAATCGGCGAGGTTAAGCTCGGTTGTCGTTCCCGTTTGGATACAAACGGTGGCGCCGTCGAGTTCCTTAGCCGATTTAACGCCCAGGTCTTTGCTGACCATAAAGCCTTGACCGTCGTAATAGTTTACACCGACGAAATCGAAACCGAGATCAACATCACGGACAAAGGTCCAGGTGCTGTTTCTAGTAATGACGTCCGCTTCACCGGAACGAAGAATCGTGAAACGGGTTTTACCTGTACCTGGCTTAAATGCCGCGGCTTTCGGGTCGTTGAAAATGGCTGCTGCAAACGCACGGCAAAGATCAATGTCAAAACCTTTCCATACGCCTTTATCATCAGGGTTTGCAAATCCGGTAAGGCCTGGGTTTACAACACACTGAATTTTGCCCCTAGCCTTAACGGCATCGAGGGTTTTGCTCGCAGCTAGGGCCTGGCCCGTGCTGGTGGCTAAAAGAGCCACGGCACCAACCGCCATAAGCTTTAGAAAATTCATGAAATTACCTCCTCAGGGTGTTACGTTTCGTTTCATTAGCAAATGTGCCGCGCGATACTAAAGGCGTTAAAGGGGAAAACAAAAGCGTTTTTTGGTCCCTTCGTCCCGATTTGGATAAGGGAGTTACGACGAATGTTTAAATACATCGGCTTCACCGAGCCACTTAATTAAAATCTTTAATTTAAACAGGGTGAATGTGCTTAATAAGCAGCGATCGACGCGAGACCACGCAGTGCTAGCAAAAGTAAAAGACACGCCACAAAACGCTCAGGAAAAAATTATAATTTTAACTTACCGTGTCTCAGTAAATGGCGGTTGTTACAGGCTAGGTAAACTCTGCTAGACTGACCCCTTGCGTCGTGCTGATACCGAAGGCGTACTGGCCAACGTCTCGGGTCTCAGTAACGAGGGAACTGTATCACTCCGCGATAAAGTTACCACCTGAGCTAGCCGCCGGAGCTTTCCACACGGTGGTCGCACCAATTGGGAAACATACCAGTTTCGCGCGGATCATCGAATTCCAGGATTTCGCGGCGGTAAGGCGAAAAACCAATACTCTGGTAGGTTCTGAGAGCACGAGGATGGTCCAGATCACAGGTATTTACGATCACTCGATCGGGCTTAGAACTCCAGGCCTGATCAACCAGCCAGCGCAGAAAATAGCTTCCCAGGCCCCGTCCAATGGTTTCCGGCAACAAGCCGAAGTAGGCGAGATCGACCTCATTGTCGGCATTTCGGTTGAGTTCCCCATAGCCACCCGGAGCACCGTTGACATAGAGCACGTAAACCTCCGACTGATCGTCGTGAATGACCGCCGCTAGTGCCTCTTCATCTAGTAGGCGCCTTTCGTACCACAGCCAATCTTCGCCGATCGTATTGTATAGATATCGATAGAAAGACAAAGGCATGTCCGTGGCGCGCATCAATGCGATCGGGATCGCGGGGCGAGGCGGCGTCGGGGAACTGGGCTGAGCCGTCATTTCCAGATAGGTTACGATCGTCTTGAGACGAGGCACTTCGTCGTTCATCAAGTTTCCACGGGCGTGTCATAATGATCGCCCCATTCAGCCCATGAGCCATCGTAGACAGCTGTCTCCTTGTAGCCAACCAGATAAAGCGCCATGGCGATTACACAAGCCGTCACACCAGATCCGCAGGTCGCGACAAGCGGCTTCGCAGGGTCGATACAGGCCCCATTGACCGCTGTTATTATTTCGTCGGCGGAGCGAAAAATAAAATTCGTTTTAGGATCCATTAAGACGCTGACTGGCAGGCATACGCTTCCTGGGATATGGCCTTTCTTACGCGACGGCCGGGGTTCCGGTTCGGTGCCATCAAAACGGCCTTTTGTACGCGCATCGGCAACCTGCTCGCGCCCACTTTCTATATTGGCCAGCATTTGATTGACGTTACGGACCAGGAAATTGTTTTGCCTCGCGGTAAAATGCCTCTCATTCAGAACCGGAGCGACATCTTCTACCGGGCGGCCTTCAGACAGCCATTTCGGTAGTCCGCCATTCAACACCGCGACATCCTCGTGCCCGAATACCCGAAGCATCCACCAAGCGCGGCAAGAAGCCGAATAACCACCGTTGGAATCGTAGGCGACGACCCTGATACCGTCACCCAGGCCCATCTTTCGCATCTTCGACGAAAACTTTTCGGCGCTCGGCAACATATGCGCCAGGTCGCTATCGGTGTCAGCGATGACGTTGATATCGAAGAACTGAGCGCCAGGGATATGCTGTTTCTCGTATTCAGCGCGCGGGTTGCGGTCGACATTTGGTAAAACGGCGCTCGCGTCAACGATGCGCACGTCAGGGGCGTTCAAGTGCTCAGCTAGCCATTCGGTGCTGACCAGTGCTTCCGGGTTCACGTAATCCATAATCTGCTTATTCCAGCCAAGACGGTGTCGGGAGTCCTTTTTTCCGCAAAAATACCGGGTTGAAAAGTTTAGACTGATAGCGCGCGCCAGAATCACACAACACGGTGACGACAGTGTGACCCGGTCCCATCTCATGCGCTAGCCGCACCGCACCAGCAACGTTGATGCCGCTGGATCCACCAAGGCACAGCCCTTCGTATTCCAAGAGATCGAAAACGATGGTAACTGCTTCGTCGTCCGTGATCTGATAGGGCTTGTCGACGGTAATATCTTCAATAATCGGCGTCACACGACCGAGGCCGATGCCTTCGGTGATGGAGTTGCCTTCCGACTTGATCTCACCATTGGAAAAGTGGCTATACATGGCCGCCCCGAATGGATCCGCTAGGCCGATGACGACATCGGGGTTCTGAGCTTTCAAATAGGTAGAAATCCCCGCGATCGTACCCCCGGTACCGATGGAACAGATAAAACCATCGACCTTGCCGTCGGTCTGTTCCCATATCTCAGGTCCGGTGGTATCAAAGTGCGCACGGCGGTTGGCCATGTTGTTCCACTGGTCGGCGAATAGAACACCGTTGGGTTCGCTCCGGGCCAGTTCCTCTGCCATGCGCCGCCCGACGTGTTGATAATTGTTGGGATCGGAGAAGGGCAGCGCTGGGTTCTCAACTAGCTTGGCACCGCAAAGCCTAAGCATGTCTTTCTTTTCCTGGCTTTGGGTTTCGGGAATAACGATCGTGGTGCGATAGCCCAGCGCATTGGCGCAGAGTGCCAGGCCGATGCCGGTGTTGCCGGCCGTGCTTTCAACGATCAACCCGCCCGGCTTAAGTACACCACGTTCCTCAGCATCTTTAATCATGAAAAGCGCGGCGCGGTCCTTTACCGAGCTACCTGGGTTCAGGAACTCGGCCTTGCCGAGAATTTCACAGCCGGTCTCATCGGAGAGCTGGTTCAATCGGATCAACGGCGTGTGGCCAACGGCATCGGTAAAGCCCTTGCGGATTTCCATGTGTCTTGCTCATTCAATTGGTTCTGGGGCTGAGAATGCCAGAGGTTTCAGCCGATATTAGATAGGGGGCGCACCTAGTCAACGCAATCTGTAGAATTTACTTTAGCTATTTTCTCCATGCCGCCCTCAATCGTTTACGGTTTTCTTTAAACCAATACATGGGGATCATGGTCATGGAATTATGGATCCGTCCGTCGGCGAGCATGGCGAATACGTTCTCCGGCGTTTCCGTAAACACTCGGATATCCTCGCCTTCCTCTTCCAGTCCGTGTACGCCGCCGACATTCGATGCGTCAACGCGGCCACAAAAGGCAAACATGGATTCTGATGACCCACCGGGTGTGACCATATAGTGGTGGATGGCTTCAATTTCCTGGACCATGCAGCCAGCTTCCTCGAGCGCTTCGCGCCGCACCACATCTTCCGGATTTTCGCCTTCTTCGATGATCCCGGCGACTATCTCAATCAGCCAAGGCGAGGTTTCATCGTCGTACCAAGGTGAGTTATTGGCGGCGTAGGCGCCAACGCGGAACTGCTCAATCATCACCAGAAGATCCAGATCGGGATCGTAGAGCACACAGCTCGCGGCGTGGCCGCGCTCAAATACCTCTCGCGATATCACGGCGCCCATGTCACTGTTTTGTAAATGGTGTCGGAGATGTTATAGATCTACACGGAAGTATCCCTTGAACGGCGCTTCCTTGCGGACAACCTCGACGTCTTTGGGCTTCATGCGGGTTCCTTTCTTTGGGCTGCCTTTGTGCAACCGCTCTCAGTGTTTGTCCAGGCCAGAAGGTGAGGCTAAAAAGAATGGCACTCATTGAATATTCTCTGGAGAATAAGATGTCCGAACCCGTTGTTCTCACCAAAATCGATGCCCGCGGCGTCGCCACCGT
>CAYXUT010000221.1:0-4623 GCA_964468005.1 uncultured Magnetovibrio sp. | reverse complement strand
TGCCACCAGCACCGCCGGTAATGATAGCAACTTTATCTTCAAGTTTTTTCATTTCAATCCCCGCTTTATTAATCTCTATTTTGCAAGTGAGGTCTATTTTCCCAACGACTTAGACATTTGATTACAATGCTCTCTGGCCTAACCTATGACGGAATAATACGGACGAAGAGAACCTCAAATCCTAGAGGTTCTGCCGACGCAATTTACGTTCACGGTGGAGAATATAGATTCCACTTGAGATCACTACTGAAGCACCAACTAATGTGTTCAATTCCGGCACTTCCTTAAATATAAAATAGCCAAAAAGAATAGCCCATAGGACCGATGTGTATTTAAACGGCGCAACCAGGGCCGCTTCGCAGAGGCGAAAGGCCTCTACCATCAAGAAATGCGCACCACCAGTCAGCAGGCCCGTGAGCACAAAAAACAACCAATCCCTGATAATCACCGGTTGCCAGCTGCCGAATGGCGCGGTGACGAGACCGCCAAGCGCTATTGCGATGGTCGAATAAAAAAGCAAAGACACAGAGGTCTCAGAAACACTCATCTTGCGCGTTAGGATATCTCGGAGGGCGCCGGTACAACTGGCCGCTAGCGGGAACAACGCTGCCCACTGAAACACAGCACCGCCTGGCCGAAAGATGATAAAAATACCAGTGAATCCAATCAGAACGACAATCCATCGTCGCCAGCCAACATGCTCGCCCAACATCGGTGAGGCCAAAGCTGTGATAAACAGAGGACCGGCGAAGGCAATGGATATGACATCAGCAAGTGGAAGAAACCTGAGGCCCGTGACGTACAGAAAAGTGCCGCCGACCATGAGGCCTGATCGAAGTATATGATCGCGATAGTTCCTAGTAACCAAGGTATCTATACCACCCGCCTGCTGAACAAATATTAAGATTGGGATCAAACCGAATAGGCCACGCAAAAACATTATCTGCCCGACTGGATAACCACTCGTTAGCCATTTCAACACGGAATCGCTGGCAGTCATCAAAGCACCACCAACAACCAGGCAAAGCATTCCTTTTAGTGGTGCAGAGGAGCCTGGTCCCTCAGTCATCTGCGCCTATCCTAGCTTTCTCGCTGATGGCTTGGCGATAAGGTTTCGCGAATGTTTGCCCGGTTGCACTGGTAAATGCCGATCATTACCATTCCCATTCCTAAAATTTGTTGAGTGCTGACTGGTTCGCCAAGAAAGATCCATGCGAACATTGAAGCAGCAACGGGTGCCGCCATAAGGGTGATAGATGAAAAAGATGTAGAAAGATGAGCGAAGCCCCAAACGATTAAACCCTGTCCCAATGCCTGGGAGATAACACCAAGACCAACCATCAAAAACCAGCCTTCCATGCTTTTAGGAACTATGGTTTGTCCCCCCAAAAGTGCTGTGATTAGAAGAAAAGGACAAGCGATTGATACGGTCCACAAATTGATCTCAGCACTTGTAGTGTGTGACCGAATCCGGCTAGCGGTAAGAATAAAGCACGCGTAAAATATGCCTGCTAGGATCCCCAGACCATCACCGACAAATCGGGAGTTATTAAAACTGACGCTTTGCTCTACCATGAAGACCGCGCCCAACAAAGCTACTGTACTACCTATAACAAAAGCCTGGCTCGGTCGCTCACGAAATAAAAGCCAGGCACCGAAGACCACATAAATCGGTTGAGCGTTTAAAAATAAAATAGCATTGGCAACTGCAGTGAGTTGGATAGACCAATGAAGAGCTATCAGGTCAGCTGAGAAAAATAGTCCGCATAGAATTAGCAACCAACGATCCCGAATGGATCGCCTCGATGAATTTATTGTAGTTATCCGTTTATGAAAATAAAACCAAGTCCACAATATAGGCAGGGCCCAAGCCATTCGGTGAAATGCAGATGCAAGCGGGTCTAACTCGCTGAGGCGGACGAAAACGGGATTAATGGCCGTCGCTGAGGCTCCAAATAGCAACGCGGTAATTGCAAAATTTTTCCTGTTTTGGCCCTGATAGACAGGGGGGTTAGCTTCGGACACCATTAATTTTTCACGATCATAACAGATTAGAGAAAACAACCTTAAAAATAGAGTTATTAGTTTAGGACTGAATTTTTTGAACGATCAAAAATTATATGAAGCGGAAAGAGTGTCATAGGGTGAGATTTGTTCATTGCTATCCCTTAGAAATTAGTCAAGCGTTGCAAACAACTAACATTAGACATAATTGGTTAGCCCCTTGAGCCTTTCTAGTTTCAATAAAGGGAAATTAATGTGCTGGTGTTTTCTGGAGACTGTTAGGATACTTCAACTCTTAAACAGCGGATCGTGGGTTCGAATCTCTCAGCACCTGCCATATAAATCAACGGGTTAGGGTGGATTTAAATACCTTCCTAGCCCTTTGTTACTAGAAAAGTAGACACTTAGTAGACACTAGGCCGTGGACTCAATTGATCTCAACCAAATTCGTACGGCGGCGAGTTTGATCATCGCCAGGAAGTTTGCGCCAAGTTTTTCGTAGCGGGTGGCGATACGGAGGAAGAGTTTGATATTGTTGAAGAAACTTTCAACCTTGTTGCGCTCTTTATAGAGCACTTTGCTAAAGCAGTGCTTTTTCTTGCGATTGGATTTATCGGGAATGTTTGGCGCCGCGTCCTGAGCCTCGGTCTTTTCTCTGATCCGGTCGGTATCATATCCCTTGTCACCAGCAAGACGGAGCCCGCCGCCAGGTGATTCAACAACATGTCAGCGCCGAGAACGTCGGATGCCTGTCCCGGCGTCAAGGCAATACGGACCGGCAACCCTTCGGCGTCCACAAGAGCGTGTATCTTGGTGCTCAGGCCTCCCCAAGAACGGCCCATGCAACGATCTCCACCCCCTCTTTCCGAAACAGTATCCTGATCCTTTGCAAAAATTATTGTATTTGATACACTTAAGTATCGGATCACCAGGACCTGAAGGGGATTTTTATGAAAAGCCACCTTGCAAGTTTAATGATATTCGCTTCTTTACTTGTTTACGCTGGGCCGAGTTATGGCTGTGGTGCTGACCATGGTTATACTAAAACAACCGCAGCTTTAAGCCAGAGCATCCTGACGGCGGAGCGGAAAGATGCGCTGATGCTGGTACTGATTAAGAGCCAATCGGATCATGACAAGTATACTGTCTCAGGTGACTACACGAGAATGTCTGACGCAGTCCAAGAGCTGGCTACGATAAACCACGAACTTAAAAAATAAGACAGTATTATATTCGAACGCGCCAGACGAAACTGCCTGGCGCGTTCCTATTCCCCTGTTTCGGTGAAGAACTTAGTGCCCTGGGCGAAGCGGTTCGGCTTCAGGAACATACCCAGGATTACCGCGCCGTTTGGCGCTACCGCTTCATGCACGTTGCCAGCCGGGCGCCAGCAGAACTGGCCCGGGCTGCAGACGCCCTCATGGTCCTCCAGTGTGCCCTCCAGAACATAGGTCTGCTCGATCGCCCTGTGCTCGTGCAGCGGCACCACAGCGCCGGGGTCAAGCTTGAACAGCGCCGTGGTCATGCCTTGGTCGTCGCTATAGAGCACCTTGATCTGGATGCCCGTAAACTCTGTCGGTTCCCATGCCATGTTCGGCACGTCGAGATAGCGCGTCGCCAGTTCCGGGGTGTCGTTGAGCTTCATGTCCGGGTGTACGGCAGGTGCGTTCATTGCCGGTCTCCTCCCTGTCGATTGCCTTCCAAGGCTGCACTCGTTGGCGTCTCAGAATAAAAGTGCGAGAAAAGGGTAAGTTTGAGATCGGTAAATAACTCTCCGATCTTTTGCGAATAAAGAACAGATATGGACATTCAGAAGTCTCACCAATTTTGTTGCAACATTAGAATTGAAAAGAGCACGGTTGTCAGGGGCTAATTAAAATCTCAACCAAGCTATCAGAATAGCAATCAGTCTTAGCGTCTCGGTGACTAAACCAGCTATTAGCTATTACATTCATGTCATGTTATAGACCGCGGAGGTCGACAAGTGGAACACCGATATGCATTGCTATTTGATTCATACGAACTCTGGCCTAGCCCTGATTTTCTGCGATTTCTAGCGTTGACACCAAAATTCTATCAGAGGTTAGTGCCTTGTATGGGCGTTTTTTAGGTTTTCGAATCATAGGTTGAATTGTCTACAAAATAGTTACGTGTATTAACTGATCATTTCCCGGATCAGGGACGAGTGGTTCCTCTCTAAAGGTCTTGCAAAGCTTAAGTCATGGCCGTCTGGATCAGTTATATGGAAGTAACGTTCTCCCCACGTCGCATCCCTCGGTTCAAATTCGGGTGTTAGACCAATCGTTGTCATATGGTGGTACATTCCATCAACGTCATCTACATGGAATATAACCCGGCCCCTGAAACCAATTTTATTATCCGTCTTTTCTGTCGTGAGGTTTAGATACTGGGCAGCTGCTCTGAAAGATGAAAAATCTGAAGTCTGACCTCCATAAATCAGTTCAAAACCAATTGATTTATAAAATTGAACGGACCGTACCATGTCTGATATAGCGAAAGTAACTGCGCTTATACCACTAATTATGGAAGGGCCTGATCCCACTTCAGCATCGCTAATCAAAGTGTATTATGGGTGCCGTCACAGAACGGCGGCGTTTT
>CAYXUT010000220.1:0-4681 GCA_964468005.1 uncultured Magnetovibrio sp. | reverse complement strand
ATGATGGCTTCAAGTGCAGTTCCGCCCAGGCTTCATTCGTTATGGGGGCGAGAGAATTATGCTTGTCGCAGTGGTAGCCTCTAGCCTCAATCTCCCCACTACTCAATGCGGCGTGCAGATTTTTCAATGACTCACTTTGCTTATGCCCATTTGGCCACATGGATGGGTACAGTTCGATTGCACTAAAACTACCCACCGTCGGGTTGGCGCATTTTTCTACAAGGTCCTTTTCTCGATAAACAACCCATGCCGCAGCTTGAGACAGACGCCAGTCGGGATTGTCCAATTCGTTCATGGGGGAAACATTACCACATCAAAATTGTTTTGTTAGCGTTTTTAAGTTGGCCGACGAATGTCCGTTCTCCCCCTGATATCGGACATAAAACGGGCAGACGATTAGAGTCTCTTATTAGCCATTAGCAGCCTCACCGTGGTGTTCCGAGAAATGTCGGATTTCCGATCATATAGCGGAATTGACCGAGGAGCCTGCGCATAGACCGGAGATGACCCAACTCGGAAATATGACCCCGGAGATCGTGTGATCCATTCGGCGTGGGCACTCGTACATATCATAAAGATATAAACCTATCGGTGTGGCTGGATGCCTGAAGTACAATCGTGAACAAAAATGGATATCTCAGGCCTTTGGCTTCCGGTCTGGCGATGCTTTTGGCGAGTTTTTTTTCAACGGTCGTCGGTGCCGCCTCGAACGCAGAGTCAGCGACGTCGCCTTTCTTCAACCCGCGGGTGCTCTACGGCGGAGATATCTTGTTCGATGTCTTTCGCGCCGGCGACAAAGTCGGGTTCCATCGCGTGGCGTTCAAAGCAGACGGCCTTCGCCTGACGGTCCGCAGCAGTTTCCAGTTGAAGATCGATTTCCTGTTCCTCACGGCCTTCCGTTTTCACTACCAATCGACGGCGGAATGGCGTGGCGGGATACTGGACAAGCTTGATGCGCGTGTCGACGACGACGGAGACCAATCAAGAATTCTTGCCACCCGTGCCGAGAGTACAATGCGGATCGAACATGCTGGCGGGCGCTTCGAGACAGCGGCGCCGCTTTTTCCGACCAATCACTGGAACCCCAGGGTGCTTGGCGAACGCCGCGTTTTGAACACGCTCAATGGCTACGTCAACGAGGTCAGAATCGTGCCGCGCGGCCGTGAAACGGTGCCGACAGAGCGTGGTCTCGTGCCGGCGACACGTTACGCCTATACGGGCGACCTCGATAATGAAGTCTGGTACGATGATGTCGGTCGTTGGGTGAAGATGCGGTTCAAGGGGCGTGACGGTTCAACCATAGACTACGTCTGCCGCCGCTGCCAGGGCGGCCCAGCCGGCAAAGGTACCCCATGATGGCGGCCGCGGCGAACCGCGTCGCCTGGGTTACCGGCGCTGGTAAAGGTATCGGCCGGGCGCTTGTCAAACGGCTCGTCACGGACGGCTGGACGGTCGCCGCCAGCGCGCGGACGCATGAAGATCTAGCAAGCCTGGAGGCCGAGTGCCCGCCTGGCACCGTGCACGGCGTGCCCTTGGACGTCACCGATGCGCCGGCGACGGAGGTTGTCGTCAAAAGCATCGAGACGCAGCTGGGCGATCTGGACATGGTGATCCTGAACGCCGGCACACACCGCCCGATGGCGGCCGAAGATTTTGCTGCGGACACGTTTCGCACGCTGATGGATACCAACCTCATGGGAACGGTGAACGGCCTCGCCGAGGTGCTGCCCCGGTTCATGTCCCGGCGCCGGGGCCATGTTGCGGTGGTCGCGTCGCTGGCCGGTTATCTAGGACTGCCGACGGCGGCCGCCTACGGCGCTAGCAAGGCGGCACTGATCAACATGTGCGAGGCGCTCAGGCCCGAACTGGCGCACGCCGGCGTCAAGCTGCAACTGATCAATCCGGGTTTCGTGGAGACCCCACTCACCGACAAGAACGACTTCCCCATGCCGTTTCTGATCCCCGCCGAGACCGCGGCCGAACGGATTGCCACCGGACTGAAGTCGACCGCCTTCGAGATTGCATTTCCCTGGCGGTTTTCTGTACTCATGAAAATACTGCGCCTTTTACCCTACCACTTGTTCTTCGCCGCGACCAGGCGGATGATTGGCCGATGAGCCCGCCCAGTGACCGTTACCGCGACTACCTCGAGACACTGACGCCCGAAACCTTGGCCGATTTGAGCGAATACGTCGTCGACGACGTCCGCTTCAAGGACCCCTTCAATGACGTCAGGGGTGCCGATGCCATGGCGAACATCTTCCGCCACATGTTCGAAACCGTGGGGCCGGTGCGCTTCATCGTTGAGGACTGTGCCGGTAACGCCGACACCTGCATGATGAGTTGGCGTTTCGAAGCGATTCTTCGTGGGCGCCCGTGGACCTTCGACGGAACCAGTGTGATCAAGTTCGCCGCCGATGGCCGGGTCGTCGAACACGTCGATCATTGGGACGCAGCAAGTGCTTTCTACGAACGCCTGCGGATTATTGGTTGGCTGCTCGCGGCAATTCGGCGGCGCCTGGGCAACGGCTAAAGGAATGACTTGAAAGCGCCGCGTTGGCGTTTTTCTTCATAAAGGCGAGCGTGACCGTACCGATCTCAACGCCCAATTTGCTGACGCGGGCGCGGTTCAATAGGATACCGGACGGCTGCAAGAACATCCAGTCATTGAAATGCACCCGCATGGTGCCGTCGCCAATCTTCAGGTCCATGTCGTAGCGCCAATTCAAGGCGTTGCCGTGTGCCTCTCCAAAGGCCTCACCGATGACGTCGGCGGCGCGGCCTTTATAGATGTTCGGGCCGGCTTTTTGGATCCGCCAGACCCGTCGGTCCCGTTCGCCATCGTTGTAATAAAACCGTTCATCGAGAACCAATTCCCGACCATCCCAGGTGCCCGTGATATCAACGGTGAACTGGCGCCGAAGAGTGCCGAACCTGTCCTCGAAAACCCCCGAGGCTTGCGTTTCCCCGGCGAAGTAGTCCTCGAGTACCAACCGGGGTGTCGTGTCCTTGAAATCCATGGGTTTCATTTGCGTGCATCCAATCACTGCGATCAGGGCCAGGGCCACAATGGTCAGGCGTACCGTCATTAGATCGCTTCCTTTTCCAATTTCGATCGACGGTTCAGGCGCCGCCGGATGATCCCTTGCCGGACCCGGGTCAGCGGAAAATGCCAGACCACCGCAACGGCCATTACTTTTATTACGGCCGGGACGATTGCATAGATCACCACCAGCGCAGTTATTCCCTGGACCGTTGGCGCAGCGGGGTCGAAGCCGAAGAACTCCAGCGCCGGCAAGGCCAGGCCGACGGCGATGGCCAGGGCAAACTTGGTGCTCATGCCCCAAAGTGCGAACTGTAACCCGGCTCGGCGATGCCCGAAGCGCCATTGATCGTAATCGACGACATCGGCTTGGATCGCTGGCGGCAATGTCAGATCTGCACCCAGTGCCATGCCGGTGATGATACAAACCGCAACAAAGGCCCAGAGGGCGCCCATCGGGATAAAGGGAACCGTAAGGAAAACCGCGGACGCGGTGATCATTGCCCCACACCAGGTATGATGTTTGCCATAACGCGCGCTCAGCCATGACCAGACCGGGATGGAGAAGATACCCGCGCCGAAGTAAGCGAGGATGAACAACGGGCGAACGTCCGGCCCGGCGCCCAGTGCAAATTCCAGGTAAATGAAAAACAGGGAGGCGGGAACACCGTTGGCTATGCCGTTGAGGAACCAGCCAGCGAGCAGCCGAAGAAAAGGCGCGTTGGACAGCAAGGAGCGAAATGGCATCCGCGGCGCCTGCGTTCGCGCCGTTGCCGGGCGTTCCGGAACGCCGAACAACAGAACCGGGACGACCGCGGCGCCAATGAGAATTGCCAACCAGGCGACGGCGCCGATGGACCGGGTCTCCGGCCAACCGAGCTTCGCCGTCACGGCCGCCAATATCCCGGCTCCCAAGATGCCGAGCAAGGTCATGGATTCCCGCCACGACGTGATCCGCGTGCGTTGGTCATAGTCGGTGCTAAGTTCCGCCCCCCAAGCCAAGTAGGGGACTGCGACCATGGTCCAGCCCCCGTAGAGCACCACGCACCAGGTGAGTAGATAGGCCCCGTCGACGCCGGCCGGTGGATGAAGGACCTTGAATAGTCCAAGCGCGGCAATCACCGCGCCGATGGCGATCCACGGCTTGCGCCGGGCGCCGCGAAAATGAAAACGGTCGCTCAGCGCGCCGATCAATGGGTCAGTCACCGTATCGAACAGCCGCGCCACGAGAAAAAGCCCGCCGGTGGCGGCCAACCCCAGCCCCATCTCAACACCGTAGAGGGCCGGCAGGTGGATGTAGACAGGGATGGTCGGCAACGCGACGACAAAGGCCGGCAGGGCATAAGCCAGCAAAACGCGCACGTTGAGCCGCTCAGCGGTTCCAGGCGTCATGACCGCTCGAGGAGGAATTGCCCGACGTCGATAGTCCCGTGGTCGAACCCGACCTCGCAGTACCGAAGATAGTAGTGCCACATGCGGCGAAACCGCTCGTCAAACCCGACCTTGGAGATTTCCGGCCAGTTCTCTCGAAACGCATGGTTCCAGCGTCGGAGCGATTCTGCATAGGATGTCCCGAAGAAATAGGCGTCGCGGACATCGAACCCGCCTTGTTTCGCAGAGGCATCGAAGGCTTCCGGA
>CAYXUT010000219.1:0-4705 GCA_964468005.1 uncultured Magnetovibrio sp. | reverse complement strand
AACACCAAGGTGGCAACTCAGGCTTACGTTACTAGACAGGCAGAAAGCCATAGGAACGGCTTTGAGACCATCAATATGGCTCTTATGGGAGATGTGCCTGACGAGTTTCATCTCCAAGAAATTCCTCAACATAAAGCAGATTATTTCGATGTATCTTTAGAAGAAGATAGTGCCTAGCGTCTAGCTTGGATTGCATAGAACCTTATAGACCGATGTGTACGTACGGCGTGCGTGTGCGGTATCCAAGATGAACCCGGACGGGTAGGGCCACTTCCCCTTGCCATATAGATATACTCAGTGCTGCGGTGAATTTATATTTTTTGTGAGTGTTGGATTGATGGACATAAGAAGGCTTTCCATTAATCGGCCATTGCCTCAAGTGCGGCCAGAAGGTCGACCTCGCTGCGCTGGTGCGCGATTGGAACAGACGCAGCTCCCATGAGTATTAAGTTTTCTCGTTGGCCGACAAGCGAACCGCTTTCGATTCGTCCCGCTACAGCAGTCCTCTATTTCTCAAAACTCCGTTGACGAAATCCTGCGGCGAACCGTAATTCATGTAGCAATTTTTTATATTGCGGATGCGGCTGCTGATGCTGATTTCGGGAAACCCGATTTTTTCCATAACATCACGTATTGCAGCGGTGACCCTATCAAACGCTGCGCGGTTATAAGCTTCTTCGTCACGCATACGTAAGATTGCAATACAATCGCTAATGCTTTCATTCATCAAATGTTCGGAACTGTTTCTAGGTGGATGTGGGCGGTCAACATCTCCGGTCTGGTGATGGGCGCATTCATGTCTATCCACGAAACTCTGAAATTCAGGTGGGCTGGCAGCATAGTTAGATCTATAAACTACTGGTTTTCCATCTCTATCTCGAATAGCCATTCCGGCCGATATCTCTGGCCGTCCCCTACTAGTCTCAATGAAATGGACCGTCTCTCCTTTATTGTTTGAGCAAGTTGGCGGAGATACGACATCATATACAGTAGGTGTCTGTGTGAATTGCGCTGCGGCCAGCTTGGAAAAGGCGAAACTCAATACCAAGCTTATCGCCGGAAAAGCGCTACATAGGACAGCAAGTTTAGTTGGCATCAAATAACAACATATTAAACCATATAAATCAAATAGTTAGATAGCGATGGTTGGCCTCTTGAGCTTTATGAAATCTAGATAATAGACATCTAGTAGACATTAATCTTCATTTGAAGCCCTGATTTGATCATTATAAACCGATGTGTCCGTACGGCGTGCGTGCGCGGATCCAAGATGAACCCGGGCGATGGGGCCACCAGGGGGGTATATGGATCTATACGACGGTGCGGTGGATTTTATAGAATTTATTTACCTAATAACGCCATCGCACCAGCAGCCAATAGACCCCAACGATGACAACCCTATCGGAAAACGGTGGATATACTTTTGATTCATCTGCCGTGTATGTTTGGAGCCTAATTAGCATAGCGTTGTTCGAAGTTGTAGAGGTTTAGGACATTAAACGAACAATTTCTCGGCGATTTACGTCAGCAATTGTAACTAAATTTCTGAATACCTGATTTTCATTAAGAACGTCATACGTTTGTTCAATTGCGTCCAGTGAAGGATAGGTTACGGCGACCAAATATTGGCCTACGTTACTCCCAGTTATTAACTGACCATAACGCAAGGTTAACGCACCATTGTCAGAAAAAATATGGGCCACTTGTGAAAGATGATCAATCGCGGCATCTCTATTTTCAGGATCTATAGCCGCTTTAGTAAAAACCATGTATTTGGGATTTGGTTGGGAATTTGCGTTGAATTTGATCGGTATTATTTTAACTATGTTCCGCAAAATAACGTTTACTTTTCCACTCTGAATAAGAGACTTATATGCACCGGATCCTCCATAAACTTCCTGTGCTGTATCAAATCCGCTCAAATCCTGATAAAGTTGCGTAAAGACTAAAGCTCCTGCATCAGACCCCGTCCCGAAGTAACCGTATCGGACTATTTCCGCACCAGCCTGCTCTTTTAACTCCTGTGCAAATGTGCCCATCAAATCAAATGCTGTATCCCGATAGGATGGATCACAGGTTGCTGATGTTATTACCCCATAATTTATATTTGACATTATACCCTCTCCGTAAGTTTGAGAATCTAGATGGCTTATGACCTTTGGAACTACCTTGATCTAACCAGAAACCATGCTGTGTTTCAGCTTATTAATAATTGCATATTCTCCGATGTAATTAAAATAAACGATAAACTTATATAAGCTAAGCCCTCTATCGGGTCTCCAGCGGCCACACCCCAGAAAGACCCTTTAGAAGCGCCCCACAAGCGGCCTAATAGGCCGTACGCAACCGCCTTGCCAGTTGCCACCGAATTATAGCCGCCGACACCACAGTCGTCCGGCAGGAAGGAGACAGTCTCGTCCTGGTAGCCACCAAGCGAGTCCGCCACCTTATCGGTTTAGGAGCTGGCGTCCTTCTCGAATAGTGGAGTGGAGGAGCGCTAGACAGCTTTAGCTGCAGGTCTCCGCCATCATAATTGCTGCCGCGCCGATGCTAGCTATCTATCCGATTATCGGCAGTCGTTACGGCATGGAGCAGGAAAGCGCTTACAAGCTTCTGGTCGCAACCGTGGCTTCTTTCGTCACGATTTAGGCAATCCTGCACCTCGTGGCGTGAACGAGGTTCACGCTGACCAGCGAGCTTCGGCTGCCGCGTTTCGTCCCGCTATACGCCCAAACACCAAACATTCGCCAATGTTGCCGGTGCCCTGGTAAAGATAGCTATAAATCGAGCCAAGCTCGCCGGCACTGTACAAGCGCGGGATTGGTGTTCCGTCGGGCTTGAGAACCTCGGCTTTTTCGTTGCGTCTGGGTCCGCCTTGGGTGTTGATCATCGATGGCGAGAGCTCGACCGCATAATAAGGCCCGTTACCAAACGCATTGAGCATCAGTTGCCGCCCGAAGTCATTATCTTGGTCGACATCTACCATCCCGTTCCAACGTGTCACCGTTTCAGCGAGTGCTTCGGGATTGAGGCCGATGGTGACGGCCAGTGCTTCAATCGTCTCACTTTGCTTTATCCAGCCCCGCCCCACCTCGGCGCTGTTGTCATCGCTCCAGTCGTAGCGCTCCATGATCGGGGTCCAACCTCGGTTGGGTTCTTTCTTGTAGAGCGGTGCGGCGGACATCATGTGTTGGTCAAACACCATATACATGGGACAGGGCACCTGCATTGGCCGCCAGGAGCCATTAAAAGGCACTTTGCCATGGCGAGTCTTGTACTTCTCGTCACAGAAGCGTTTGCCGTCTTGCCCAACGACGATCATGCCGCCTGGAAATTCTTTGGAGAAATGCAGCGCCTGCAAGGACATGGCCGCGGGAAATTCTGGAACCTTGAGCGCCATGGAGGGACCGGCGAAATTGTTCATGTGCCACAGATCGGCGCCTGCCGCGAGAGCCATAGAAATGCCGTCGCCCTCGTTGTAGGGTGTGCCTGACGGATAACAATAAGGAATACCCGGTAGATAGTCGCGGATCATCTGCTGGTTGTTCTCGAAGCCGCCGCAGGTTAGCACTACGGCCTTGCGTGCCTTGATGTACAGCGGCTTGCCGGCCCGTTCTGCGCAGACGCCGATGACCGCGCCCGTTGCCGGATCCTGGATTAGTTCGCGGCCCGGTGCCTCGAAATGAATTGGGATTGGGCGTTCCTTGACCAGGCTATCAAAGCGCTTCCAGGTGAAGGAATAGCCGTAGGTTGGCCCGTCGTGGAACTTGTGAGCACAGTCGGATCCCGGCAGTTCAGGAAACTCGATGCCGTCGGGCGGGTGTTGGTGTTCCTGTGGGTCGCCGCCGAGGCCCTTAAGCCAATAGTTATTGAGACACATTTCCTCGGCCCACACGCGGATCATCTCATCGGGCACTTTATAGGGGCCGCAGAGCGCGTCCAAGTAGGCGGCGGCTTTATCAGCCGAAGAGGTATTGAGGTAACCTTGCGCTGCGATTCGGGTATTCCCGCCTTCGTGGCCTTCGGGCGCCTTTTCCAAGATCAATACTTCCGAGCCCAGATCGTGTGCCGTTACCGCCGTGGCCACACCGGCACCGCCATAGCCGACGCAGACGACATCGGTGGCCATGTCCCAGTTTTTCAGAATCATGGTTATGCCATTAGAACGACCGTTTGGGCCGGCGAAGGTGTCGTCTTCATCCCTGGAGCTCCTGTCTATCTAGCCTTCAATCGAAGGTGCCGCTGTGCATCCAACGCGCGTGCTCCGGCGCGATCTTGGTTTTCGACCATTCGTTCAGCATGTCCCACTTCACGTTGTCAAGTTCGCCGCTCATTTCCGGCGTGTTGGTGTTGGTTGCCAACTCTATACGGTGGCCGTTGGGATCGAAGAAATAAATGGACTTGAAAATGGTGTGATTGGTGATGCCGACGACGTCAATGCCGTTGGCCTCCAGCCGGGCCTTGGTTTCGGTGAGGACTTTCAGGCTTTCTACTTCGAAGGCAATGTGCTGCACCCATTCTGGTGTGTTCGGATCCTTACCCATATCCGGGCTGTTCGGGCGTTCGAAAAAAGCCAGGATATTGCCACTGCCAGCATCCAAGAAGATGTGCATATAGGGGGCGGGTTCCTTTGTTGACGGCACCTGGTTCTCGGCGATGGGACAACCTTTATTCTCCATCAATGAGGCCGAGGGTTGCCAAAGCG
>CAYXUT010000218.1:0-4781 GCA_964468005.1 uncultured Magnetovibrio sp. | reverse complement strand
CGTCGGACACTTTTCGTGTCATCGACAACTATGCGCAAATGGAGTCTGGACAATGTGCGAGCGATGTGGGAGACGTTCACCGATCAGACCAGTTTTTCATTTCTTTTGTGGCCGAATTCTGCGCGCACGCCGAGTGCTCTTATTTTTACGCTGTCGAAGCAAACTGAGACAAACGGTGGTGACCACCCGACCTTTGATTATCGATTGTCTGCAATACAGTTCCTGGTCTAAGAAAATCTTCCAGCAAATGAATGCTGGCGGCGTCGCGGCTGTCCACGTGACCATTTGCTATCATGAGGATTTTCGAGAAACAATCGAAAACATTACTGTCTGGAACCGGCGGTTCGAGGCGTTCTCCGACCTAATTGTTCCCGGGCGTTCGGCGGAAGATGTCCGGCATGCCTATGCCGTAGGAAAAACAGCAATTATTTTCGGTTTTCAGAACAGTTCACCCATTGAGGACGACATCGGGCTCGTCGAAGTCTGTCACCAACTGGGAGCGCGTTTCATGCAACTCAGTTACAACAACCAAAGCTTGTTGGCCACAGGCTGCTACGAAGCCGAGGACCCGGGTATCACCCGCATGGGCCGTCAAGTCATTCGGGAAATGAACCGTGTCGGGCTTGTCATTGACATGAGCCATTCGGCCGAACGGTCGACGCTGGAAGCTATTGAGATTTCCGACCGACCAATCGCCGTCACGCACGCAAACCCAGCATCTTGGCATCCAGCCATGCGTAACAAATCTGACATCTTACTGAAGGCGTTAACCGAAAGTGGTGGCATGCTCGGCTTCTCTCTTTATCCGCACCACCTGAAAAACGGGAGCAACTGCAGGCTTGATGATTTTTGCGTCATGGTGGCGCGCGCCGCCGACGCGATGGGTACGGAGCATATCGGCTTCGGATCGGACCTCTGTCAGAATCAGCCAGACAGTGTCGTTGCCTGGATGCGTAACGGAACTTGGGCTCGCGATACCGACTTTGGTGAGGGCACAGCCGATGCTCCCGGATTTCCCAACCAGCCGACATGGTTTTACGACAATCGGGATTTTGGCGGAATTCTCGACGGGTTGCGCGCCGTAGGATTTTCAGATGATGATGTCGCCGGTATCGCCGGCGGCAACTGGCTCAATTTCTTCGAGCGGTCATTCGTCGCCGAAGGGGGGCATGGCTGATAGAACTTCGACCGCCGGAACAAGTTATGCGGTTGGCCCGTATGGGAGCCTCTCACCAGACCCGGTTGAGCTTCATGCGCAGCCTTGTCCGCCGCATGGCCAAAGAAAACTGGAGTTTCGAACGATTACGTTTCGACGTCGATGCCGATGGCTACGGCACGTCTGTCTACGCCGTTCATGCGCCGGAACGCACGCTCTCCCTGATCGCTTTTACCCAGGCGTTGGAGCCCGATCAGCGTACGGATCGAGTGATCGCCGAAGCCTGGGACGCCACATTCAACTTGTTCGACGGCGTTCCCTCCGACGCGGATCTCGCTCGTTTGGCAGAAAACACACCAAAACAGGAAGCAGGCCGTTACACCGCTAACGAACTTTCGCTGGCACGGGCCAACAAGAGCCTTCGCACCTTCGAACATGTCGTAGATGCACTGGCCGCCGGTCGGCAACCAAATATCGATTTTCTGGCCGATGTCGGATATCTCATGCGCACCACGGCCGTGTATGGTAGTGGTAAATTTGGCTGCGCCGACCGCGCGCGGATCGCCGAGCGCCCGGAGACCCGTGGCGCCTTTCAGGCTGAAATGCTCGAAGTCTATCTCATCCGCTGGTTCACCATCGATCTCGTCGAACATGTGGCACAGTCCCGCGGCGGTTCAAAGGCTGTGGCGCTCAACTCAGCAATCAAGAGGTTCATGGGGGTCGGCAATGCGACTGGACTTGGCATGGCGCCTTTCCTCGCTAAATATCCGGTACTCGTCAACAATTGGGTCATGGCTCGCGAAACCGCCCTGGCTCGGGTTCGGAACTTGAAGGCCGCAACGTCGGAACAATACAATGAATTGCGCCATCTTATCGAGCGCCTGCGTCGCCACCTAGATGAATGGTCGGTCGACGACGAAACCCAAGAGGACCGAATTGTTACCCTGAGAAGCGAGATGGCCGACTTCGAACACCATTTATCAAATGCCGACGTCCTTTCTGGTGAGCGACCTTGGGACGCGCTTTACCTAATTGCCGAAGATAGCTATTCGCTTGAGGGTCAAGAACTCATCGTAAGTCTACTTCTGGAGCCGCACGGAAAGCTTGTTGACGACCTAGCCGAGACCATGTACGCGGACCATTCGGGGCGTCTTGAGCCCTCTATGACAGTTGCGGACCTTCGGGCGTCGATTCAAAACCGGTACGTCTGGGCGCTTGCGCGCGATTATGATATTCCTGAAGAGCAACAGTACTTCTGGTATTACTCAGAGGACAAATTGGAGCCTCGATTTAGCGATCGCTATACTGAGCCAGGCGCGGAGTTGGAAATGCCTCTCGCCTTCGGCCGGGATATCGCGGCGCTTGAAAATGAACTCGCTAACGTGATCCCATCCACCAGTGTCGCCGTCTTTCTTCTGGATCATCCCGAGTTTCGCCATCTCGTGCGTCGTGTTCAGATGACTGAACACTTTCCTTACGGAGAGATCCACGATAGCCTTATCGCGTCCAACGTGCGTCCGATCGATCTGTTGCGTTTTAAACTCGCCTTTTTTGGTGCTTCGAAATTCGACCCCAAATCGGACCTTTGGACCCGAATCACGATGTTTCAAGGCGCGCCGATGCCGGACGAACTCGACCAGGCCAAGGCCGACGATTGGGCCTTCCCGGTTAAACCGATGGTCACGTCATGACCTGCGATACCTTGGCCGTATCTTTAAATGAAATCGGCTTTTTTGTGACCCGTGGCGCAGTTGGCGTGGGGGCCCCGTTTGGGATCGCCGAAGATTTTGCGGACGCTATCAAGTGGGCGACACGACTTGGCATCGATCCGATGCCGGCGACACTATCCAGTCTGAACCTTCTGGACTGCCGACCCGATCGCAGCCGTATTGCCGTTGCGGAGGAAGGCACCGACCTTATGTTTTACGGCCAAGACGGTCTCTCGGCGTTATTTGCAGGGCCGGCGCTGGCAGATTTCGGTCAATTGCGGCGGGACGGCAAGTCAGCACTAAAGGCAAGGAACGTCGATCATCCACTGTTGGTTGCGGCTGTCCTGGCGTCGACCCCGGTCAGCGCCTGCGTTCTCGAATGGCCGGGTGCGCGTGTTTCCTTTGCCGTGGGCGACAATGCTGATTTGGAAGCCATTGATAGGGAAACGCTTGAGGACGCGGGACCGGTCGATGTTGTCCTAATGGATTCCTATCTTCGGGAACCAACGGACTGGTCGGTCGGCTATCGTTTGCATGCGGCCGATTTGAAAATTGAAGCATGCAAAATCGCCCAGGAAGGTGTTATGGTCGATGCAGAAGCTTGGACTGGATTGATCAACTTGTTCCAACGTTGTCTAGTGCCTTCAAGTGAGCGATCTCTTGTCGCCGGCGCCGGTGCCGGATTGGTCGATACTGACTGAGGGGAGCGATGACGATACGAAATCTGACGCTGACTGAAGCTGAGGATCTTGCTCGCGGCGCACTGGAGGGAGCGGGAACACGGGCTGATTCCGCCGCTTCTTTAGCCCGAGCCGTGACGGCCGCAGAGCGAGATGGGATCCACAGCCACGGCCTCATTTACGTGCCGGTTTATTGTGAGCACGTGCAATGCGGTAAAGTGGTGGGGTCGGCGGTTCCGCAAGTCGAGCGACCTTCAAGCTCAGCCGTCGTCGTCGATGCAGGTTGCGGTTTTGCCCATCCAGCTATCGATGCAGGTTTCGAGGATTTGGTGCGGTTGGCCCGTGACGCTGGGATCGCAGGACTGGCGGTACGAAATTCATATAATTGCGGGGTTCTCGGGTATCACGTTGAAAAACTGGCTGAATGTGGCCTGGTCGGCCTCGGCTTCACCAATGCACCCGCCTCGATCGCTCCGGTTGGCGGGACCACGCCGGTCATCGGAACCAATCCATTTGCCCTTGCCGTTCCCGATGGAGCCGGGAGTGTCGCTTTCACCATCGATCAGTCGGCAAGCGTCGTCGCCAAAAGCGAAATCATGATGCATGCTAGGGCCGGCAAACCCATTCCGTCGGGCTGGGCCCTTGATGCCGAAGGCAATATGACTACTGACGCAGAAAAGGCGCTAATGGGCAGTATGGTCCCGAACGGCGGTCACAAAGGGTTCGGCGCTGGATTGATGGTGGAAACTTTCGCTGCTGCGCTGGCCGGAGCTACCCTTGGCAGGGATGCGAGCGCGTTCGCCGGCACTGCTGGAGGGCCGCCGCGGACCGGACAGTTCTTTCTCGCTATTTCGCCCGATCATTTTTCCGGTGGTGCCTTCGGTACTCGGGTGAGTGATCTTGCACAGGCTATTAACGACCAGCCGGGTGCGCGCTTGCCCGGTAGCCAGCGGCGTTTGAATCGTTCTCTGTGCGATCGGAATGGCATCACGGTAGAAGAAAGCCTTTTCTCACGCATAGAATCTTTTTTAACTTAGACAAAACATAGTTTACGGGTAATTTTTTGAGGCGAACATTTGTAACCCGCAAGGATCGCCGGTTACGAGGCTTCCCCCTCACCAACTATGGAGACATTGATGAACAGTTTGAAAGCTCTTGGTTTTTTGATCGCCATCTTCGGGATGGCAACGGCTCACGCTTGAGCCGAAAGTTAGGATTACCTACAAATCAGCGAAA